>JAJFUK010000036.1 GCA_021372435.1 Actinomycetes bacterium | reverse complement strand
AAAGACAACATCCGCATGCTGCTGAACACCGTGGGCGGTTCCTTCGGCTACTCGATCGCTGCGAACACTCACGCCCTGGTCATCACGGCCGTGCAGAACCTGGACATGCCCTGCTGCATGAGCCTGAGTTACGACGAGTTCAACCACATCACCGGGAAGCGGGCGGCCACCTTCACCAACGGCCGCATCGCCTGCGACAGTGACGGCAAGATCATCGCGGCGGAGTACGACGTTGGTTTTGACCACGGTGCCTACGGGACTGTTCCGATCTTCATGAACCTTGCGACCGTAGGTTTCCACGGCTACAACATCCCCAACTTCAAGGGCCTGGTGCGCGGCGGTGCGACCAACCACGCCTTCAACACTGCCTACCGGGGCTTCGGCTCTCCGCAGATCTACACCTCCACCGAAGCCCTCACCGACATGGCGGCCGAGAAGGCCGGCGTCGACGCCTGGGAGTTCCGCTACAAGAACGCGGCCCGGCCCGGGGACCTCACCATCAACAGCCGGCCGTACCACGATTACATCTATCCTGAGCTGCTGGAGATGGCCAAGCCCATCTACGACCGCTACAAGGCCGAAGCCGAGGCGGCCCGGGCCGAGGGCCGGCACGTGGGGGTCGGCATAGCGTTGGGCGGCTTCATCATCACCATCGGCGCTTTCGACGTGGCCGAGGTGGCGCTGGAACTCAATCCTGACGGCAGCATCACCCACTACAACACCTGGGAAGACATGGGTCAGGGCGGAGATATCGGCACGCTCACCCACACGGTGAAGGCGCTCGAACCCCTGGGCATCAGGCCCGACCAGGTCAAGTTGGTCATGAACGACAGCAAGATCTGTCCCGACACCAACCTGGCCGCCGCCAGCCGCTCCCATTACATGGCCGGTAACGCCACCCTCGACGCGGCACGGCAGCTCATGGACGCCATGCGCAGGCCCGATGGGACGTGGCGCACCCACGCCGAGATGGTGGCGGAAGGGATCCCGACCAAGTACACCGGCCACTACGACCAGTTCAACATCGGCCTGGATCCCGGACCCAACCCCAATACCGGGGAGGGGGAGAAGAACCCCACCTACATGTACGGGGTCAACCTGGCCTTGGTGGAGGTGGACGTCGAGACCGGCAAGACCCAGGTGCTCAGGTTCACCTGGGTCGGGGATGTCGGCGTCGTGGGCAACCTGCTCTCGGTCGAGGGCCAAGGCTACGGCGGGCTCTCTCACTCGATAGGTTTTGCCCTGAGCGAGAACTACGAGGCAGAGGATAAGCATGGCAACATGATCGGCTGCGGGGTGCCGACCATCGACATGATCCCGGACGACATCGACCTCGTCTTCCTCGAGACACCGCGTCCTGCCGGACCGCACGGGTCCTGCGGCTGCTCCGAGGTCTTCCAATCCTCCAACCACATGGCCGTGATCAACGCCATCAACAACGCCTGCGGGGTCCGCGTCTATGCACTACCGGCGACCCCCGACAAGGTCAAGGCCGGCTGGGAAGCGAAACAGCGGGGCGAGGACCTCACTCCGCCCAAGTACTACCTGGGGAGCGACTTCGAGGAAGAGCTGGAGATGATCAAGGCGAACCCGATCTGAGCACCGTCCTGGAAGCTCATGAGACTCGAGGATGCCACAGCCTACACCGCTGAGTGTTTCCGGGGAGAGCCGGCCTCCTGCTCCTGGGCCTGCCCTTTTCGCCTGGATGTCCGCTCCTTCCTCGACAAGGCGGGCAAGGGCAGGTGGGCGGCGGCCTATAAGGTCCTGCGCGATGCCACCGTGTTTCCCGCCATCGTGGCCGCCCTGTGCGATCAGCCTTGCCGAGAGCATTGCCAACGTCCGCTCCTGGGGGACGAACCGATAGCCGTGCGGGACGTGGAAGGGGCGGTCCTTCGCTACGCGAAGGACCGCCGCCCGCAGTCCTATGCCATTCCGCCCAAGGACAGGCGCATCGCCGTGGTCGGCGCCGGGCCGGCCGGGCTCTCGACTGCGCTGAACCTCGCGCAGAAGAGGTTCCGGGTCGCCGTCTTCGAAAAACGGGACGCCTGGGGCGGCGCCCTCCGCCCTCACCCCCGCTTTGCCGAGTTCGACGCCGACATAGCCCTCCAATTCTCGGCCGTCGAGGTGGGATTCCGTTTCGGCGCCGAGGTGCGGGACCTGGACGAGCTTGTGGACTTCGACGCGGTCTATGTCGCCACGGGAGCCGGAGGCGGCTCCTTCGGGCTTCTCGAGAGCTGGGACCGCGGGCTGCTCACGACCTCGATGCCCAAGGTCTTCATGGGAGGGGAGCTCTGCGGTGTCACCCTCATGGAAGGCATCGCCCAGGGCATCGAGGCGTCCAAGATCATCGAGGTGTTCCTTCAGACGGGCAGAGCCACACGGCCTCCCGGCGAGTACGACAAGGCCAAGTGCGGGCATTACCTCGACCACGAGGGCGCCGTATCCGTGCCGCTTGTCCAAGCATCCGGTCCCGACGGATACACCGAGGCGGAGGCGAAAGCTGAGGCCGCGCGCTGTCTGCAGTGCGACTGCGGAAAGTGCATAGCCGCGTGCGAGATGCTGAGCCGCTTCCGCAAGGATCCGCGCCAGATCGCGCTCGAGGTCTATACCGACATGGAGGCCAATCCGTTTTCGACGCGCGCCGTCACCAGGGAGACGTACTCCTGCAACATATGCGGCTACTGCAGATCGGTGTGTCCCGTAGGCGTGGACATAGGCGCACTTCTTCAGTTCTCGCGCGCCGCCCGCATGCGTGCCGGCGTCCATCCCGCGGCGCTGCACGACTTCTGGCTGCGTGACATGGACTTCGCCACTGGGGAGGGCGCCTTCGCTTCGCCTCCTCGAGGGCGGCCCGCCTGCGAGTACGCGTTCTATCCCGGCTGCCAACTCAGAGCCTCCAACCCTGAGCACGTGCTGAGGTCGTACGAGTTCCTGCGTCAGACCCGCGGCGCCGGCATCACCCTAGGGTGTTGCGGCGCCCCCGCCTACTGGGCAGGAGACGAGGCCCGTCTGCAGGCCAACATCGAAGAGACCCGGCGGCAGTGGAGCGGTCTAGGCAGACCCACCCTGGTCTTCGCGTGCGCCACCTGCGAGGGGCTCTTTCGCCTTTTCATGCCTGAGATCCCCAGGGTCTCGCTGTACGAGCTGTTGGCGGACTCGGAAACCATCAGGCCGGTCGCTCCCTTCGCCGAAGCGGCCGTCTTCGACCCCTGCGCGGCAAGGGATGACCACAGCATGGAGGCGGCCGTCAGGAACCTGGCCGGGAAGGCGGGCGTGGCTCTCGAGGAGCTCAAGGAGCGGAACCGCTGCTGCGGACACGGCGGGCATATCCGCATCGCGAATCCAGACCTGTATGATGAGATAACCCGGAATCGTGCCGAAGCCGGCGCGAAGCCCTATATCGTCTACTGCGCCAACTGCAGAGAGGTCTTCGCCTTACGCGGCAAGGAGTGCGTCCATATCCTGGACGTGGCCTTAGGACTCACGGCGGACTCTCGGGTGCCCACTCTCGAGGAGAAGCGGAACAACAGTCTGAGGGTGAAGAGGGAGCTGATGAAGCAGACCCAGGACATCGATTTCGAACCCGAGCGACGGGAATGGGAGTCGCTGACCCTGGTCATCGACGACGAACTCCAAAAAGAGATGGAAGAGAAGCTTATCTCGGCGCTCGATCTCAAAGAGGCCATCTGGCGGGCGGAAACCTCCTGCGACAAGTTCTACGATGAGAGTGATGGCACGAGCCTGGCCGGCCTGGTAAGGCCCGTCATCACCTACTGGGTGCAGTACCGGGAGATCGCTCCGGACACGTACGAGGTGCAGAGCGCCTACTATCACCGCATGCGCTTCGAGCGGGAGGAGTGAGCGTCGTGGCCGCCGGAACGAGGGTCTGGAAATGCTGCAGGTGCGACGAGGAGCTCGTACCCAAGAAGACGGTGCTCAGCTACCTCGGGCACACCGTCGCCCATGAGCTGCTGACCTGCCCCAAGTGCGGCAAGGTCTATGTCTCCAAAGAGCTGGCCGAAGGCAAGATGTCAGAGGTCGAGCAGCTCCTCGAAGACAAGTAGCAAGAAGGCAGCAATCTCGGTGGCGCAGGCAACGCTGCTATTCAGTCGGCTACGTCCCCCTACGCCGCCTTCTTCGGGAACAGCGACAATTGGATGATGTCCTGGTTCCAGGCGAGTCCGGCACCTAAGACCGTTCTGCCCTCCAAGCGCAGGTCCTGGCCGAGATCTACCGCGGTCTGTGTCTGAAGCCGGGCCTCCTTGAGTTCGTCGTAGAGCCGCAGCGTGATAGCCTCAGGGTCGAAGTCGGAGGGGCGTGCGGCGGATCGCAGGTCGGGGTGCGTGGGTCTTTCCTGCTCGGAGGACATGTCGGCACTCGCCCAAGGAGAGACCGAGAACAGCGCTTCCAGAGCATACCCGCGCAGCAACTTCGGGTAAAGCTGTCGAAACCGTTTGGGCGGCTGCAGCAGATCAAGACACGCCAAGCGCCCGTTCACGAACACAGCAACGCCCACCATGCCGGCGAGCGCCTCGTCATCGTCGGGACAGAGGGCCTTCACGTATTCGTCGACGTCACCGCCTCGTGACTCATAGTTGTCGGCCAAAGCCATCGTGCCGGAACGAACGCCGAGGCGGTGGATGCTCTCGGCCACCTCGTCCCAGACCTCAGCCTGTGCTCCGCCGTACCGGGCGGCGCGCTCCTGCTGCGACTCGAAGCCTGACGCGGGAGCGGCCGGACCGCCGGTCCTTCCCTGTGCATGCTCGTGCCCGCCGGTGCGACTCGCCACAGCCGACATGGCAGCGTGCCGGCGCACGGAGAATTCCTTCTTCATGCGCAGACTGGGATGGGCCGCGTACATGCCCACGCTGAACGCCTGGGATTTGCTGCTCCATCGGCCCTGTTCGACGCATGACACCGGGAGCACGCTCTTGCCCACTCCCACCAGGATGGTGGCGTTGCAGATGCGGTTCTGCTTGGCGCCCTGCAGCTCCTCACCGTCGAAGATCAACACCGGCCAGGGACCCTTGTTGACTGCCGCGAGATAGGGCACGGAGCCCGCCTCGTCGACCTCGGTGACGGTCAGGGTGCCCCGGGCGACGGCCGTCTCGAGAAGAACGTACTTCGCCGAGCACTCCGCCGTCGACGTAAGGGGGAGTACGCACAGCCCCTTGTGGACGCGCGTCTTCTCGAGCCGGAGCGTTCCTAGGGCATGCTGGAGCATCTGAGTGTATGGATCGTACGTGCGCATGATTCCCTCCCCTTGCTTGCAGGCCGGCCTCCCAGCGCGGCGCCTCTTGTCACTAGCGGTGTGATTATATCACTAATAGGGTCAAAACAAGGCTGCTCGTCTACAATCGGAAATGTGCTATTTTCTGACGACAGTGTGGCATCTGGGTCGGATAGGAAGATCTGTGGTACGCACGTCCACGAGTGAAGATGGGATCAGGGACAGACCGGGGTTCGCCGAAGCGCTGGGGCGGACGATCAAGGTCTTCCGCACCGATCTCGGCATGGGGCGGCGCGAGCTGGCCGAACGGGTGGGGATCTCGTACTCATACCTCACCGAGATAGAGAACGGCAACAAGCCTCCGTCGTCGACGATACTCGCCCCGCTCGCCGAGGCCCTCGGCCTGCGCATGTTCCAATTGATCGAGGCGGCGGAGGCTCGTATGGACGCCCTCGCTTCAGAGTCGCGGCCCATGCACGGTGAGGAGCAGCAACGGACGGGCCGGCCCCGAGTGACGCAGCCGGGGTCTCCGCCGGGTGTTCGCGGCCAGGACTACGCGGTACGGCCCTCTCTCCGTGGTCCGAACCGTGATATGCGCGCCGCGCTTATCGAGCTAGAGCGACTCCTCCGGGGGATGGCTCCTGAGGATATCGAACGTCTGCTCGACTTCGCGCGCAGACTGACGCGGTAGCGCGGCCGCCGGCCTGTAGATCCTGGGTGGCTGAAGTTCTTTTTGCGCCCTTCTAGTAGCTACCGCCGCCCGTCCCGTAGCCGCCCAGGCCTCCCATCAGGCCCATGAGCGGGCCGAAGAACATCTCCGGGTTCTCCTGCATGGCCTTCTCGAGATCGCCGTACGGCAGAGCAGAGGCGGGAGGCTCCACTTCGAGGGCTCCCTCGGGGTCGGCGAGGGAGATCGAGGCCTTCACGGCGATGCCGTTCAAACCGCCCGTCTCCTCACCGGCGGGAGGGACTATGCTGAGATCCGCTGTGGCCTTCCGCATCATCGAATCCTCTTTGCCGACCCAGAGGTCGACCGTGAAGTCCTTGAGCATCTGGCTGAGCTGGGTCTGCATCTCCTGCAGGTCCTCGGGGCTTGGCGCGAGCTCACCGGCGCCCATCGACTGGGTGATGGTACCGCTGGGATCGACGATATTCATGAACTCCTCGCTCTGCATCAGCCCGACGACATCGGCCATCATCCTCGCCATGTCGGGGGAGCCGGCCAGATGGTACGCGTCGGCGCCGTCGATGCTCTCCTCACCGACCAGACGGAGGTCTTTGAACCAGGTCACCGGATCGACGCCCAGCTCCCCGAGCAGCGTCTTGAGTTCCTCCAACTGGGTCTGCTGGTCGAAGGACTGGGCCATGGTCTGCTCCATCTCAGCGGGAGCCTCGTACCACTGATCGAGCATGGACAGCCAGAGTTTGTTCTCGATCAGTTTCATCCCCACGTCGATCGTCTCTCCCGCCAGAGAGAGCTTGATGGCGAAATCCCCGGCCCGGGGCTCGTTCACATAGCCGAAGGTGCCCGAGACGCTCACCGGCTCGTCGACGAAGGCCTTAGCTTCATCCGGCATGTCGGAGGTATCGGCATCGAAAGTGAGGGCCACGTCGAAACTGCCCGTGGCCTCAGTCATGGTCTCCGAAGCGGTCATGGTCGCGGCGATGATGGCTTGGGGCGATTGGTCCTCCCCGGCGAGGCTCTCTTGGGAAGCCTCTCCACAAGCAGTCGCCCCTATGACCAACAGTAGTGCGACCACAACGAGTAAAACTGTCGACGTTCTGCGCATGGTGACTCCTTTGTTAGCCCGGCTTACGCCGGATCTCGCGCCCGCCGGCAAACCAGTCATCGCCGCCGGGTACGTACCCCTGCTGTCCACCTCCATTGTATCGGCAACCGCGACGGGCGCCTGAGCAGCCTGCCCCCTACCGGACCGGCCTCCGTCGGATCGACCCCCGGCCGGCCGAGTATGTGTCCGACCAATGCTCTCCGCGGGTTCCGGAGCGGGCATCGCCGGCCTGTCGTCCGACGCGCGCCTTAGAACTCGTTTCAAAATGAAGCCGCGGCCGCCCAGTGCGCGCCGGCCGGCGCGATATTGCGTCCTCGGTCGCGCAAATAGCGCTGCTATTCACGCTCCCTGCGTCCTTCTCTCGCACTCGCCCGGCTCGTCCCTTGCGGCGGAGCTTCATTTTGAAACGAGTTTTAACGGGAGGCCATGGCGGCCTCGACGGCGGCCACCGTCTTGGGGATGGCACCGGTCAGGTCCCGGCTGCCGGTCTCAGTGATGAGCACGTCGTCCTCGATCCTCACCCCGAAACCCTTGTCGGGCAGATAGATGCCCGGTTCGACGGTGATGACCATCCCCGCCTGCAAAGGACCGTCCGGGGTGACATCGTGGACTTCGATGCCCACGTTGTGGCTCGTCCCGTGGATGAAGGCGTCGCCGTAGCCGCCCTTTTCGATGACCGCCCGCGCCGCGGCGTCGACCTCTGTGAAGGTAGCGCCCGGGCGGGCGGCGGCGATGGCGGCCAGATTGGCCTCGAGAACGACCTCGTACACTTCACGCTGTTCGGCGGTGAAGCGGCCGCTTGCCGGGAAGGTGCGGGTGACGTCGGAGGCGTAGCCGCCGTAGGCGGCGCCGTAGTCGATGACGATCAGATCGCCCTCTTTGACGACCGTTTCCGAATCCTGATAGTGGAGCACCGCGGCGTTCGATCCGGCGCCGACAATCGGCTCGAAGGCGGGCTCGGAGTCGAGCTCGCGGAAGGTGGCGGTGATCACCCGCTCGATATCCGCCTCGCGAAGCCCAGGCCGGATGGCCCGCAGACCGGCGGTGAAGCCCGCCGCCGTCGCTGCGACGGCGCGCTCGATCAGAGCCAGTTCGGCGGGTGATTTCACCGCGCGCATCGCGGGAAGCAGTTGAGTGCGGTCCTCGACGGCCACGCCGGGCACGTGCTCACCGATCCTCCTGAAGAGCGCCAAGTCGGGCGAGATCTCGGCGTTGTACGGCGTGAAGGGGTGTAGGCAGGCGAGACGCTTGGTCCGGCGCGCCGCCTCGGTCAGCAGGCCGGGAAGGGAGCCGGTGCGCTTGATGTTCGTGAAGCCCGTCTTGGCCTTCAGGGCGGAGTCGATGGGGTCGCGGCCACCGTCCCAGCGTTCGGCCTCCGGATCGCGCGGGCGCAGGAAGAGGGTGATGCGCCGGGCCGGGTCCTCGGTCGTGGGATCGAACAGGACGGCGGCGTCGCTCTCGTGATCGATCCCGGTCAGGTACCAGAAGAGGCGGTCGGTCCGCCAACGCCACTGGCGGGAATCGGACGCGATCTCGGCGCCGGCCAGCACCACCGCCGCGGCGCCTTCGAGGGATTCCAGCACTCGGCGGCGCCGTTCGCGGTACTCATCAAGGGAGATGGTGAGGGCTTGCGGCTCCATGGCCGGGATATTAGCATGCCGGCCGGACGGGGCATTCAGGATGTCCGTACGGCCGGTGTCCGCTTCGCCGCATTAGGGACATGGTCGCACGACCCACTAGCGGCCGGTGCAGGTCGCGAGGCCGGTGCACCGGCCGCCGGCGCGCCGGAGTGTCCGTGGGCAGGTGTGCCCGACAGAGTGCTATCCGCGGCGCCACCTTGGTTGTACGATGGTGAGTACCAAGGCATGTCGACGGAATCCCGGCGGAGGAGATCATCGAAAAGGAGGGCAGGAGCCATGGCCGACTTCGAACCCGGTCTTCACAAGGGAGAAGTCCTGACCAACGATGACATCCGGCAACTCTTCAATTGCAGTTCCGTAGGCAGCATGCGCCGCTCGCTCGTGACGAATTCCCTGGTTCTCGTGTCCGGCGAATCGGCTGGTCCGTACCACGACCGGTGGGAAGGAGAGGTCTTCCACTTCACGGGCAGGGGTCTCAGAGGGGATCAGGATCTGGATGAAAGCCAGAACCGTACTCTAGCGGAATCCGACGTAAACGGCGTGGCCGTCTTTCATTTCGATAACCAGGAAGAGGACCGGTTCGTCTTCACCGGGAGGATGAAGCTGGCCGGCGCCCCCTACACCGAGCGACAGCGCGACGAGCTCGACGACGAACGCCGGGTGTGGATGTTCCCGTTGACGGTGATGACCGAGGCCGTCGCTGCGGGTGTCGCGACCTCAGGAGCGTCGTCCGGTGCCGGCGCGGGTACTGCTGCGACTGCCCAGGGATCTCACGGTCGGTGGCAGAGGTTCGTCCGCCGGCTACGGAAGCTGGCCGGGCGAGAATGATGACCACACGATGCCTTTCAGGACTTGCGGCTGCCGGATGAGACTGCGCGAACACTGGAGGACCGACACGATGACCCGTACTATTGATCCGATCGTCTCGACCGACTGGCTCGAAGCCCACTTGGGCGATGAGGACCTGGTCGTGATCGACGTCAGATGGGCTGAGCACTACCTGGCCGGCCATATCCCCGGCGCCATCTCGGTGCCCTTCGGCCTGGTGTCCGCCTGGGCGGACTCCGGCGATCTGATCTTGGAGTTGCCGGGGACGGAAGGCCTGCTGAAGACGATCGGGGACTGTGGGCTGGCCGCGGAGTCGAAGGTCGTCATCGTCGGTCCTCTGCCCGAACCAGGCGTTCCCCCGTACGCTCTTGCCGACTCGGTCAGGGTGGCGGTCACTCTCATCTACGCGGGGGTCAGGAACGCGGCGGTGCTCGCCGGAGGGCATGCGAAGTGGGAGAGTGAGGGCAGGCCGACGACCACCGACGTTCCCACCATCACGCCCGTCCCGTACAGTAGCGCCGTCGACAGCGACTCATGGGTTTCGACCGGTTACGTAAAGGAGCACATAGGCAAAGCGGTGCTCATCGACGGCAGGAACCCTGAGGACTTCTTCGGGGCTTCGGTCGACACCTTTGCCGACATGAGGGGGCACATCCCGACTGCCCGATGCCTCCCCATGATCTGGGTGTGGGAAACGGACGGCACCTATCGGCCGGTGGAGCTGATCCGGGACATGGCCGGCGGGGTCATCGGCGAGGACAAACACCAGGAGATAATCTGCTACTGCGGCGCCGGTGGCTACGCAAGCGCGTGGTGGTTCCTCCTCACCCAGCTGCTTGGGTACACGGACGTCAAGATCTACGATGGGTCGCTGGAGGCGTGGGTGGACGAGGGGAACCCCATCGTCGCCTACACGTGGACTGAGTGACCGACAACGAGAGGCGTCTTGCGTTGGCCGCCCGGAGCGCCCCGGCCGTCTGCCTCCCTCTGCCACGGTCGCTCATGTTGAATGGGAGGGCTGCGGCAGGACCGGTGGGGTACCGGTCCGCTACGCAGTCAGAGCCGGTGCTCTTGGGGAGAGTCGCCGACGTACCAGGCCGGTGGGGCGGGCGACGCAGGGAGCGGACCGGGTGATGCGATAAGTTGTCCGGGTCCGACCGCTATGCACTTGCCAACCCGGCCAACGCGCAAGCCAACTCCAGCGCATCCACGGGCCAGAAGGGCCGCGGTCGAGGTCGATGGACGCCCGGCCTTCCTTGCTCCGGGCGGCAGGCCGGGACGGCGTCGCGCCAACGGGCGGGAATCGCTTCGATCCCGTATACGGCGCCGAGGAGGGCCCCAGCGACGGCGGCGTTGGTATCGGTGTCTCCGGCCCGCATGATGGTGTCGTTCACGCCCGCCTCCAGACCGGGAGCGTGGAGCAGCTGCCAGAAGGCGTTCTGCAGGGCGATGAGCACCCAACCCTGCCGGCTCTGGAAGTCGGCCGGGGGAGAGGCCGCCGCCTGCTCCAGGCAGTCGCGGACCTCGACCCGGGTTAGGGCCGCCGCATGGTCGGTCGCGAAACGATAGGTCTCTTCAGGGCCGCTGCCTGTAGCGACGGCATGGGCGATTGCTAGGACGAAGACCGCGTTGGCGTCTTGGCAGACCGGGTGAGGGTGAGTGAGTAGGGCGTCTTGTCTGGCCAGGCCGACGGCGGTCGCGGGCGGCAGAGCATGGGCGAAGATCCCGAGCGGGCTCGCCCGCATGAGGGCGCCGTTCGCCTGGCTTTCGCGCCGGGCGGCTGCTCTCGCAGCCGCGGCCACTGCTTCAGGGGCCCCGCCGCGTCTCACGGCATCGAGGGCGGGAGACAGCGCCTGGGCGGTCGTGGCTCCATAGTCGAGAGGATACGAGCCGAACCAGCGCGCGTACGCCGTCGCCGCCTCGCCGGCGTCGTATCTGCCCGCGCGGATAATGGACCGCGCCGGCATAAGCGCCATCTCGGAATCGTCGGTCGGCTGTCCGGCGATGGTGTCGTGCGTGCCACCATCGGCCGGTTCACGGACGCCGTCGGGGTACATGCGCCGGATCTCGATCTGACTGCGGAATTCGACCAGACTGCCGAGCGCATCCCCTGCCAACCGGCCGAGCAGGCATCCCTGGGTGCGTCCCACGACGCCGGGCGCCGGCGTATGTTCCCGGATACCAGTGTCCGGCGCCGGTTCGTGCCCGGGTTCGGTCGACGCGCAGCCGGCCGCAGAGCGGCCGGTTACGTCCTGCGGAAGCCCCGCGGTCTCCACCAGCAGAGGGTAAAGCGTCTCGAGTTCTGCGCCGTTGTCGGTCCCTCGCATCAGTCCTCCTGATGGTCGCGGCGGCCTCCGGCCGCGGCCGGCCGCGCCGGGCGATATGATGTCCCCATCCGCTTCCGAGGAAAGGAGCCTCCGAGGAAAGGAGCCTCAGTGACCAAAGTCCGGGTCTATCTCGCGGGACCGATCCGAGGCTGCAACGACGAGCAGCGCACCCACTGGCGGAACGAGATCAAACAGGCGCTGAAGAAGGAGTTCGACTTCGAGGATCCGGCGGAATGGCCCGACGACTACGCGCTTTCGCGCGAGGTCTCCAAGCTCGAGGCCTGCGACCTCCTGCTCGCCAACATGTGGAAGGAGTCCATCGGTACCACTCTGGGCGTCATCCGGGCCCGTCATCAAGGCAAGCCGGTGGTGCTGATCGATCCCAACCGCATCAACAACCCCATCTTGAACGGGCTTGTGGTGCCGGAGAAGCCGGTCTATACGCTCGAGGACGCATGCACGCGTCTGCGCGAACTGGCCGCCGAGTTCGCGCGCACCTTCACCGTACGCAAGCGGGACGGCCGCGAGGAGCCCTTCAGTACCAAGAAGCTGGTGCAGTCGGTGGCTCTGGCCGCCTCTGCCGCTGGAGTCATGGACCCTGCCTTGGAGGAACAGATCTCGGGTCCGGTTATCTCGACGCTGCGGCGGAGCGGCGGCCGGCACGGCGTGGTTCAGACGAGCGAGATCCGGGAAGCGCTCTTCGACCGGCTGGGATGGATGAGCGCCGATCCCGGCCAACCCCTCGACGTGCGCACGCGGGCCCAGGCCATCCTCGAGGCTTGGCGGAGGCGCGAGGCCACCAAAGACGCCGAGCGCGCCTTCCTCGAAGCCCAGGCACGTATCGCCGGGCTGCAGGCTGAGCGTCAGGCCTTGCTCGACGAGTTGGCCGCCCGCGATGCCCGCATCGCCGAACTTGAGCGAAACCCTCCAGCTATGGTGGAACCTCCTCCGAGTGACCTCTCGGAGGCTCTCCGAAGGGCCCAGATCGACTTCGCCGGGTCTCTGGTCGTGCACGACCGGGCCTTTGCGAGCGCAGTCGCCTCTCCCTACCGTGACGTAGCCCAGGCTTGGGAGGCCTTGCGACTCCTCGGGCGTTATGCCACGGAGAGGCAGTTGGCGGGGATATTGGGGAACAAGTTCTCCGGCTCCGTCCGGTGGTTCAAAGGGCACCGGGACGAGGTCCCCGGGGTGGAGTATGCCGCCAAGGAAGGTCAGATCACCGGCACGAAGTACCGGGAGGAGCGCACCGTGGTACATCAGGGCGTGCCCCTCTTCGCCGAGGAACACCTCTGTCTGGGGGATTCGTTCGATCCGCAGCACTGCCTGCGTATCCACTTCGCTCCTTTCGAGGACAAGGTGGTGGTGGCATGGTGCGGGAGGCATCTGCGCAACACCAAGAGTGGATAGCGGGCGGCCGTCGTTGCCTTTCTGCCAAATGGGGTAGATAGGCAGGGATAACGCTCACCATCGGGAAGGAGCAGCTGTGGGGGAGACGGATGAACGTCTTGTCGGGTGGATCGGTCTCGGACTCTTCGACGCCGACGGCAAGAAGGTCGGCACCGTGACCGACGTCCGGTACGGCGAGTACACGGGGGAACTGGTCTGGCTGATCGTCAAGACCGGGTTGCTCGGTTGGAAGAAGGTGGCCGTGCCGGCCAAAGAGGTCGATCGGCAAGGCGACCGCCTGGTAACGCGTGTGGACAAGGGTCGCGTCGCGAGCGCGCCCGGCGTGACTGCGCACAAGGTCCTGGCCGATGATGAGGAACGGAGACTCTGTACCTACTACGGACTCGATTTCGTGTCTTCCCCGTGGAAACGGGAAGAAGGGTGCGTGGAGGACGAGGGCGAAGCCGGCGGTCCGTCGAAGGAGCCGTAAGGAGCTCTGGGGGACGATAGGACCGCGGTGACGATAGCAGGGCAGGCTTGTCGCCCCTGCTCTGCTCATTGGTACAGAGTGCTACCGGGCTTCACTGCCGGCCCGCAGGGCCCGCGCGCGCCCTCGGGCCGTCGCAGGATAGGAGTGGTAGTGGCCTCGCGTGCCCGGCGTGACTATGATGACCGATCATGACCCCGACCTCCGGCCAGAAGATCGCTTCGATGACTTCCTTCTAGCCCGGTCGGAACTCGGGGTAGCCGAAGACCAAGCGAACGACCTCCGCGGGGAGGACGCCTTCGTACTCATGCCCAGCGGAGGCGGGAAGTCGATCTGTTACCAGATCCCCGCCATCCTCCGGCCCGGGACCGGCATCGTCGTGTCGCCGCTCATCTCACTGATGAAAGACCGGGTGGACGCCCTCCGCGCCAATGGTGTCAGGGCGGCCGCCTACAACTCCTCGCTTGATCCCGTAACGGTTCGTCGAGTATTCGCCGACCTGATGGCCGGCCGGCTCGACCTCCTGTATGTATCCCCGGAGCGGGCGACCGGGGACGGCTTCCTCGAGCGACCGGCCGCGCTGGACGAAGGGAGCAGTGCCGGCATCGCACTGGTCGCAGTGGATGAGGGGCACTGCATCTCCCAGTGAGGCACGACTTCAGGCCGGAGTATGTGGAGCTCTGCCGGATCCGCGAACGCTTCCCTGAGGTGCCGCTCATCGTCCTCACGGCGACTGCCGACCCTCATACGCGTGAGGACATCCGCAGACAACTCGGCCTTCAGCAGGCCGCCATGTTCGTCTCGAGCTTCGACCGACCGAACATCCGCATCCAGGTGCTGCACAAGCACGATCCCTACACCCAGCTCACGCGCTTCCTCTTCGCCCACTCCGGCGAAGCCGGCATCATCTACTGTTCCACCCGCAGGCGTACCGAGGACCTGGCGGCGCAGCTATGCGGGCGCGGGATCGCGGTCCTGGCTTACCATGCTGGGTTGGCGGCCGAGGAGCGGGCGCGGGAGGCGTTCATGTACGACCGGGCGCAGATTGTAGGGGCGACGGTCGCGTTTGGGATGGGGATCGCCAAGACCAACGTGCGCTTTGTAGTCCACTGGGACCTGCCCCAGTATCTCGAAGGCTGTTACCAGGAGATAGGCCGGGCAGGCAGAGACGGGTTACCGGCGGATGCGCTCATGCTGTTCGGCTGGGAGGATGTCCCCCGGTTGCGGGTACTGATCGATTCGGGCGGCAACGAGGAACGGGTGGCCGTCGAGCAGCACAAGTTCAGCGCCTTGCTGGGTTTTGCTCAAGCGACTACGTGCCGGCGACGCGCCTTGCTCGGCTATCCGGGCGAGAGTGTGGAGACCGACTGCGGCAACTGCGATGTCTGCGTCGATCCACCCGAGCTGTACGACGCGACCGAGGACGGGCAGAGGGCTCTGTCCTGCGTATACAGGCTGCGGGAGCGGTTCGGAGTGGTCCATGTGGTCGACGTGCTGCGCAGCTCCAAGAGCCGGCGCTTGAGGGACCCCGTACACGACGGCCTCTCCACCTACGGCATCGGCATGAACCTGAGCGTTGAAGCGTGGCGGAACATACTGAGGCAACTCGTTCACCTGGGCTACCTGCGGCAGGAGATGGGAAAGTACCCGGTTCTGAAACTCGTTCGGCCGCCGGACCGCTGCTGCGAGGCGAGACTACGCTGGTGCTGGTGAGGGCGCGTACGGCGCCGATGTTCACGGAGGGGACCCGGCGGCAGCGGCCCCAATCGACCCAGGAGCCCACGGTGAGCGCGGGACGACGGCCGCAAGGGGGCGCCACCGACGCTGCGCTCTTTGAGGAACTGCGGGTCCTGCGACGGGAGGTGGTGGCTCGTGAGCATCTGCCACCCCACATGATCTTCCACGACGCTTCACTGCAGGAGATGGCAACCGTGCGCCCCGGCACACCCGGGGAGCTTCTCGAGATCAACGGAGTCGGGGAGAAGAAGCTCGAGAGGTACGGTGTGAGTTCCTTGAGCGGATCCGACGTGCACAACACTCGGAAGAGTCTGGGCCTGGATCGGGCTCGTTGCCGGCCGGTGCCTCGAACCCGGCCGGCAGCCGGGCTGCACCGAGAGGGCGAAGCGCCGGAAGCCCATCCCGGACTCCTCGAAATGATAGAGCCCGGCCCGTTCGAAGTCCCCGGGGCCGGGCACGGTGACCTGGTATTCCCCGCGAAGCAGGGGAGGGACGACTGAATGTACGCAAGAACCGATGGGGTCTAGGGTCGAGGTCACCCCTGGGTCGCGTGCAGATATCTGAGGGCGAGCAACAGATGGCGAAGCGGGTCCGAGTCACAGTAGATCATAACCAGATCAGGCTCGGAAGCGGCCGTTTTGAGAGGCGCATCACCGCCCCGGGGTACTTCCCCAGCGGCAGACGCAGCATCCGGCGCGCGTACTCGGCGACTGCTTTCTTGTCGGCCGTGAAGAACGAGCTCGTGCGTCCCTTCAGATGATCCTCAGGGGGCTCCACGGGTCCATAGGAGATGATTGGCTCGAAGCACCGGTGATCTTCGAGGAACACGGCGACAGTCAGGCCCTGGCGACCGGCCGGGGAGAACGTCCGGCACACCGCGTAGTGCCCGCCCTGTCCTTCCTGGGGCGGGACGGCTCCCTCGGGGTCTCGGGCTCGTCTGCGAGCATCTTGATCGCGACGGGGTACGTCTTCAGTAGCGGCTGCGGGAGACGTTGGGGCGGCGGTTCGCCTGGCCTGCCCGCTATCACCCGGGCCTCCGCAGCATCTATCATGGGTAGGTAGCTGCCGGGGGTGGCAGGTGCAGGGTGACGATCGAGGAGAGCACGCGGGTGCCAAGAACTCGTTCCAAAACGAAGCCGCGGCTGCCGAGTGCGCGCCGGACGGCACGATGGCGCGTCCTCGGTTGTGCTGATAGCGCCGCTATTCACGCTGCCTGAATTACTTCTCTCGCGCTCGCTCGGCTTGTCCCTTGCGGCGGAGAATCATTTTGAAACGAGTTTTAAGGGGGAACGAATGCCGCGACTGAGAGAAGACGCCGGACTGGAGGGACGGTTCGTTGATTTCGTCCGGGACTGTAGCTTCGAGGATGTTCCAACCGACGCGATGGACATCGCGAAGAACGTCGTACTGAACGATCTGGGCGCCATCGTCGGTGGGGCGGCTTCCGAAGGCTGCGGCACATTACTCAACCTGGTCAGGGCGTGGGGAGGGAGTGAAGAGGCGAGCGTCTTGGTCCATGGGGGCAAGGTACCGGCGCATAACGCCGCCCTCGTCAACAGCGCCATGGCCCGCGCCCTGGACATCGATGATCACATGCCACCGGGCATGCACGTGGGGGCTTCGGCCGTCCCGACGGCCCTGGCGGCCGCCGAGCTCGTGGGCGGGTGCAGCGGAAAGGAGTTCTTGACCGCCCTGGCCGTCGGGTTCGACATGGCCATCAGGATCAACGACGCCTCGACCTACAACGGCTTCGATCCCAGCGGAGTCTGCGGGATGTTCGCCTCCGTCGCCGCCGCCGGCAGGATACTACGGCTTGACCCGGCACAGATGCGGAGTGCCTTCGGTCTCGGTTTCAACAGGCCGGTCCAGACCTTCCAGAGTATCGTAGACGGCACGACCGCGGTGCGGGTGGGCCAGGGTCTGATCTCCCAAGCGGCGATAACGGCCGTCCAGATGGCGCACGAGGGGATCACCGGGCCGGAGCACTTTCTCGAGGGGGTCTACGGGTACTTCCGTCTCTACGCTGCGGGTGAATACGACCCGGCGGCCATCACCGCGGGCCTGGGTGAGAGCTTCCGCCTCGACAAAGTCGCCTTAAAGAACTACCCGAGCTGCGGTGGCACCATATCCAGCACCGACGCCATTCTCGGCCTGATCGAACGGCATGGACTTTCGCCGGGCGGCGTCGCCAGGATCGACGTCCGAGTGACTCCTTATACGTATGACATGAACGGCCATCAGTTCGAGGTGGGCAGCAACCCGCGGGTCGATGCCCAGTTCAGTCTTCAATACTGCATCGCCAACGCTCTTCTTAGAGGAGACTCGTTGCTCCGTCATTTCGATGAAGATCACATTCGCGATCCCGAAGTGATGGAGCTGACCAAACGCGTACATGTGATCCCCGACCCCGCTCTTGAAGGCGAATCCAAAGGGCGGAGCCTCCGCTCCGACATGATCGTCACGACCACGGCGGGGGACACGTGTCACATGTCGGTGCCCATCCCCAGCGGTTTCCCCGGAAATCCGATGTCGAAGGCTCGGATCATCAGACGTTTCGAGGAAGCGGCGGGGTACGGAAGCAAGGCCATCTCCGAAGGGCATTCCAGGGAGATGGTCGCCTTCGTCTATGGGCTTGAACGGACTGAGAACGTCTGCGATCTCATTCCGTTGATGACGGAGGGGCGTCGATGAGGTCCACATCCGGTCGATCCGACGAGGAGGTCGTGTGAAGTGGGTGCTCCGATACGGGTCCTGATCGCCAAACCAGGGCTGGACGGTCATGACAGAGGCGCCATCACCCTTGCGATGGGTCTGCGCGACGAGGGGATGGAAGTGATCTACACGGGAGTGCGGCAATCGGTTGACAACATCGTGAGGACGTGCAGCCAAGAGGACGTGGATGTCCTGGGTCTGAGTCTGCTGTCCGGAGGGCACAACTACTACTTCCCCAAGATCCTGGACCTGCTGAAACAGAACGGGCTCGATCACATCCTGGTCCTTGCGGGCGGCATCATCCCCGATGAGGATAGGCAGGCGCTGAAGGACAAAGGGATCGCAGAGATCTTCGGTCCCGGCAGCTCGATATCCGAGATCGCCGATTTCATCAGGAGCCACGTGAAGGGTGGGCGTCCGTGAACCGCGACCTCGAAGGCCTCATCGCCGACGCTTATTCCGGTGTGGAGAGCTCGCTCGGCCGCCTCATGAGTCTGCTGGAGAACGATGAGTCGAGCGTCCTGCCGGTACTGGCCGGGGTTCCTCAGCGGCCAGGCCGGTCGGGCAAAGCCTGTCGCATAGGCATCACCGGCCCTCCAGGCAGCGGGAAAAGCACCTTGATCGACAGACTCATCGGCGTCATCCGCGCTCAAGGCCTTACCGTGGGCGTCCTCTGCGTCGATCCTAGCAGCCCCCTTACCGGCGGGGCCGTCTTGGGGGACCGGATCCGCATGGAGCGCCACTACGGAGACGCGGGGGTGTTCATCAGGAGCATGGCCAGCCGGGGCAGTCTGGGCGGAGTGTCCCGGGCGGTCGGCGCCGCAGTGGACCTGCTCGACGCCTGCGGCAAAGACGTGGTCATCGTCGAGACGGTGGGTGTCGGACAGGAGGGCATCGAGGTCACGAAGCTTGTTGATGTGACGGTCTTAGTCCTGGCCCCGGGATGGGGCGACAACCTGCAGTCGATGAAGGCCGGCATCCTGGAGGTCGCGGACGTCGTCGTCATCAACAAAGCCGATCTGGGCACAGGCGATCTGGCGACCGTGATCACGGAGATACTGGCGTTGGGCCAAGGGAAGAAGAAGCCCCTGGTCGTGGAGACCCAAGCCCTGAACGACGTGGGTATCGAGGAGTTGTACGGCGCATTGGAGCGGCTGCGCGAGAAACGGGCTGCTTCACAAGACAGAGCGGGCGGTAGCAGGCTGCTGAACAATGACGGCCGTGACGTCGTTTTTCGGCAGCCCCCCAGCTAAGGGAGTGCGGGATGATGGACGAGCGCATGGAAGAGATGGCGGGGAGACTGAAGCAATGGGAGGATGGCGTCCTCAGGGAATACGCGGCGGAGAGCCCCGAACGGGACATCTTCACCGAGATACCGGTGAAGACCCTCTACACGCCGCTCGACAGGGCAGGTGCCGATTACCTCCGAGACCTCGGTTTCCCGGGGGAGTATCCGTTCACCAGAGGTATCACCCCCACGATGTACCGCAGCAAGATCTGGCCAATGTCCGACTACGCGGGGTTCGGGACGGCCAAGGACGCCGCTGAGCGTCACAAATACCTCCTGGCCCACGGCAACACGCACATGGCCGTGGCCGCCGACATCCCCACCCAGCTCGGGTATGACGCCGATGACCCTCTGGTGGAGGCGGAGGTTGGCCTGATCGGGGTGTCGCTCTCGTCACTCCGCGACGTGGAAGAGTTGCTGGCCGACATCCCGCTGGACGAGGTGACCATCCGCGGGTCGACCAGTTCGATGGTGTTGCCGCTTTGGGCGATGTACACCGTCGCTGCGGAGAAGAAGGGCTTCCCGATCGACAAGATGAGGGGCTGCGCCAAGCCCGACGTCATGGACGAGTACCTCGGCCGGGGGACGTACATCTTTCCTCCCGAGCACAGCCTGAGGTTGAGTCTCGATCTGGTCGAGTACGGCCTGAAGCACATTCCGCGTCTCACGTACGAGATCAACTCCTACACGATTCACGAGCAGGGCTCCACAGTGGTCCAGGACGGCGCCTATTCGATCGCGACCGCGCTCTTCTACCTAGAGGAGGCGCGCAAACGAGGCACCATCGACGTGGGCGAGTTCGCGGCGCGCATCTCGCAGCACACGGCGGTCCACACCCACCTCTTCGAAGAAGCGGCCAAGAGCCGGGCCATGCGGAGGTTGTGGGCCCGACTGGTCAAGGAGCGGTACGACCCGAAGAATGTAGACGCCATGCGGTGTGTGATCGATCCCAACACCGGCGGCTCCGTGCTCACCGCCCAGCAGGCCGAGATCAACATCGTGAGGATCGCCTTGGAGATACTCGCGGCGGCTCTGGGCGGCTGCACCGTGATAGCGCCGTGCTCGTACGACGAAGCTTTGACGATACCCACGAAGAAGGCCGTCACGATGTCTCTGCGGGCCCAACAGATCATCGCCTACGAATCGGGGGTCTGCGATACGGTCGACCCCTTGGCCGGCTCGTACTACGTGGAGACGCTGACCGACCAGATCGAAGCGGAGATGGCGCGCTTCATCGAGCGGATAGAGGTACAAGGCGGGATGATGGCGGTCATCAAGTCGGGGTGGCTGAAGCAGGAGATAAGCCGCTCGGCCTATCTCAAGCAAAGGGCACTGGAAGACGGACGCCAGGTGAGAGTTGGGCTGAACAAGTTCTGCGTCGAAGAAGACGTGGCTTACGAGATGCACAAACCCGATCCCCGGTTACTGGAGACACGCAGAGAGGACCTGAAGAGGCTGAGAGCGGAGAGAGATAATGCCGCAGTGCGGGCTTCACTGGAGACACTGCGCAGGGCGGCGCAGGGTAGCGGCAACCTGATGCCTTACCTACAGGATGCGGCAAGGCACTACGCCACGATGGGAGAGATCGCCCGAGTGTTCAGAGATGTCTTCGGCGAGTATAAGCCGGCTCCGATGAGAATATAGCGATAGAGCGAGAGCGATAGAGCGTCCGCACCGCCGGGCAGCCGCTCAGAGCCGATGATCAAACCGTACATCCCCCGTGGTCAGGCGCAGGGGAGGGGCTTCGAACCCATGGGACCTTGCGGCCTGCTGTTCGTTGCGGTCACGAGGGGGAGTATGGTATAGCGCATGGGTGTGAGTACCGTAGGGAGACCAGTGATCGCAGGGGGAGGATCCCGGTTCGAGAGGTACCAGGCGGGATCGCCGGTCGCGCGCGATCGGGCCCGGAAGGTAGGGGGTCGGCAAAGGCCGTCCGGTGTCTGTCAGACAAACAATGCGGGAAGGGTGGTGAGTGAATGCGCGTGCCAGAAAGGGTTCCGGTAATCGAGAGGGAAGGTGTGCCCGACCGCTTCGTTCTCCGCTATCACTACCAGGAGACGTGGCATCTGTGGCATGCCCTCTGGTTCTGCACCATGGGGTTGGGCGCGGCGTTGTTCCTGCTTCGCCAGTTCTTCTCCATCGAAGACGCAGGGACGATATGGGGCATGTCCCTGCCGGATGTGTTGGGGATCGTGCTGGTCGCCGTCGGCGGACTGATTCTGATAGCCGATCTGGGTCGCCCCCTGCGTATCCTCAATGCCTTGCGCAAGCCGGGACGCTCGTGGATAGCCCGGGGAGGCATCGCCGATTTCGCCTTCATAGGCTTGGGCATCTTGTACGTGCTGCCGGGTCTCTTCCCCGGGCTGCCCTGGAGCGACGCAGTGTTCGCGGATGCGGGCCCCGGCACTCGAGTGCTGATCGTGCTCATGGCCTTGATGGCGGTGCTGATCGCCGTCTACCCGGGCCT
>JAJFUK010000025.1 GCA_021372435.1 Actinomycetes bacterium | reverse complement strand
ACAAGGTCTTCGGGTGTCCGGCAGCGGTGGCGGCCTGTAGTATGATGAGTGAACTGGCCACTGGAAAGACCCTGGAGGAGGCGTACGGGCTCGACGACCTCGATATCCTGGTCGCGCTGGGCGGCCTGCCGGAGTCGAAGGAGCATTGCTCCAACCACGCGGCGACCGCCTTGCACAAGGCAATCAATGATTACGTGTTTCGCAGGAGTGACAAGGGAACGGAGCTGTGACTATCGTGAACGGTGATCCTCGGATACCGCGAGGGCGGGGTAGGCGCGGCGCAGGACCGGGCCCGGGACCGGGTGCGTGCGGAGGACCTGGGGGCATCGGTCCCGGCGGCGGCCGGTACCGGCGGTCGGTGCTTGAGGTGGCCATATTGTCATCACTAGCCGACTCCGACTCCCATGGCTACGAGCTGTTCGACCAGATCGAATCGCTGGCAGGCAGTCTGGTGTGCGTCGACTCGGGAACGATGTACCGCATGCTCCGTGAGATGGAGCAGGCGGGTCTCGTCGCCTCTTCGTGGCAGACTCCCGAAGCCGGTCCCAGCCGGCGGGTCTACGCCGTGACCCCCGAGGGCCTGGAAGCACTCGACCTGATGGCAAGATCCCTGGCTCAGAGAGCAGCGGTCATGCAGCGGCTTGCCGACGGCGCCGCCCGGACGGTCGAGAGATCCCGGCGCGAGGCAAAGAACTCGTTTCAAGATGAAGCTCCGTCGCAAGGGACGAGCCGGGCGGGCGCGAGAGAAGAACGCAGGGAGCGCGAGTAGCGCCATTTGCGCGACTGAGGACGCACTATCGGGCCGTCCAGCGCGCACTCGGCGGCCGCGACTTCATCTTAAAACGAGTGGCAGGCACCAGGCCGGACGCCCGGCCTTCCTTAGCGCCGGACTACCCCTTACCCGGCGGCTCCTTCTTAGCCTGCGCCCGGCGGTTGCGCCGGGGGATGGTGAACAGATAGATGCCCATCGCGATCACGATGAGGTAGAAGACCGCGCCCAGAAAACCTTGGCGGAAGAAGCCGATCAAGAACAGGGCGATTCCAAGGAGAGTCAGGGCACCGGCAGCGATCCAAAGAAGGAGCCGGGAGGGCGCCCGCTCGGACCGCGCGCGCCCTGGCTCTGCGCCCCCCATTTGATTCCCCTTTTCGTCTCGTCGGGACATCATGATCTCCGATCAGCCGGTCACCAAGGTATGATAGGGCAATGTATGTGCAAATACCAGGTAGCTGAGACGCCCGGCGGCTGCTTCTTTCGGCTGACCCCCGGATGATCCCAGATGGGCCACCATCCCTAGTCCAGTGGGCCCGCTCCGTGGACGGTCGGTGGGCAAAGATGGCCACCGCAGCACGAGACGCCCGCGCGGCGCGTAACGTCTCTCGGAGGCCCAAAGACCATGTGACGGGACGAGCCACGGCCACTCCTGCACTCCGCGGCCCGGATCAGAGCGGCGCCGCTTGGTCGGGCTGCGCTGAGCGGCGCCGCCTGGTCGGGTGACTTCGCTGACTCAGATGAACAGGTTGACGTTCGCCTCGTCCGCCTCGGCCAGATAGGCGGCAACGCCCTCGAACTCGATCCCGTCGATCAGCTCTTCCTTCTTGAAGCCCAGGATGTCCATCGAGAGTGTGCAGGCCACGAACTTCACGCCCTGCTCGCGGGCGCTCTCGAAGAGCTCCTCCAGCGACATGCCTCCGGCATCCTTCGCGGCCTTCCTCATCATCGGAGCGCCCAGGCCCGCGAAATTCATCTTGGAGAGCCCGAGCTTCTTGGTGCCCTTGGGCATCATGCGGCCGAACATGGACTGCAGCATGGTCTTCTTGCTGCTCCCGCCTGCCGGCTTCTCGCTCTTTCGGA
>JAJFUK010000006.1 GCA_021372435.1 Actinomycetes bacterium | reverse complement strand
CAGCGCGCCCACCCCTACCCGAGGTCGTCGAAGACCTGCGCCGTCTATTGGCCTTGGCCGCCGAAGAGAAGGGCCCAGGGCGGGCGGCCCACTGGGTGCGTAAGTTGCTGGGGTGGTACCTGCGTCCCTCGGGAGTGGAGCCGGCGGTGATCGAACGCCTGCGCGGCGTGTCCGGCGCAGAGGCCCTCGACGCAGCCCTCCGCGCTCTTGGGGGGCGGCCCGATAAAGGCCAAGGGGCGCCGGACTCGGTGGCCGGGGCTTCACTCTGAAACGAGTTATTGGTGTCGGCGGGGCGGGTGGACGGTGCTGCTCCTCGCGTTGACAACTGAGGTCTTCATACCTATAATGGCGCGCTACTTTCAGGCGCAGTCCACCCCAGTAGTCTTCCAAGGAAGGTACTCGTGTCCCGAAAAGAAGTCATCCTTACTGAGCAGGGCCTCAAAGAGCTTCAGGACGAGGTCAACTACCTTTCCACTATCAAAAGGGAGGAGGTAGCGGAGCGCATCCGCGCCGCCCGCGATTTTGGCGACATCACGGAGAACTCCGAATATGACGACGCCAAGAACGAGCAGGCTCTGGTCGAGCATCGCATCGGGGTTCTGCAGGAGAAGTTGCGGCGGGCCCGGGTCATCAAAGACTGCGAGATCGAGACCGACCGGGTATGCGTGGGCAGCACGGTCACGCTTCGCGACAAGGGCTCCGGCGACGTCCGGATCTACACCGTGGTCGGTTCTGCCGAGGCCGATCCGACGAAGGCCAAGATCTCCAACGAGTCCCCGATAGGGCAGGCGATCATGGGCAAGCGCGTGGGCGACGAGGTCACCGTGCCGGTGCCCGTCGGCTCCCTCGAGTACGAGATCCTGGCCATCGGGAAGATGTGTTAGATGGATCCCTCCGTCCCGTCGGAAGAGCGCGATGGAGGCGGCCCACCCGCGGACCGGCAGCCCGACTGGGAGTCGGAGCGACTGGCCGAGATCGAACGGCTCCGTAAGGAGAGAATCGAGCCGTATGCACGCAGCTTCCCCGGCCGCACCCCGCTGGCTGAGATCGCGCGCACCTACGCGCACCTCACGACGGACCAGAAGGCCGAGGACTCGCACTGCCGGGCCGCCGGCCGGGTGATGTCCCGGCGGGAGCACGGCAAAGCCGTGTTCCTCACTTTGCGCGACGGCTGGGACGATCTGCAGATCTATGCCAACATCGACACGCTGGGCGAGACGTCGTTCGCGCGACTCAAGGCGGTCAATGTCGGCGACATCATCGGATGCGAAGGACACGTGTTCCGCACGCGCCGCGGCGAACTGACCATCTTCGTCGAATCGTGGACCATACTCACCAAGTCGCTTCGCCCTCTCCCGGAGAAATGGCACGGTCTTCACGACCGCGAGACCCGTTACCGTCAGCGCTATGTGGACCTGATCGCCAATCCCGAGGTGGCCCGGCGACTGCTCGATCGCGGCAGGCTGGTCACGAGTATGCGACGGTATCTCGAGGACCTGGGGTTCGTGGAGGTCGAGACTCCGATCCTCCAGCCTCTTCCAGGTGGCGCTCTCGCCCGGCCGTTCGTGACCCATCACAACGCGCTCGATACCGACCTCTACCTGCGCATCGCCCCCGAGCTCTACCTAAAGCGACTGCTCGTCGGTGGGTTCGACCGCGTCTTCGAGATCGGCAAGAACTTCCGTAACGAGGGCATCTCGCTCGTTCACAACCCCGAATTCACCATGATGGAGCTCTACTGGGCATACGTGGATTACAACGCCATCATGGAGCTGGTGGAGAACATGATCCCGGCCCTGGCCCAGGAGGTCACCGGCTCCGCTCAGATCGTAGCCGGTGAGCACACCATCGACCTCAGGGCCCCTTGGCCGCGGCGCACCGTCGACTCTCTGCTGCACGCGAACCTCGGCCTGTCACTGGCCGCCATGCGGGCCGATCCACGGGCCGCAAAAGAGGTCCTTCGCGAACACCGTATCGACGTGGAGAACCGCGACACGTTCGCCATGCTGGTCGACAAAGCCCTCAAGCATGTCGTATGGCCGGCGGTCGTGCAGCCCACCTTCGCCATCGACTATCCGGTGGAGCTGAGTCCTCTGGCCAAGTGCAGCCCTGACGATCCTTTGCTCGTGGAGCGCTTCCAGGCCATCATCGCGGGCCGGGAGATCTGCAACGCCTTCTCGGAGTTGAACGACCCCGGGGACCAGCGGCGGCGCTTCGAAGAACAGGCCCGGAACAAAGAGGCGGGCGACGAGGAGGCGCATGTCCTCGATGAGGACTTTCTGAGAGCGCTCGAATACGGGATGCCTCCGGCGGGCGGTCTGGGCATAGGTGTCGACCGGCTGGCCATGCTGTTCCTGGGGGTCGAGTCGATCCGGGACGTCATACTATTCCCCCAGCTGAGGCCCGAGCGCCGGCAGGCCGCCGAAGACTGACGTTCGATCGGGCGCGGGTGGCCGGCGCATGGTGGACCGCTTCGACGGGTATGGGTGTACTGCGGCCTTGCCGGAGACGCGGGCTGCAGAGCCGGTGTGATAAACTCTATACGGCAAGTGAATGACCTTTCCCCGGCACTGCGCGCGCCGAGTTCCCAGTACGTTGGTGCCGGTAGGCAGGCCGGTCGATACGGTCTGCCGGCGAAGGAGGAGCGGGTGTTCGCAGAAGAATCACCCGACTGGGACCTAGATGTAAGCGGCTCCGTGATCTGCGAGATGTGCGGCGCGGAACCGGCGACCGTGCATGTGCTGCGGGTGGTCAACCAGACCGTCAGCCACACCCACCTGTGCCCCGCCTGTGCTCAAAGCATGGCGGAGCAGACAGACGGCCTCGCGCTGGTCCTGGCGCTCCCTTCCATGCTCCGTCGTCTGGGCAAGAACAAAAGCGGCGAGAGTCCCACGCTGCCCCCTGAGTCCGACGTGCGCTTCTGCGCGGTCTGCGGCACCACGCTGTCCGACCTGAAGGAGTCGGGTCTGGTGGGCTGCGCCAAGTGCTATCAGGCCTTCGGGGACTACCTGGAGGAAGCTTTGGGGAGCGGGGAACCGGTCGAACACCCGGGCAAGATACCGCGACGGGGGCCCGAGACCGACAACCTGCGCCACGAGATCATGAGGCTGGAGCGCATGCTTCGTGAACTCGTGGCCTGCGAGCGGTTCGAGGAGGCGGCGGGGGTGCGCGACCGGCTGGCCGAGCTTGGGCAGAGGCTGGAAGGAGGGTCGGAGTGACCCCGGCGGTTCTCACGGCTTCCGCGCTCGGGCTCGCCCGGAACGAATCAGGACGCCGCTTCCCTCATGCGGAAGACGCAGCCGCCCTGGAGGCGTTGCGGACCGAGGTCGTAGAGACCCTGACGGGGGACCGTTGGGACCGTCCCTGGCGCGTGTACGAGCTCGAGAGGATGTCGAGTGTCGAGGTAGAGTACCTGGTCGAGCGTGGGCTGATGACTCCGGCCTTCGCCGCCGCATCGGGGGCAGGGCGCGGCTTCGCGGTATACGGCGAGGGCGAAGCCTCGCTCGAGATCAACGGCGACGACCATCTCCGCCTGCTGGGCTTCCGCAGCGGCGGCCAACTCTCCAGCCTGTGGTCGCTGCTCAGCCGGCTCGACGACCGTCTGGAGATGGTCTTCTCGTACGCCTTCGATCCGCGCTGGGGATACCTGACCGCCCGCCCCCGGCACGCCGGCACCGGCATGAGGGCTTACGCCACCCTGCATCTGCCCGCCCTGACGCTGACCGGGCGTCTCGCGGGGACGGCGTTGGAGATCGCGGGTAACGGACTGGCGCTGGTGCCACTCTGGGGAGGGGCGGGAGGCATGGTCCAGGTTTCCAACCTGGGCGGGCAGGGTAGATCAGAGAATGAGATCCTGCAGCAAATCAGCGATCTTTCCCGAGGGATCGTCGAGAAGGAGCGCTCGGTGCGGAAGATGCTGGCCCGCGAGAACCCCGTGCAGACGCGCGACCAGATAGGGCGCGCGCTTGGGGTGGGACAGCATGCGTGGACGATGTCGTTCCATGAAGCGGTCAACCTCGTGTCGGCCGCCCAGGTAGGCATAGAGCTCGGCTTGGCGAAGGTGCCCGGCATGGAGGCGCAGTCCGCCTTCGGGCTGATGAGCAGGCTTCAGCCCGCGCATATCGTAGTCGAATATATGGATGGGAAAATGGGCTGCATGGAAAGCCCCGAGATAGATGAGCGCAGGGCGCAGGTAGTCCGCGAGATCTTCGCCGCGGCCGGCGTCCCGGCTTAGGAGGCTGCTGAAAAACGAAGCCACTGCCGCCAAGACACACCGGCCGGCGCGAAGGAGCGCCCTCGGTCGCGCAAAATAGCGCTGCTATTCGCGCTTCTTGGGTTCTTCTCTCGCCCGTAGCCATCGCGCCCTGACGGCGCAGCGTCGTTTTTCGGCAGTCTGTTAGGAGAGACTAGATGTTTGAACGGTTCACAGAACGAGCCCGCCAGGTCATAGTACTGGCGCAAGAAGAGGCGCGGAACCTCCGGCACAACTACATCGGCACCGAGCACCTGCTCCTCGGCCTGCTACGGGAGTCCGACGGGGTGGCCGCCCGGGTGCTCAGCGCCCTCGAGGTCACTCTCGAGGAGGTGCGCGTGGAAGTGGCGCGCATCGTGGGCGAGGGTGACAACGAGTCTCAGGGGCAGATCCCCTTCACGCCCCGGGCGAAGAAGGTGTTGGAGTTGGCTCTGCGGGAGGCCCTCTCCTTGGGCCATAACTACATCGGCACGGAGCACATCCTCTTGGGATTGGTCCGGGAGAGTGAAGGAGTCGCGGCCCGGATCCTCAGCGACCTCGATGTCGACCCCGACCGCGTACGTCAGGAAGTGATGCACATGCTTTCTGCGCCCTCCAGACGGACCGCGCGCGGGGCGGCGCCGCCGAGCCCGGCAGAGGGCAAGGAGCATAAGAGCTCCAAGGTCCTCGACCAGTTCGGCCGCAACCTTACCAAGTACGCCGAGGAGGACAAGCTCGACCCGGTCATCGGCCGTGAGACCGAGATCCAAAGGGTGATGCAGATCCTTTCCCGCCGCACCAAGAACAATCCCGTGCTCGTGGGCGAACCGGGGGTGGGCAAGACCGCCGTGGTCGAAGGCCTGGCCCGGCGCATCGCGAAGAACGACGTCCCCGAGCTCCTCAAGGACAAGCAGATCTACACGCTCGATCTCGGCGCGCTCGTGGCCGGTTCGAAATACCGGGGCGAGTTCGAAGAACGGCTGAAGAAGGTCATGAAGGAAATCACGGAGCGCGGCGACATCATCCTGTTCATCGATGAGATCCACAACCTGGTGGGCGCGGGCGCGGCTGAAGGCGCCATCGACGCAGCTTCAATCCTGAAACCGGCGCTGGCCCGGGGCGAGCTGCAGACCATCGGGGCGACGACCGTGGACGAGTATCGCAAGCACCTGGCCAAAGACGCTGCGCTGGAGCGGCGCTTCCAGCAGATCCTGGTCAAGGAGCCGAGCGTGCAGGAGACCCAGCGGATCTTGGCCGGACTGCGGGAGCGGTACGAGGCGCACCACAGGGTGCGCATAACCGACGAGGCCCTTGAGGCCGCCGCGTACCTGGCCGACCGCTACATCAGCGACCGCTTCCTTCCCGACAAGGCCATCGACCTGGTCGACGAGGCGGCCTCGCGCAAACGCATCCAGAACATGTGCTCCTCTCCCGACCTGCGTGAGGTCGAAGACGCCATCCTTGCGGTGAGGAGGGAGAAGGAGGGCGCCATCGAGATCCAGGACTTCGAGAAGGCCGCCTCTCTGCGCGACCGGGAGCGCAAACTGCTGAACCAGCGGCGCGAGCTCGAGGAGAAGTGGCGGGAGTCGGACGAAGCGACCGAGATCTCCATCGGCGAGGATGAGATAGCCGAAGTCACCGCCATGTGGACCGGCATCCCGGTGACCAAGCTGACCGAGGCTGAGACACACCGGCTGCTGCGTATGGAGGAGTCGCTTCACCGGCGGGTGGTGGGCCAGGACGAGCCGGTGAAGGCGGTGTCCCGGGCCATCCGCCGTTCGCGCGCCGGTCTGAAAGACCCGCACCGGCCGGCGGGCTCGTTCATCTTCCTAGGGCCGTCAGGCGTCGGCAAGACCGAGCTTGCCCGCACCTTGGCCGAGTTCCTGTTCGGCGAAGAGTCGGCGCTCATCCAGGTGGACATGTCGGAGTACATGGAGAAGCACGCGGTCAGCCGTCTGGTGGGTTCCCCGCCGGGATACGTCGGCTACGACGAAGGCGGCCAGTTGACCGAGTCGGTACGGCGCAGGCCCTATTCCGTAGTGCTGCTCGACGAGATCGAGAAGGCCCACCCCGACGTCTTCAACATCCTCCTGCAGATCCTCGAGGACGGCAGGCTCACCGACGCTCAAGGCCGGACAGTCGACTTTCGCAACACGATCATCATCATGACGTCCAACATCGGCGCCGGCACGATCTCCAAGGGCCAAGTCCTCGGCTTCGGCGAGCCGGTGGTGGAGGGCGGCCTGGAGTACGAAGAGATGAAGGCCAGAGTGACTTCGGAGTTGAAGACGGTCTTCAGGCCCGAGTTCCTCAACCGGGTGGACGAGGTGATCGTCTTCCGCAAACTCACGCGCGCCGAGATCACCGATATCGTGGGCCTCATGATGTCGCGGGTCGAAGAGCAGCTGAAGGACCGCGAGATCGGGATCGCGCTGACTCCCCAAGCGAAGGAGTTGCTCGTCGACGTGGGGTACGACCCCACGATGGGGGCGCGTCCGCTGCGGCGTGCCATCCAGCGTCACGTCGAGGACCTGCTGGCCGAGGAGGTGTTGTCGGGCAAGTTCCCGCGGGGCAGCACCGTCGTGCTGGAGCGGGACGGTGACCATCTTGTCATCGGCGAGGTCATCATGGGCGCCCCCGATGTCCTTGTGGCTCCCGAGACCGCGACCTCCTAGGACCCGTCCCAGGATGGGGTCGCGGCGACAGGGACGCGTCAGGCAAGCGCAGGGCGAAGACGTTGGAAGCGGGCGTAGCCGCGCTACCGGCCCAACGGGTGTGCGACGGCGCCGGTGAGCGATGCGTAAGAGCTCCTTCATCTGCGGGGAGTGCGGCTACCGCTCTCCCGGGTGGCTGGGCCGCTGTCCCGGTTGCGGTCGCTGGAACACCATGGCTGAGGCTCCGGCCTCGGAGCGGACCGGCCCCCGGAGCGCGGGGCCGCCTGCGGCGGCGCCCGCGCCCCTCCGTCTCGCGGAGGTGAGCGCGGCCGCTCAGGCCCGGGTCGGCACCGGCCTCGGGGAGTTCGACCGGGTCCTGGGCGGGGGCCTAGTACCGGGGTCGCTCGTGCTGGTCGGTGGAGAGCCCGGAGTGGGCAAGAGCACCCTTCTGTTGCAGGCTCTGCTCGACATGGAGGCCCGCGCGGTGTCGACCCTGCTCATCTCCGGGGAAGAATCGGCCGCCCAGGTCAAGCTGCGGAGCGTGCGCCTGGGGGGTGACAACAGCGGGCTGCGCCTCCTCACCGAGACGCAGACCGATCTCGTGGCCGCCTCTTTGGAGCAGCTCAAGCCCGCGGTCTGCGTGGTCGATTCTGTGCAGACGCTCTGGTCGCCGGAGGTAGGGTCGGCCCCGGGGTCGGTCGCTCAGATCCGCGACGCGACCGCCCAGCTTCTGCGGGTCGCGAAGGACAACGGGATCGCTCTGGTCCTCGTCGGCCACGTCACCAAAGAGGGGGAGCTGGCCGGTCCCCGCGTACTGGAGCACATGGTCGACGCGGTCCTCTCTTTCGAGGGGGAGCGCGCCCAGCCCTTCCGCATCCTGCGGGCGGTGAAGAACCGCTTCGGCTCGACCAACGAAGTGGGGGTGTTCCAGATGGGCGAGCAGGGTCTGGAGGAGGTGTCCGATCCGGCTTCGGTGTTCCTGGAAGAGGGTGACCTCCGTTCGGGGTCGGCGGTGGTGCCGGTGCTGGAAGGCAGTCGTTGTCTTTTGGCCGAAGTCCAGGCCTTGGTCGCCGCCGGCAATCTGGCCGTGCCGCAGCTGGTGGCGAGAGGCGTCGACCGCAACCGGCTGGCCATGATCGTGGCGGTGCTGAACCGCCGGGCACGACTGCCCCTGTCCAAATGCGACATATTTGTTAACGTAGCAGGTGGACTCGTGTTGGAGGATCCGGCCGCCGACCTCGCCGTGGCGCTGGCCATCGCGTCGGCGTGGCAGGACGGAGCCGATGGGCACGGAGTAGCCGCCTTCGGTGAGGTCAGCCTCACCGGCAAGGTACGTTACGTCCTTCACGGAGAGAAGCGCATCCAGGAACTGGCGCGGCGCGGGTTCCCGCAGATCCTGGTCCCCGGCCGCAATGCCGAGGAATTCGCCAGGGTGGGAGGGACGCCACCGGGACTCCGATTGGAGGCGGTAGCAGACATAGCGCAGGCGGTGAGACAAGTGACAACGAGGAGCTCAGGTGGATAGACTGGCCGCCGTCGGTGACGAACGACTTATCGAGGCTCTGCAGATGATCGCCCCGGGGACGTTGCTCCGGCAGGCGATCGACAACATCGTGAGGGCCCGCACCGGCGCGCTTCTCGTCTTCGCCGATGAGGAGCAGATCAAGCCGCTCATCTCCGGAGGCATCCAGATCGATGTGGCCTTGCGGCCGATGATCCTCTATGAGCTTGCCAAGATGGACGGCGCGATCCTGCTCGACCGCTCTGGTTCGCACATCACCCACGCCAACGTCCAGTTGATGCCCGATTCCAGCATCGATTCGCAGGAGACAGGCACCCGGCACCGTACGGCCGAACGGGTGGCCAAGCAGCTCGGGACGCTGGCCATCTCCATCTCGGCGTCGCGTGATGTCGTCACGGTGTACTTGGGCGACATCCGATACATCATGGATCCCATCCGCACGATGCTCGACAAGGCCGACCAGGCCCTGCAGACGCTCGAGCGGTTCAGAAACCGTCTCAACCAGGTGGCTGCCACTCTCACCGAGCTCGAGTTCCAGGAGAGGGTGACGTTGCTGGACGTGACTACATATCTGCAACGCGCGGAGATGGTGATGTCGCTGTCCCAGTTGATAGAACGCTACGTCGTCGAACTGGGGAGCGAAGGCCGGCTGGTGGAACTCCAGAGGGAAGAGCTGGTCTACGGGGTGAAGGAGGATAGAGCGGCCGTTCTGCGTGACTACCTGCGCGATCCCAGCCCCGAAAGGATCGAGGAGGTGCGCAGGGCGATCATAGCCCTGCCTTCGGACGAGCTGATCTCGATGAACCGCATCGGCGAGATCCTCGGCTATGCGCCCGAACTGAACTTCCTCGAGCAGCACGTCAGTCCCCGCGGATGCCGCGTGCTTCACAAAATCCCGCGGTTGAGCGAACAGGCGATCACGAACATCGTCGAGCGATTCGGCTCTTTGAGCGCGATCATGGAGGCTTCGGTCGAGGAACTGGCCGCAGTCGAAGGGGTAGGGGAATCGCGGGCCCGTGACGTGAAGGAAGGTCTCGCGCGGCTGCGCGATTTCGAGGTCCGAGAGAGGTATGGATGATGTTGAACAAGGGTGACACGGTCGTCTATCCACAACACGGGGCCGGACGGGTCCTCGGGATCGTGGAGCAGGAGTTCCAGGGCGCGCCTCGCCTGTACTACCGGATCCGCTTCCTCCACAACGACACCAGCGTCATGGTGCCGGTCGACGCCGTGGACAAGACGGGCATCAGGCCCGTCATCTCCGAGCCGGAGGTGGAGGAGGTCATCGGCGTGTTGCGGGACGACCCCACCAGGATGCCCACGGACTGGAACCGCCGGGTCAAGCACAATCACGAGAAGATCAAGACCGGGGACGTGTTCGAGGTGGCCGACGTCGTCCGCAACCTTGCCTTGAGAGACCATGAGAAAGGGCTTTCCACCGGAGAGAAGCAGATGTTCGGCAGGGTCAAACGCATCCTCGCCTCGGAGTTGATGTACGCGAAGCACATGGCCGAAGACGAGTCCCTGCGCTTCCTGGACGGGATCCTGGCTGAGATCTGCGCCCGGCCCGGGTGCGCCGGGTGACGGGCGGCCGATGATCGGCGCTTTCTGACGGACGGGACGTGATGGGCAAAGATCTCATGGCATTCGCGGTCCGCCTATTGATGGCCCTTGTGGGAGGCGTCGTTTTCTACGAGCTGGGTGCCCGCTACCTACCGGGGGCCGGACTCGGCGGGGCCGCATACGCGCTCCTGGTCGCTGCTTGTGTCATCGGCGGTATCGTACTCGGGGCCGTCGGCGGACACTTTCTGGGCAAGGCGGTGGCAAAGCTCGGGCGGTCGATCGACCGGGCCGGCTCGACCGTCACTGCCAGCGGCCTGATCTTCACCACCGTAGGTCTGTTCATCGGCCTGGCCATCGCCGGGCTCGGCAGCCTGGCCATCAAAGACCTACCCGTGGTAGGGCCTTATCTGCTGCCCGTGTTCTTCGCGGCGAGCGGCTATCTCTTCGCGTACCTGGGATTCAAGCGGCACACCGATCTTGCCCGCGTGCTCGGGTTCAAAGGCCTGCTGCAGCAGCCGGGGGCGAAGCAGTTCATCCGGCCGAAACTGCTCGACACCTCGGCGATCATCGACGGTCGCGTCGCCGCGGCCGTGACCAAGGGATTCATCGAGGGCGATCTGGTCATCCCGGCCTTCGTTCTTGAAGAACTACAGTCCATCGCCGACTCCGGCGAGCCCGGCAAGCGGGCGCGGGGCCGGCGCGGTCTGGAGACGGTCCACAGCCTGCAGGAGGGCGGCGGCCACGTCACCATCATCGAGCGTGACTTCCCGAGCATCGCCGAAGTCGACGCAAAGCTCATCAGGCTGGCCAAAGAGATGAAGGCCTGCATCCTCACCACCGACTACAACCTCAACAAGGTCTCAGAGATCCAAGGCGTGGAAGTGCTTAACATCAACGACCTAGCGCACTCTCTCAAAGCCAGTGTGCTGCCGGGCGAGAGTCTGCGGGTACGGGTGCTCCGCGAGGGCAAGGAAGAAGGCCAAGGCGTGGCGTATCTGGACGACGGGACGATGGTGGTCATAGAGGGCGCCCGCGGCAGGATCGGCGGGGAGGCGGACATAGAGGTGACTTCCGTGCTGCAGAACCCATCGGGCAAGATGATCTTCGCCCGTCTGGTCTCCTCTTGAGGGGTCTCATGGACGGTCCTCGCTCAAGCTTGGCTATCGTGGTGGCGGCGGCGGGTCTCGGCGTGCGCCTTGAGTCGGGGCTTCCCAAGCAGTACGTGCCCTTGTTGGGCATACCGGTACTGCAGCGGACCCTCAGCGCTCTCAGCTCGTGTCCCCGCGTGGACGCGATCGTGGTCGCGGTCAACGACCAGGACGTGGAGTACTGCCGGGAAGAGATCAGGATGGAGCGCATCGGCAAGGTCGTCCGCGTCACTTCCGGCGGCGACGAGCGGGCGTTATCGGTGCGCAACGGTCTGCGGGCCCTGGCCGAGATAGGCACCTGGGATCTCGTCGGTGTCCATGACGGGGCCCGGCCCCTCATCACCTGTGAGGAGATAGAACGGGCGACCGCCGCCCTGGAGAACGATCCCTCGCTGGACGGCGTGGTGCTGGCCGTTCCCAGTACCGACACCATGAAGATCGTCGACCATACCGGGCTGATCATCGGTACCCCGGATAGACGGACCCTGTGGCGGGCGCAGACGCCTCAGATCTTCCGCTGGGAGGTGTTGATGGAGGCCTATGACGTCCCCGAAGAGGTGCTCCTTGGCGCCACCGATGACTCCTCGCTCGTGGAGGCGCGCGGAGGGCGCGTCGCTGTGGTGGCGGGGTCGCCGGAGAACTTCAAGGTCACCGACCGGGTGGACCTGCGCCACGCCGAGCAGATCCTCGCGGAGCGACGGGCATGAGCGGGCGCCGGCCGTGGCGGGCGCCTTCGACCCCGTGGCGCCGCCGCTCGAGAACGGGATGCCGGCCGTGAAGGAGGGTGATACTTCCCTTCGGGTCGGCCTAGGGTTCGATGCGCACCGCTTCGCACGCAGGCGGCCTTTAGTCTTGGGTGGCGTGAGAGTGCGGGAGCGGGACGGCCTGCTGGGTCACAGCGACGCGGACGTGCTCGCGCATGCGGTCATGGATGCCCTGCTCGGCGCCGCCGGTCTGGGGGATATCGGCACGCTTTTCCCCGAGACCGATCCGGAGCTCGCGGGTGCGGATAGCCTGGGGCTTCTGGCTACGGTGGCGCGACTGCTGGCTGAGCAGGGCTGGGCGCTCATCAACGTGGATGCCGTGGTCATCTGTGAGGAGCCGCGCATCGCGCCCTACCGGGCTGCGATGCGCGCGCGGCTGGCGGCGGCGATGGGGGTCGGTGTCGACCGGGTGTCACTCCGGGGCACCACCACTGAGGGCCTGGGCTTCACCGGGCGCGGCGATGGCATCGCCGCCCAGGCCGTCGTTCTGATAGGACCTGCGGCGACGGAAGAAAGACCGTGACGACCACCGACGGGCAGACCGGCACGCCGCCCGACGGCGGCGGGGCGGGCGGCGTGCGTGTGCGCTTCGCTCCCAGTCCGACCGGATCGCTTCATGTCGGCAGCGCCCGTACGGCTCTCTATAACTTCCTCTATGCCCGTCATCACGGCGGCACCATGGTGCTCCGCATCGAAGACACCGACCTCAAGCGCTCGACGAGGGCGCATGAGGCCGGTCTTCTTCGCGACCTGGCCTGGTTGGGGCTGCGCGCCGATGAGGGTCCCGATGTGGGAGGCGCCTACGCTCCCTACCGGCAGAGCGAGCGGGGTGGGCTGTACGAGGCGGCGGTGGGCCGGTTGCTGGCCGACGGGTGGGCCTATCCCTGCTTCTGCCCCCAGGAACTGCTCGACGAACGGCGGCAGGGACAACTGGCCCGGGGCCTGATGCCCAAGTACGACCGCACCTGCCTTGCTCTCGACCCGGCCGCGGTCCGGGCGCGGCTTGCCGCCGGGGAACCGGCCGCCATCCGCTTCCGGGTGCCGGCAGGGGACGTGACCTTCGACGACCTCATCCACGGGCCCATAAGTTTCTCCTCCGAGGTCATCGGCGACTTCATCATCAAGCGCACCGACGGCGGCTACTCGTACAACTTCGCCGTGGTGGTGGATGACGCAGGCATGGAGATCACCCACGTCATCCGGGGCGAGGACCACATCACCAACACCGCCAGGCAGATGATGTTGTTCGCGGCTCTGGGGAGACCGGCCCCGTGTTACGGCCACCACTCCCTCATTCTGGCTCCCGATGGCGGCAAGCTCTCCAAGCGGCACGGAGCCACCTCCATCGGCGACTTTCGGAAGCTGGGGTACCTGCCGGCCGCCATGGTCAACTACCTGGCCCTGCTGAGCTGGCATCCGGCCGATGAGCGGGAGAAGTTCAGTCTCACGGAACTGGTGGAAGAGTTCGACCTGGGCCGGGTGTCCAGGAGCCCGGCGATCTTCGACGTGAAGAAGCTCAGCTGGCTGAACGGCCTTTACATACGCGAGTTGACCCCGTCGCAGCTCTCGGACCTCATCGCGCCCTACTTGGCTGAGGCCGGCATCGAGCCGGCGCCTGTGCAGCGGGAGGTGGTGGCTGAGGCGGTGCAGGCCAACCTAGTGGTGCTGAGTGATGCGCCCCGTTACGCGTCGGTGTTCGTGGACCATTTCGATCTCGCGACCTGCCCGGGCGCCGAGAGCCTGCACACGCCCGAGGCCGGGGTGGTGTTCGACCTTGCCCGGGGGGTCTTCAGCGCGATGCCCGCGGAGTATCTGCCGCCGCTCGAGGCCAAGGAGCTTCTGCTGCGGGTGGTCGGGGCGGCCAAAGAGCGCGGCATCAAGGGTAGAGCGGTCTATCATCCGTTGCGGGTGGCGCTGACCGGCCGGGAGGAGGGGCCTGAGCTCTTCTACATGGTGGGGGGACTGGGCAAAGGTGTCATCCTTGCCCGGCTGGAAGCGGCGGCGGCCTTTGTCGCGGGGCAGTAACATACACAAGGAGACGACGGCTGGTGCGGCTATATGATTCGTTGAGCCAAGAGAAGAAGGAATTCGTCCCTCGGGACGCGGAGCACGTGACCATGTATTTCTGCGGGCCCACGGTCTACAACTACGTCCATGTGGGTAACGCCCGTCCGTTCGTGGTCTCGATGGTGGCCAAGCGCTACTTCGAATCGCTCGGCTATCGGGTGACCCTGGTCGAGAACATCACCGACATCGACGACAAGATCATCCAGAGGGCGCTCGCCGAGGGGCGCTCCGCGGCCGAGGTGGGCGCGGAGTTCGCGCAGGCCTATCGGGACGACACCGACCGGCTGGGGCTCGGAAGGCCGGACGTGGAGCCGCTGGCCACCGAGCACATCCAGGAGATCATCGATCTGATAGCCAAGCTCATCAAGGAGGGCCACGCCTACCAAGCCGGTCCCGATGTGTACTTCAAAGTGGCCGGCTTCCCCGGATACGGCAAGCTGTCCAAGCAGCAGGTGGCGGAGATGCGCCACGGCGCCCGGTCCGCCGTCGGGGAGGACAAGATCGATCCCCTTGATTTCGCCCTCTGGAAAGGGACCAAGCCGGGGGAGCCCTGTTGGGACAGCCCCTGGGGGCCCGGCCGTCCAGGGTGGCACATCGAATGCTCGGCCATGAGCCTGAAGTACCTGGGCGCCGGGTTCGACATCCACGGGGGAGGCCGGGATCTCATCTTCCCCCATCACGAGAACGAGATCGCCCAGGCCGAGAGCGCGGTCGGGGGGCCGTTCGTACGCTTCTGGATGCACAACGGCATGCTGAACCTCGGCGACGAGAAGATGTCGAAGAGCTTGGGCAACACCGTCACCCTCAGGGAGATCCTGGACAAGTACCGGCCCGAGGCGCTCATCATGGTGTTCTTGGGCAGCCACTATCGCAGCCCCATGGAGTTGACCCCGGCGGTCCTCGAGGAGGCCGAACAGCAGGTCAACCGGCTGCGCAACGTGTTCGGAGAGTTGGCCGACCGGGCCGCCACGGGTGATGCCTCGGGGGTCGCGCCGCCCGGGGGGGCGGTGGCCGCGCCCACGGGCGGCGGCGGGCCCGGCGCGCAGGCAGCTCTGAGTGTAGGCGATGCTCCCGGGGCGGCGCTCCTGGAGCGGGTGGGTGCCCGCCGGGAGGCCTTCGCCAGCGCGATGGCCGACGATCTGAACACGGCGGCGGCGCTGGCTGAGATCTTCGGACTGGCCCGCGAGGTGTTCGCCGCCTTGGCCGCCGGCGAGGTGGACCCCGCCACAGCCGCCCGGATCCGAGCCGAGCTGGGCGAGATGGTCCACGTCCTGGGACTCGACGCCGTGGCGGAGGGCGGTGACGCGATCCCGGCCGACATCGTACTGATGGCTGAAGAGCGGCAGAAGTGCCGCGCCGCCCGTGATTTCTCCCGGGCGGACGCTCTGCGCGCGGCGATCGCCGCGCGCGGTTACGAAGTGCGGGACGTACCCGATGGCTACAAAGTCGTCCCGCTCCGATAGAGGGCCCAGGCGGGCTGCCGGGACCGCACGGGGCGGAGGAGCGTCGGCTCCGGCGCCCGGGGCGGGGCACGTGGGCCTGGTGCGCCCGGGGGTGCGGCGCTATGAGTACGAGTATGAGCTGTACGACGACCTGAGTCCGGGGGTCGACCTCATATACGGCCGGAATCCCGTACGGGAGGCCCTGCGGGGCTGTAGGCAGGTCCACACCATACTGTTGGCCCTTGGTGAGGCGGGCGACGAACTGTTGGGGCCGCTCCGAGGGTGGTGCGAGGATCCCGCAGGTGTGATGCCTCCTATCGACCGGGTCGCGCCGGCCGACCTGACGGCGCGTCTGGGTACCCCTGATCATCAGGGCATCGCCGCGGTGGTCGATCCCTATCCGTATGTAGCTCCGGAAGATCTCCTGCGGAGCCACACGCTGGTCGTGGTCCTGGACGGAGTGCAGGACCCTCGGAATCTGGGAGCCATCATCCGTACGGCGGAGGCCGTACAGGGCGGGGTGATCATCCCCCGGCATGGGGCGGCCGAGGTCACCGGGGCCGTGGTGAAAGCCTCGGCCGGAGCCACCGAACATGCGGCGGTGGCTATGGCGCGCAACCTGAGCGACTTCCTGGAGGACGCCAAGAAGGCCGGCTTTTGGATCTACGGCGCCGAGGCCGGTGCGGAGAACGTCTACAGCGGGCAGGACTACACGTACCCGACCTGCTTCGTCCTTGGTTCGGAGGGGAAGGGTCTTCGTAGAAGGGTGGCGTCTTTCTGTGATGTCATGGTCAGGCTTCCCCTCTTCGGGAAGGTGGAGTCGCTCAACGTGAGCGTGTCGGCGGCGGTTCTGCTGTACGAGGCGCTGCGACAACGGGACTTCGGCGGCGGCTCCGGGACGGGCGGCGACCGGAGCCGGCCGGGCTGAGCAAGGACCCAGGGATCTCCGGGATTCTTCACAGGAGGCCCGCATGACCGTCTACCTCATCGATGGCTACAACGTGCTACACGAACTCCTGGGTCACGCGGGCATCCTCGACCTGGAGGATGAGCGCAGGCGCCTGATCGACCGCGTCGCCAGCTACATGGGCGGGACTACCGACCGGGCGATCGTCGTGTTCGACTCCCGAAGCGGGCTATTGCAAAAGACGGAGAGTGCAACCAGCAATGTAGAGGTCTATTTCGGGTCGTTTTCTCGGTCGGCAGACAGCATCATAGAGCGGGAGGTTTTTACGCAAATTACAGGGGAAAACGTGGTCGTTGTGTCATCGGACTATCAACTCCAGAAGACCATCTTCCGTCCCAATGTGATCCGGCGTTCCTCCCGGCAGTTCGTAGGCGATTTGCAAGATCACACAAAAAGGATTGCAAATTCTCAAAACTGCATTACAATGGGTCATCGGATAGAAGAGACGATCGACGCCGGCACGGTGGAGAGGTTGAAGGCGCTGCGCGATGAGTTGGAGGCGCCGCCGGAGAAACCAAGCCGTCCCCAAGAGGGGTCTGATACTTGACCCGCAACCGCTAGGCGGGAGGTATGAGGGATGGAAAGGGCCGCGTTCGCCAGGAGCTTCCCGGATAGGGCGGCCGCCGACCTGAGCGACGAGGAGCTGGTCGCGTGCGCCAAGACGGGAGACCCCGACGCCTTCAGACGGATCTGGAGTCGCTACCGCCAATTCGTCCGGATGAAGGCCAACTCGTACTTTCTGGCCGGGGGAGACGCCGACGACCTCGTCCAAGAGGGGAACATCGGCTTGTACAAGGCCATCCGCGACTACGAAAGGGGGCGTAACACCACCTTCCGCAGTTTTGCCGAGCTGTGCGTGACCCGCCAGATCATCACCGCCATCAAGACCGCGTCGCGCCAGAAGCACGCGCCGCTGAACACCTACGTGAGTTTCAGCCACTCGCCCTCGAGTGCCGATTTCGACAACCGTACCCTGGCCGATGTCCTGCCGTCGGGGCGGTCCAGCGACCCGGTGCAGCAGGTGATCAGCTCGGAAGAAGTGGTGAGCCTCACGGACTGCCTGGTCAGGCTGCTCAGTCCGCTCGAGTCGCAGGTGCTGAAGTACTACCTTGAGGGGAACTCCTACGAGGCCATCGCGGCCCACATCGGCCACGACACCAAGACCGTCGACAACGCTTTGCAGCGCATCAAGCGCAAGGTGACGCTGCACCTGGAGAGCCGCCAGGTGCTGTTGTGATACGCGGGACTCGGCGCCGGGAGGTCGCGGTCTTCACGACCGGCGGGGATCCGGCGGCGGCTGAGCGTTCCTGCTCCTCTTGATAAGGCGGGGGTTCTCGATCATCACCCTCGTATCGGGCGGGACGGATTCGGTGAGCCAAACGTTGCCCCCGATGAGTGAGCGCGCGCCGACGACCGTGTCTCCTCCCAGGATGGTGGCGCCCGAGTAGATGATGACGTCATCCTCGATGGTGGGGTGCCGCTTCTTACCCCGGTACTGATCGCCGGCTCCTTTGGGCAACGAGAGCGCTCCCAACGTCACGCCCTGGTAGATGCGGACGCCGTCGCCGACCTGCGTGGTCTCGCCGATCACGACGCCGGTCCCGTGGTCGATCACAAACCCCTCGCCGATCTCCGCTCCTGGGTGGATGTCGATCCCCGTGATCCCGTGCATGTGCTCGGTCATCATGCGCGGCAGCATGGGCACGTCCAATCGGAACAAGAGGTGCGCGACCCGGTAGACGGCGATGGCCTGCAGTCCCGGGTAACTGTAGACGATCTCGTCGGTGGTCTTGGCCGCAGGGTCTCCGTCGAAGGTGGCCCTGATGTCGGAGGCGAGCACCCGCCGGATCCTGGGTATGTTCGCCAGCACCTCCAAGGCTGCTTCGTACCCGCGCTCCTCACAGTAACTGCACTCGAGCTGGAGACGGAAGCACTCATGGCGGATGCTTCGGGATATCTGCTCGGAGAGAAGGTCGAACAACGAGGTGGCCACCTGTCCGATGGCATAGCGGAAGTTGATGGGGTCTACCGGCACCCGGCTGAAAAAGCCGGGGAAGAGCAGCTCGCGAAGCCGGTCGATGATCTCCGTCACTGCCTGCCGGGAAGGGATGGGCTCGAAACCGATATGGGTATGGCACTCGGGAGTCGAGCAATCCCGCACGATCGTCTCGCTCAGAGCCTCCAACCGTTCCCGATAGGCGAGCGCGGCCCGCGCCTCCCGCCGGCAGGTCGGCTGGGTGTCGCCCGTAGTGGTTCCGCCCCGGGTGGTGTCGCCGCTGGCGGTCTCACCCGGGAGGCTGCCGGCCGGCGCTGCGTTCTCATCTCGAGTCATACCGCCTTCCTCCTTAGATGTGCCGGACTCAACTGCCTCGTCCAAATGGAGCCGTGGCCGCCGAGTGCGCGCCGGACGGCACGAGGCGCGGTCTCGGGTCGCGCTCGTAGCAGCGCTACGAGCGCTCCCTCGCCCCCTCCGTTCTTCCGTCGCGCTCGGCCCTCGTAGGCCGACCGGCGTCGCTTCGCTTTGAAGTGAGTTCAAAGTGTACCCGCTACAGCGCGGGGCCTCCCGGAGTGTCGACGCCGGTTGAATAATGGGCCAAATCCGCCGGTCGAAACCTGAGCCACTTCTCTAAGAAGTCAGCCGGTTTTCGACGAACCCCATGGAGGACGACAAGATTCACCTCCGAGGGGAGGAAGGAGTGTATCGGGTGAAAGATTGGGCTGAGGTTCACCGTCTGCATCACCGGGAAGGAAGATTAGAACGGGCGGTCGCCCGAGAGTTGGGAATGAGCCGCAACACCGTGCACCGACTCCTCGGTCTTCCGGGCCCGTCCGCCTATGAGCGTTCGCGACCACCGTCTCTGCTCGATCCGTTCCGCGATACGGTCCTCGCCTTGCTGGACGAGGACCCCACGGCGCGAGCCACCGTGATCCGGGAGAAACTTCAGGCTCAGGGTTATGTCGGCGGTATCACCATCCTGAAGGACTACCTCCAGGAGGTGCGGCCCCAGTTCCTGGCCGCCCGCACCTACCAGCGCACGAGCTATCTCCCCGGCGAGATCGGCCAGGTCGATTGGTGGGAGCTTCCCATTCTCATCCCTGTGGCTGAGGACGTGCTGCGCCAGGTCTTCGGCGTGGTGGTGACATTGCCGCATTCGGCCGCCCACGCCTGCTTCTTCACCCACGCCCAGACCCTTTATGACTTCCTACCCGCGCTTCTTGGCTGTCTTGTGCGCTTGGGTGGGGTCCCGGAGAGCCTGGTCTTAGACAATGACACCTCCATGGTGGTCCATGTTCCCGGGGAGCGCTCCCGGCTCCACGAGGAGGTGGCCGCCCTCTTCGGTGTGCTTCGCACCCGGGCCATCGTCCTGCCGCCACGCCGGCCAGAGTCCAAGGGGCAGGTGGAGCGCATGGTGGGCTATCTGGAGACTTCGTTCTTGCCACTCAGACACCCCAGAGACATCGCCGATCTGCAGGAGCAGCACGACGCCTGGGCACAAGACGTCGCCTTTCGCCGGCATCACCGCCGCGTGGGTGCCCGGGTGGCCGACGCCTATCGGGTCGAGAAGCCCCATCTCGGTCCGCTTCCCGATCCCCTGCCCGACACGGACCGGCATCTTCAAGACCCGCATCAGCAAAGATGCCTTCATCCGGGCCGCCGGCGCCGACTATTCCGTGCCGCCCGGGCTGGTGGACCGGCGGGTGCACGTCCGGGTCTCCCTCACCGAGGTGGTCGTCTTCCGGGAAGGCCAGGAGATCGCCCGACACACCCGCAGCTATGTGCCGGCCGATGTGGTGGTCGACCCCGATCACCCCCGGGCACTTCGGGCAGCGCGAGAAGCCGAGCATCGCTTGCGCCGCGGCGACGTTCCTGTCGAGACCCCTGATTTGGCGCGCTATGACGCCCTTCTGGGGGTGACGCTATGACGAGCGCCGCCTCCGAGGTCGCCTATCTCTCCCGGGCCCTCAAAGCTCCGCGCATCCGCGAGACGGCCGCGGTCATGCCGGCGCGTACGGCCGGCCACACGCCGAGCATCAGCCTGATCGGCACCCGGTCGGGCTTGCCCAACCTGATGGCCGTCGTCAACCGGTCGACCCGGGCGTTGTAGTCGGCCTCCGCCTCCGGACTCGCGAACGGAAGGTCGGAGGTGCGCCAGCGGTCGATGCGACGGGCCAGGTTCTCGTCGGGGGTCAAGTCCGCCCAAGGCTTCTCTGCCATGTCTTTTCCACCTTCTGCGCGCGGTTGAGGGATGCCGGGCGCGCCCTACCGGCGCCCACGGCTATGATACGAGATTGACGGTGGCAAGGCGACCGGCCGGGACGGTGGCGAGGCGACCGCCCGAAACCTCGGATCGACGAGGGTCCAGCCGCCTCGGCGCTCCTCGGCGTCAGGCGCGCCGGATCATCGATCGTACGATGGCGGCGGCGACCGCTACGACAGCCCCCACGACAGCCAGAGCGAGCCCCATCGTTGCCGCCAACAGGACCGCCGGGCTCTCGAGTCCCTTGGTGCGCTCTGTTTCCGGTTCCGCGCCCTCGGGGCCGGTCTGCTCACTCATGGACAGCCTCCTTTCTGCGCGCCCGGTAGCGCCTGGCCTTCGCCCGGTTGCCGCAGTCGGCCATGTCGCACCAGCGCCGGCTGGCGTTCTTCGTCGTGTCGAGGAACAGCCACCCGCACGCATCGTCGGCGCACTCCCGCACTTGGACCAGTTGGCGCGATGTGAGAAGGTCGGTGGCGGACCGGGCCACGGGCCAGAGGAGGCTGGTCAGATGGTCCTCCATACCGGTCCAGGCCCACTCGAACCCGGGGAGCGACCCGGCGTCGCGCTCAGCGGTCGGCGGGCCTGCTCCCTGCCCGGCGGCCCCCATCTCGCCTGCCGCGCCGAAGCCCTCCGTGACGACCAAGCGCACGTGCGGCAAGGCCTCGGTCAGTTCGGCGTTGAGCGTCTCCAAGTCGGCGGATGCGAGCGGGGCCCGATGAGAGAGGGCGGAGAAGATGCGGTACACGGCCTCCCTGAGGGCGACGATGCGCCGCAGCGCCTCGGCCTCGTCGCCGGGACAGGTTTGGGCCTTCTCCCGCAGAACCTGCACCTGAGAGTCGGTCAGGAGCCCGTGCTTCAGGCCCCAGTCAAGGGCGGCGGCATAGCTGGTGAGGCGCTCCTCCGGGTTGGGTCCCGCGTGCCACTCGACCGTGTTCGCAAAATCCAAGCTGACGTTCCCCGGCACCTTAATAACCTCCAAAACCCAATTGACAGGTTACCACAATCGTCCTACACTGCAACTAGTGTAATGTGTTTTGCCAGTTATGCCAAGGGGGGACTGGAGATGATGGACCGCGTCTTGTTGTGGCAAGTATCGCAGATGCGGCGCAGGGACCTACTGGAGACTGCGGGAGTGGTCGGCCGTCGCGAGGGGCTCCGGTCATGGAGCGGGACGGGCGCGCTGCGATCCCTGTCTATCCGTGGGATGAAGGCCCTCGTCGACCGTCTCGTCCACCACGCCGAGGTCATCGTCATGAGAGGAGAGAGCTATCGGTTGAAAGGCAAGCAGAGAGAGCTTCTGGAAGGAGAGGGAAAGAACTAAGGTGGCTCAGAATTCAACCGGCGATTCTGGCTCAGATCTCGGCCGGCGTTGACACGGAGTCGGACCTACATGGGCGGCGTAGGGTGTTTCGGCGCGCTACAATCTCCTGGCCTCGCGTGAGGCCTAGAGTGATGGAGGCACAGGTCGCGGGGGTACCCCCTCAGTTCGGGGTGTCCCGCTTCTCGGGCCGGTGTAGCTCAATGGTAGAGCAGCTGATTTGTAATCAGCAGGTTGGGGGTTCAAGTCCCTCCACCGGCTCTTGTTGGTTCCATAGCAAATGGCTGTAAGGGCTCAGGAAAGGGGACGTGCATGGCGGTGTCAGCATCATAGAGCCGTCCAGCAGAAGGTGGCCGCCGTGAGCGCGCACATGCCGGAGAGCGCAAACACGCTGGAGATAGACGGCCTCACCAAGACGTTCGGGCGCCGGGCGGTGGTCGATGATGTCTCGTTTGCCGTGAGATCCGGGGAGATCTTCGGCTTCCTGGGTCCCAACGGTTCGGGAAAGACCACGACCATCCGGATGGTCTTGGGTATCATCCGGCCGGACGGCGGCACCGTCTCCGTGTTCGGCTCGCGGCCTGAACTGTCGGTGCTTCAGAGCGTGGGCTACCTGCCCGAAGAGGCCGGACTACCGCCGAAGGCTCGAGTGGTCGACATCATCCGCTACCTGGGCCGCCTCAAAGGCCTCACCCATATCGAGGCCGAGTCCCGAGCGGACGAGCTGCTGAGAAGGGTGGGCCTGTACGAACACCGGTCGGCCAAGGTCGAGACCCTCTCCCAAGGCATGAGGCAGATGATCCAGTTCATCGTCGCCATCGTCCATCGCCCGAAGCTCCTCCTCCTGGACGAGCCCTTCGCGGGTCTCGATCCCCTGAACGTCCAACTGATGAAGCAGATACTGAGTGAGCACCGGCAGGCCGGAGCGACCATCATGTTCAGCACCCACATCATGTCCGACGTCGAAGAGATGTGCGAACGTATCGCTCTGATCTCCGACGGTCACCTGCTCCTGTTCGGGGACCTCGGCGGGATCCGCCGCGAGCGCGGCGTCAAGTCGGTGCAGGTCCAGGCGCCGGCCGTTCCCGAAGACCTGCGCGATGATGGCCTGACGATCCTTCCGGACGGCACGGTGGAATACGCTATCGGGGACGGCCGCACGCCGGAGCGGATATTCCAGAGCTATGCCGCTTCCGGCATCCCCGTGGACCGGTTCGAACGCATGCTGCCCTCTCTCACCGACATATTCATCGAGGAGGTGTCCCGTGCGCGGCAGGTCTAACACGTGGGTGATCTTCTCGGAAGAGCTGCGCGGGCACCTGCGCAGCCGGTGGTATGTCGTCTTCACGGGCCTGGTCGTCCTTCTGCTGGTGATCGCGATGCTGGTGGTGCCGCTGTTCCAGGATGAGGAGGGCTCCTCCGGCGCCCCGGCATCCGAGGAGGACCTGCGGCAGATGGGCTTTTTCGATGAAAGCGGCTTGTTCCCGGCTCTGGAGGGGGAGAACGGCCCGGTACGGTACGGGTCCCGTGCTGAGGGTCTGGAGGCGGTAGCCCGCGGGGAGATCGAGTCGTTCTACGTGATCACCGAGGACTATCTGCAGTCGGGTAGGGTGGAACAATACGCTGAGTTCGAGGGAAGGTTCCCCTCCAACCCCAGCGGAGAAGCGGTTTTTCGGGCGTTGCTCATCAACGGTCTGATCAGCGGACGGGTGGACCCGGAGGTGAGCGCCAGGGTTCTCGAGCCTGCCCAGTTCGAGAGTTTCCGGGTGACGGAGGACGCGACCGCAGCGGAACTCACTCCGATGGCCGTCGAGATAGGAGGACTCCTTGTGCCCATGCTGTTCGCCGCGCTCCTGGGGACGGGTCTGGCGGTGGGGTTCGGCTACATGGTGCAGAGCGTCGCCGAAGAGAAGGAGAGCCGGCTGGTCGAAGTGGTCATCACCTCGGCCTCGCCTCTGTCGATCATGGGAGGAAAACTCCTCGCTTTGGGCACCATCGGTCTGCTGCAGGCGGCGGTGTGGATCATCACGGCGGCTTTGACGGTCCCGGTGATGCTGGCCGGGATCCCGGGCGCGGGGGAGTTCACCATCTCGGCCGGTATGTGGATGACCATCATCGGCTGCTTTGTCACCGGGTACTTCCTGACGACCACTCTGGCCATCTTTGTGGGCGCGGTCGCACCGTCGAGTCGGGAAGCGGGCCGCTTGGGAGGGTGGATCCCGGTGCTGGGTTTCGCGCCGTTCTGGTTCACCGGGCTTCTGGTGATGAGTCCGGATGGATTGGCCGGCGACCTGCTCTCCTACATCCCTTTCGTTGCACCGACCGGACTGCTGGTGAGGCTCGGCGCAGGAGGAGAGATGAGCGCCTGGCAGATCGCCGCCGCTTTGGCAGGAGTAGCGGTGACCTCGGTGGTGGTGCTGTGGATATCGACCCGCGTGTTTCGGGCGGCCATATTCATGCGGGGCCAGAACTTCACCCGGCACAACCACTGGGTGGCGCTGCGCGATGCCGACTGATGCCGGGCACAGCCGGGGGGACCAGCGTGGGGCGTCTTGAGGCCGCAGGCCCCAGAGGCGCAACCTTCTGAGGCTACCATCTGCTTGTCGGCCGCCAGGGCGGCAGGGGGCTGCGACGGTCCGGTCCTTCAGCGGGCGCGGGGTCCTCGTTCTGGGCGCAGACGGCGCGGGGTGCTCGTTCCGGCCGCAGACGGCGCCCAAGCGCAGGGACGGTGTTCCAGTGCAGAGGCGGAGTGGCGACCCGGCTACCGGCGTGACCGGGGAGTGGTGGCCCGGGGTCGACGCGCTGGGGCCCGCTGGGCTCTCGTCCTGAACATCTCCCGGTGACGATCCATGGCGACGTTGTACTTCAGCTCTGCCTCAGAGTATTCACGCATTCTCTGGGCTCTCTCCTCGGCGGTTCTCGAGCCCTCCAGACGCCGCCGTGCCTCGTTGAGATCCTGCAGGAGGCTGAGCTCTTGGGGAGCGCAACCGCACATGGTGAGCACCCGTGCTGCGAGTCGCATCTCGTCGGGCAGACGAAAGAAGGGATCGGGCGGCAACGGCCTGCCCTCACCGGGAAGGTTGTCGAAGGCCCCTTCCCGCTCTGCCTGGAGGATACGCTCCTCGGCCAGTCTATCCGCCCACTCCATCATGGCCTCCAGCGGTCACGGCGGCCGTCGGCTGCCGTGACCGCGACGATCGGTGGCCGCTCAGCCTGCGGGATTCCCGCCGGACACTGCAACCGACGTCGTGCGTCGACCACCCTGCGCGATTCCCCCCGAACAGCGCGACAATGGGCCTCGATCACGCCGGCGATTGCCCCGGCGGACCGGCCGGCGGTCACCCCGGCGCGCCTGTCGGGGAGCCCCGGGAGACTCCTTTGGTCGCCGCCGATCACAGTTCCACATACTCCATGCTACAGCAGGAAACCAGGCCGGTGTTGGAAGTGGAAGGGGAGTCCCGTGGCGAACTCACACAAGGCCGGAGCGGTGCACTCCATGACCGGACTGCGCACTATGATAAGTACAAACAGAATCAGACCATGGGCCCAAGTGGCATCGAGCTCGATCGCTCCAAGTGGCGTCCGGCTCGGTCGGAACGGTGTCGGTATCTGTGGGGTCTTCGTCGGCAATGCGGCCCCGCGTCAACCGCCGGGTCGAGCGACGCACGGGCGAACACCAGCGGCGCACCGGCGAACACCAACGACACGGGGATGAAGATGGGGGACGCAGACATGAACATCAACGACGCAGGCATGAACAGGCAGCGGCCGGGAGAAAACGACAAGCCGGCCCTCAGGTCGGTCCTCAAGGGGCTTAGCTTCATCTCGTCCCCCAGCAGCGGCGATGCCAACACGTCCGTGGTCGACGTCAAGGCCGGTCGCATTGTCCGCCTCCGGCCGCTCCATTTCGACTGGAAGTACGATAAGAGCGACTTCAACCCCTGGCGGATGGAGGCGCACGGGCAGGTGCTCGAGCCGGCCGGCAAATCGCTCGTGCCTCCCTACGCCCTGGCCTACAAGAAGCGGGTCTACTCTCCCAACCGGATCCTGTATCCGCTCAAGCGGGTCGACTGGGACCCCAACGGCGCCCCCGGCTCTAGCGGCCCCGGCGGACGCAACCCCCAGAACCGGGGGACGAGCAGGTACGCGCGGGTCTCCTGGGATGAAGCGCTCGACATCCTGACCGGCGAGATCAAACGGATGTACTCCGCGTACGGGCCCTACGCCATCCTCTCCCAGGGTGACGGCCACGGCGAGACCAAGATCGTCCACGGCACGCACGGCTGCCAGAACAGGCTGCTGAACCTGCTGGGTGGCTTCACTCAGCAGGTCCGCAACTCAGACAGTTGGGAGGGCTCGTACTGGGGGGCGAAGCATGTCTGGGGCATGGAGCCGGTGGGCCAGATGGAGCCGGTCTGCAACGTGGTCCCGGACATAGCCGAGAACACGCAGCTGCTGCTCTTCTGGGGCTGTGACCCCGAGACCACGCCCTGGGCCTTCGATGGGCAGATGGCCAGCCGCCTCTGCTACTGGTGGCGGAGCATCGGTATCAAGTGCGTGTTCGTCTGCCCCGACGTGAACTACGGAGCGGCTGTGCACGCAGACAAGTGGATCCCGCTACTTCCGAACACCGATGCAGCACTTCAGCTGGGGATCGCCCACGTCTGGTTGACCGAGGGGACCTACGACAAGGAATACGTAGCCACCCACACCTTCGGCTTCGACAAGTTCTGCGAGTACGTACTGGGCGAGGAGGACGGCGTGGCCAAGACGCCGGAGTGGGCCGCCGAGAAGTGCGGCGTCCCCGCCCGGATCATCAGAGCGTTGGCGCAGGAGTGGGCCGCCAAGCGCACCACCATCCTGCACGGCAATGGCGGTCCCGGCATCCGGGGTCCCTATGCCACCGAACAGAGCCGGCTGGAGGTCATCCTCCTGGCCATGCAGGGAGTGGGTAGGCCGGGCGTGCACCAGCTCAAGATGCTGGAGTGGGGGCGGCGCATGGTGGAGGAATCCAATCCCATGCCGCGGAGCACGGTGATGCCGAACGTCATGAAGCACGTCTACACAGGCGGCATGCTGATCACCACTGAGAACGTGGAAGACCGTACCGGCGACGTGTCCAACATGGCCGTCAAGGCCCTCAAGGTGTCCAAACAGATCATCCCCAAGAACCTCATCCACGACGCCATCTTGAGGCCGCCCATCAGCTGGTACGGCACCACCTCGTGCACCTTCCCGCTGGAGGACCAGTTCGTGAAGTACACCTACCCGGCGCCCGGCTGCCCGGAAGTGCACATGATCTGGACCGACTCGCCCTGCTGGATCACCTGCTGGAACGACTCGAACGCCTATATCAAGGCGCTGCGGAGCCCGAAAATCGAGTTCATCGTGGCCCAGCATCCCTGGATGGAGAATGACTGCGTGTTCGCCGACCTCATCCTACCCGCGAACACCAAGTTCGAGGTCAAGGACATCACCACCGACACCATGGGCGGCCAGTTCTACCTGGTCGTGAACGAGGAGAAGTGCATCGAGGCCTGCGGTGAGTCCTACAGCGACTACGAGATCGTCTGCAAGGTGGCGGAGCGTCTGGGGCTTCTTGAAGCCTACACCGGGGGGCGGAGCATCGAGGACCTGGTGGACATCGGGTTCGAGGGCTCGGGCGTCGCCGACATGGTGGGCTACGAGGAGTTCAAGGAGAAGGGCTACTTCGTGGTCCCCACCGACCCGGACTGGGACAAGTATCCGCGGGGTCTGAAGGCCTTTCACGACGATCCCGAGAACCACCCGCTCAAGACCCCGTCGGGCAAGATCGAATGCTACTCGCAGAACCTGGCCGAGCACTTTCCCGACGATCGCGAACGCCCGCCGGTGCCGCACTGGATCGAGACGGGGGAGAGCCACGATGAAGCCCTCTCCAGCGAACGGGCGGCCCAGTACCCGCTGCTGGTGGTATCCAACCATCCCCGCTGGCGCTGCCACGCCAACCACGACGACCTGACCTGGCTGCGGGAGATCGAGACCTGCAAGGTGGAGGGCCCCGACGGCTACAAGTACGAGCCGCTGTGGATCAACCCGGTGGACGCGGCCCCGCGGGGGATCCAGAAGGGCGACGTGGTCACCATCTTCAACCCGAGGGGCGCCGTCCTCTGCGGGGCCTACGTCACCGAG
>JAJFUK010000174.1 GCA_021372435.1 Actinomycetes bacterium | reverse complement strand
TTCGGCCCCCCCGCGCCGCCACAGTGAGGCGCCCCTACTCGGGGCGCCCGCGCGATCTCAGTGAGGCGGCCCCACTCGCTCGCGGTGCCCCTACTCGGCTTGGATGGATTCCCGCGAGGGCGAGGGCCTTGTCGGTGAGTTCTCTGATGAGGTCGATGTGCCGCCTCATCTGCTCGGCTGCGCCTGAAGGGTCCTGATCACGGATGGCCTCCAGTATGGCGGCATGTGTATCGTGGACCTGGTGTTCGCTGTCCTGAAGACGGTCCAGATCGACCGGAACGAACAACTCTCCCCGGGCGGCCAGCATGGCCTGTTCGAGGCGCGGGCTGCGCGCCGCACGGGCGATGCTCCTGTGGATGTCGATATCGGTGCGGAAGAGGGAGGCCCAATCCTGCGGACGGCGCTCGGCGGCCAACGCCCGCTCCATGGCGCGCATATCTTCGTCGGTGCGTCTTTCGGCGGCCAAGGAAGCGAGCCTGGTCTCTACGGTCGTCCGGTATTCGAAGATGTCGTCGAGCTCATCCGCGTGCTGACGCATCCATTGGTTCCAGCATTGAGCGAGCGACTCACTGTCGGTGACGCGCGAGCCTCCCCGTGAACCGCGGGTGGTGACGATGTACCCAGTGCTCTCGAGGGCCTTGAGGGCCAAGCGCAGGGTCATCCGGGAGATGCCGAGGCGCGCTCCGAGGTCTCTCTCGGGGGGGAGTTTGTCACCCGGACCAAGCTCTCCGGCGAAGATCATCGCCCTGAGGAACCGGACGGCGCTGTCGCTCGCCGTCTCGGGAGCAAGAGAGATCTCCGGGGTGATATCAGGACGCGTGTTCTCGGAAGCCATCAAGACTCCGTGGCGGTCATAGGCGTGGCATAGTCACTATACCAAACGTGGGCGGCCTGCCGTCGGGGAAGGGTGCACAGGAGCATCGGGACGCGCGACAAACCATTGGACAATGGTAGGTGCTCCGCTCTATAGTGGATGTAGTAGGCGTTTGCAGTCGTCTACCGCCACGGACGCGTGGCCCGGCCAGGGGAGCGACCGGCGGCCCGTGAGAGCCCGGCAACGTCTCGTGTCGTTCTCATGAGCGGAGCGCCGGTCGTGCTGTCCCCCATAACCCGTTCGATCGTACGGCTTCTCCGGAGGTGCTGGATGTAAGAAAAAGGATCGATCGCGGATTCAGTTCTTGTACGGTGGATCATGAGAAAGCAAAGAGGGAGGATCGCAGTGAGGTTCTCGGATAGAAGAGTAATCCATAGGCTGCTGCCGGTATTGGTGGTCGCCCTTCTTCTCGCGGGTGGCGCAGCGTTCCTGGGAGGGCTCGCGACTCAAGCCTCCTCGTGGCCCGGTTCGGCATCGACCACGGTGTCGTTGCCGACCTCGACTACAGCCGCTCCTACCACAACGACGACGGCGGCACCGGCCCCGGTCGAGTACACGACGATAGAGATCAAGTTCGATTACGAGGCAGGGGCCGCGCAGTACAAGACTTGGACTGCCGGCAGAGTGATCCACGCCGGTATCGGCTGGTTCGAGCCTTTCGGCCGCTCCGAATATGTCGCCGGCATCGGCTTTCCTGAAGCAGCGGAGTTCCCCAAGCCGGACTTCATGAACGAGACCTGGATGGCCACCTACAAGACCAGCCTCTTCTGCATATACATGCTCGAGGATGGCTGGATCTATGCGTACGACGGTGTCGTCGGCAACCTTCATCCGCTTGAGAACGACGACGGCAAGATGGACATGCTGCTTAACGTCATCGTGGGCGGTACGGGCAAGTACAAGGGAGCGAACGGGATGCTGATCGGTCGGACGCCCGGCCGCGGCGCCAGTACCGACGTTGGCGGCGGGCTGATGCTGCCGGTGTCGATCATCAAGACCATGGACGGCTACATCAACATCCCGACGGCCAAC
>JAJFUK010000151.1 GCA_021372435.1 Actinomycetes bacterium | reverse complement strand
AAGGAGGAATCATGTCGCATGTGAACGAACCCATCGACCTGCGCAGCGACACAGTGACCAAGCCGAGCGAGGCCATGCGCCGGGCCATGGCGGCGGCCCCTGTGGGCGACGACGTCTACCGGGAGGACCCCACCGTCAATCGCCTTCAGGAGACGGTGGCCGGCATGCTGGGCAAGGAAGCCGCCCTTTTCGTTCCCTCGGGGACGATGAGCAATCAGCTCTGCCTCCGTACCCTCACCCGCGTGGGCGACGAGGTCATCGTCCACGAGGATGCCCACGTGCTCCATTATGAAGCCGGCTCTGCCGCTGCGCTGTCGGGGCTGCAACTCCGCCCGGTGGCCGGCGCTCTCGGGGTTCTGGCTGCCGCAGAGGTCGAGAAGGTCATCCGGCCTGCGTCCGAGCACTTTCCCCGCACCGGGGCAGTGGAGATGGAGAACACCCACAACCGCTGCGGGGGGACCATCTGGCCGCTGGAGGCCATGGAGGCGGTGGCGGCGGTCGCCTGGGCTCATGGGCTCGCCGTGCATCTGGACGGGGCCCGTCTGTGGAACGCGCACAAGTCGACGGGGGTACCTCTCCGGGCCTACGCGGCGACTGCGGATTCGGTCTCGGTGTGTTTTTCCAAGGGACTGGGAGCTCCGGTAGGGTCGGCCTTGGCAGGCACCCGGGAGTTCGTCGAAGAAGCGCGCCACAATCGTAAGCGGTACGGCGGAGCTATGAGGCAGGCGGGCATCATCGCCGCGGGAGCGCTCTATGCGCTGGAGAACAACCTGGACCGCCTGGTGGAGGATCACGAGAACGCTGCTCTGCTGGCCGGCTACCTCCGGCAGGTGCCCGGAGTGGAACTTATCCATCCTGTGCAGACCAACATCCTCATCGCTGCCGTCGAGGGTCTCGGGGTGGGGGCGGCTCAAGTAGTAGGCGCACTCGAAGAGGAAGGGGTGCTGTGTGGAGTGGCGACGGCCGGTCGGATACGGTTCGTCACCCATCTGGACGTCGGCACGCAGGCCGTGAAGGCGGCAGGCGAGATTCTGGTCCGGGTTCTGTCGGGTCTCTCGCGCGCTGCCCGCCCTGACGGGCACGCTGACCGCGCTGCCGCAGCCGGGAGCGCCGCGGGTACGGGCACCTCTGCGGGCTCCGGGCCGGCCGCCGCGGACACTGCCGAAGGCGCCGGGAGCTGATGAGCGGCGGCCGGTTTGCTCACGAGGGCCGCGGGACGGAACCGCCGGGTGGCGTCCCGCCGGGTGGCGGTGGGCCGAGCCCGGCCGCCGATCCGCGGGCGCCGTATGTGCGTCTCGCGGTGGTGGCGTTGATCAGGCGCGCCGGCGGGATTGCGCGGAGCGAAGGGCTGGGCGGCTACGGCGAAGCCCGGCTTGGTGGCGGCGCAGAGGGGGGCGACGTGATCGGTGGAGGCGCTGCCGAACGGGGCACCGCCGGGCAGGGCGCTGTGACCGGCCGCGCCGGCTCAGCGGACCGAGCTACGTGGCTGCTCCTCCATCGGAAAGAGCCGGTCGATGCTTGGGATCCGCCCGGGGGTCGCATGGAGGAGGGCGAGGATCTGGGCTCCGCGGTGCTCCGAGAGGTGTCTGAGGAGACGGGTCTCACCGTCGAGGTGGCGGGTCCCTGCTACTCTTTCCTCACCGTGTACAAGGACGAGCGCCTGCTGGCGGTGAGTATGGCCTGCCGGCCGGTGGGCGATGCCGACGGGATTCGTCTGGAACCGGACGGCGCCGACGCCTGGCGTTGGGTGACGGCG
>JAJFUK010000148.1 GCA_021372435.1 Actinomycetes bacterium | reverse complement strand
TTCGACCGTCTCGTCGTTCAGGCCGAGGTTGAGGATGGTGTCCATCATCCCCGGCATGGAGAACACCGCGCCGGAGCGCACGGAAAGCAACAGAGGGTTCTCGGGGTCACCCAGGGTCTTGCCGGTGAGCTTCTCCAGAGCGTGCAGATGCGCCTCGATCTCCTCCTCGAGTCCCTCAGGATACCGGCCGTTCACCGAGTAGTACACGCAGGCGGCGGTGGTCACGATGAACCCCGGAGGTACGGGGATCCCCAGACCCGTCATCTCGGCCAGGTTGGCCCCCTTGCCGCCCAGAAGGGACTTCATGGAGGCGTTGCCTTCGGAGAAATCGTACACGTACTTGGTAGGACTCATCTGGGCTTACTCCCTTCGAGATTGATACGGCACGTTCCTGGGAATCACGGTGTAGAGGCCGTAATTCTAACGAAGCGGGCCGCTCTTGTGAAGCAGCCGCGAACCGGCCGCGCCAACGGGCCGCGCCAACGGGCCGGGCAGGTCGAGGATACGGCCCGCGCCGGACGGCCCGCCCTGTTACCGGTCTCCAAGGGTCGTTGTGTTATGGTAGTAGCATCCGGAAAACGTCCAGAAGAGAAAGGAGAAGCAATGCCCGAGCACTCAGTGGCGCAGGCTCGGGAGCGACGCGACTACGAACGGACCGCTTCCATCATCTCAGCGGCCCTGACCGTGGTCGGCAGTTCGGACCTGGCCATGCGGGGCCTGAACGCCGCCGTCCAACGGACGGCTAAGTCACCGCAGCAACACATGGTCGCCGATTGGCTGAAGAACTACACAGCCCCCGGCAATCCCGGCAACACGTTGTTCAAGAACATTCGTCATCTTCATCCTAATTCACGTAAGCGCTTCGTTGCCGGGATGATGGCCAACTTCTTCATGCGGGACCCAGAGTTCACAGAGTCGCTCCTCGAGGAACGGGGGATTTCCTCACCCACGGCAATACTGATCAGTCCGTCTATGCGTTGCAACCTCCGTTGCGTCGGCTGTTACGCGGCCGAATACGACAACGAAGAGGAACTGACCGAAGACGAGGTCGAGAGCATCATCAACCAGGGAGAAGACATAGGCTCCCGGGTGTACGTCATGTTGGGAGGCGAACCGTTCGTGTGGCAGCCGCTTCTTGATGTGGCAGGCCGCCACCCGCATTCTGTCTTCCTGGTGTTCACCAACGGCACCATCATCAATGACCGGGTGGCCGACCGGATCCTCGAAGTGGGCAACGTCTGCCCGACGATCAGCATCGAGGGCTCGCGCGAGGCCACCGACACCCGCCGTGGCAAGGGGACTTACGACCGCCTGATGGCGGCCATGGACCGGCTACGCGAGCGGGGGATCATGTTCGCCATCTCATGCACCGCGACCAGCGAGAACATCGAGGAGATCACCTCCGAGGCGTTCGCCGATCTCATGGTCGAAAAGGGCGCCTTCTACGGCTGGTACTTCCTGTATATGCCGGTGGGCCGCGACCCCGACCTCAGTCTCATGCCCAGTGCGGAACAGCGGCTCCAACTGCACCGCGGGGTCGTGCACATCCGCAAGACCCGCCCCCTTCTGGTGGCGGATTTCTGGGGCGACGGGCCTCTGACGGGCGGGTGCCTGTCGGGTGGACGCAAGTACATCCACATCAACAACAAGGGCGATGTGGAGCCGTGCATCTTCGCTCACTTCGCCACCGACAACATCAAGAACAAGCCGCTGCTCGACTGCCTGTGCTCCGACTTCTTCAAGGACATCCGCCGGATGCAGCCCTTCGGGAAGAACCTGCTCCGCCCGTGTCCTCTGATCGACCATCCGGCCGTGATGAAGAAGGCCGTCGAGCGCAACAACGCATATCCTACCCATGAGGGCGCCGAGTCCCTATTCAACGAGTTGCAGCCCGGCCTGCACAAGTACGCAAGAGCCGTGCGCGACACGCTCAACCCGGTGTGGCAGAACGAGATGCCCTGGGTGCACACCTGGCTGGAGCCCGACCCGGAGTACAAACGGCGGCTCAGCCGCGGCGGCGATGCCGATGATCTGGCCGATGAGGCCGGCGAGCAGATGGCCGAAGAAGTGGGCGCCCGTACCTGAGCGCCCGCTGAGTGACGCCTTCAAGAACGGCGAGAGGCCGGGCTACGCCCGGCCTCTCTTGCATCGGAAGCCCGATCGACGTGACTCAGCCCTGCACCAGCTCCAACCAGGCCACACTTCGCACCGTCGCGGTGATGGCGGCCAGCTGGCGCAGACGGTTGAGCCGCACGGCCTCGTCATCGGCCATGACCAGCACATCGTCGAAGTACCGGTCGATGCTCGGGCGAAGACCGGCCAGCGTTGCCAAAGCATCGCCGTAGCGCCGCGCTCTGCCCGCTTCGGATACCTTGGCGGCGGCTTCCTGCCACGCGGCGAACAACGAATGTTCGGCCTCAGCTTGGAACAACGACGGATCCACTCCGCTCTGCGGCAGAGCAAGCGCCTCAGCAGCCGCCTCCGGCGGCAGCTTCTTAGCCAGGTTCGAGGGCCGCGTGAAGACCGTCACCAGATTGTCCCAGGACCCGCGCTGCCGGAACTCGTGCAACGCCCGGGCGCGCAGGCGCAGGTCGAGGAACTCGTACGAGGTAGGAAGGACCGCGTCCACGGTGTCCCGAGCAAGGCCCTCGTCGGCAAGGGCCTTGGCCAGCCGCTCCAGGACGAAGGCGGCCGCTTCTGGGACCACCGCCCCGCGTTCGACCAGGCCGGGGAAGCGCTCCAGCTCATCGTAGGCCCGGTGGAGCAGCTTCTCGAGGTCGTATCGCAGCCCGTGTTCCAGCGCGATGGCCACCATGCCGGCCGCGGCCCGCCGCAGACCATAAGGGTCCTTTGAGCCTGAGGGCGGCTCCCCACAGGCGAAGGCGGCCACGATGTTGTCGACCTTCTCGGCTGTGGCGAGGAGAGCGCCGGGTATCGTCTTCGGGACCGCGCCTCCTGCTGCGTCGGGAAGGAACTGCTCCCGGATGGCCCGCGCCACCTCAGGATGATGCCCTTCCATCAGGGCGTACGTCTCGCCCATGACCCCTTCCAGGTCCGCGAACTCGCGGACCATGATCGACACCTGGTCGGCCTTCGCAAGCCGGGCGGCTTCGAGCGCGCGCTCCCGGGCTTCGCCGGGAGCGCCGCACACCTCGGCCAGATAGCCGGTGAGGGCGATCAGCCGCTCGGTCTTATCCTTCATGGTGCCGGCCTTCACATGAAAGACGATCTTGTCGAGTTGGGCCGCCATCGCCTCCAGCCCCATGGCCTTGTCCTTCTCGAAGGAGAACTCCGCGTCCTCGATCCTGCCCCGCAGCACCTGCTCGTTGCCGGCGGTGATCTGCTCCAGCCAAGCCGGGTCGCCGTTGCTCACGTAGAGGAACCGGTTGGAGAGGGTCCCGTCGCCATCGACCAACGGGAAGTAGCGTTGGTGGGACTGCATGGCCGTCTCGAGCACTTCGGCAGGCAGGCTCAGATGATGCGCCGCGAACCGGCCCTCGGCCACGGTGGGCCACTCCACGAGAAAGAGCACCTCAGCCATCTTGCCCATGGGATCTATGACTTCCAGACCCCGGGCGGCAGCCGTCTGCTTCAAGCCGTCCCAGATCAGCCGTTCCCGCTCGCGATGGTCGACGACGACGCCCACCGATCGCAAAGCCTCTACGTAGTCCGCAGGCCTCCCGATCTCGACCGGTCCTCCCAACCAGCGATGGCCCTGACTCGTCCGGCCCGAGATCAGGCCCGCGAAGCCAAACGGGATGACCGCCTCTCCCCACAGGGCCACCAGCCGGCGGACCGGCCGGGAGAAGCGTATCTCCCGATACCCCCAGCGCATGTTCTTGGGGAAGTACATGTCACGCACGATCTTGAGGCAGATGTCGGGGAGCAGGCCGGCCGTAGGCCGGCCCTCGCTCTGGGTGACGTAGTAGACGAAACGACGTCCGCCCTCCTCCCGGATCTGCAGGTCCCGGGCGGCCACTCCTTTGGCCCGGGCGAATCCCTCGCAGGCCTTCGTAGGGTTCCCGTCGGCGTCGAAGGCCACCTCGACGGCCGGTCCTCTCTGGACTATCTCGCGGGGGGCCTGCTCGCCCGGGACGTGCTTGACACGGACGGCGATCCGCCGGGGCGAGACCATAACCTCGACGTCTTCAGAGGCGACCTCCACCCCTTCGGCGGTGAACAAACCGGCCACCCGCTCGGGGAGCAGCTCGACGGCCGCCCTACAGGCGGAGGCCGGCATCTCCTCCACGCCGATCTCGAGCAGGAAGTCGCGGTCCCCCCGATCCTCGGGCGATATCCACGCGGCGCCGGGCTCGCGGCCCGCCACCCCGGCGACCTGGATCGTCGCGACGGTAGGCGTCTGAGTGAGCTCAACGCCTTGGGCCGCCTGTGGAGCGTCACCGGTTGCCGCTCCCAGTTCAGCGCAGTACGCCTCAGCCACCTTGCGCGCGAGGTTGCGCACCCGGGCGATGTAGCCGGTCCGCTCGGTCACGCTGAGGGCGCCCCGCGCATCCAGCAGGTTGAACATATGGGAGCTCTTCAACACGAAGTCATACGCGGGCCTCGACAAGCCCCGCTCGAGACACCGCGCACACTCGCGCTCGTAGTCGGCGAACGACCTCTGCAGCAGCGGGATGTCGGCCAACTCGAAGTTGTAGACCGACCACTGGGCCTCGTTGGCCTTGTAGACGTCGCCGTAGGTGATGCCGGGCATCCACACGAGATCGAACACGTTCTCCACTCCCTGGAGATACATGGCGAGCCGCTCGGTCCCGTAAGTCAGTTCCACGCTGGGCGGATCGAGGTCGATGCCGCCTACCTGCTGGAAGTAGGTGAACTGGGTGCACTCCATCCCGTCGATCCACACCTCCCAGCCCAGGCCCCACGCCCCCAGCGTGGGCGACTCCCAGTCGTCCTCGACAAAGCGGACGTCGTGCTTGGCCAAGTCGATGCCCAGGTGCTCCAGGGACGCCAGGTAGAGTTCCTGGATGTCGTCAGGACAGGGCTTCAGGATCACCTGGTACTGGTAGTAATGGCCGAGCCGGTAAGGGTTTTCCCCATAGCGCCCGTCGGTGGGGCGGATGGACGGCTCCACATAGGCCACCCTCCAGGGATCGGGGCCCAACACCCTGAGAAAGGTCGCCGGGTTGAAAGTCCCGGCTCCTACCTCAGTATGGTGCGGCTGCCAGATGATGCAGCCCTTTCTTGCCCAATACTCCTGCAGACCCAGGAGTACGTCCTGGAAGGTAGGCTTGGTCTTCACTCTGGGACTCCGTTATCGGGGGGCTTTAGAACACCGTTATCGGGGGGCTGGTAGTCGTCGGCTCCGTGGGAACCGTGGTCGTGTCGCTGCTCGGCGGCTCGCTCGTAGTCGTGGTCGTGGTGGTCGTGGTAGTAGTGGTAGTAGTGGTGACCGGCTCCCTGGCGACCAGGAGCTCCACCACGCTCCCGCGCTGGACGATCTCGCCCGCGGCGGGATCCTGCTGGATGATCCAGTCGGGCTCGAAATCAGGGGTCTCGTAGTATGTGATCTTGGCGCGCAACTCGTACTGCGCGAGCTTCGCGGCCGCCTGCGAAGGCGTGTATCCCAGCCCGGCCACGGGCGGGACCGCTACCGTACTCGGTTCGGGAGCATTACTGATGAAGATGGTCACCGTATCGCCCGGCTTGACTTCCGTCCGTTCGGGCGGGTTCTGATCGACGACCGTCCCGCCCGTCAGCGTCGAGTCGGCCTCCTTCACCTCCGGCACCAACCCCAGGCCTTGCAGCAGGCCTACGGCAACCTCCTCGGTCTTGCCTATGAGGAGCGGAACGGCTACGGTCTCGCTCGCAACCGCCACCGTGATGGTCACCGTCGTGCCGACCTCGACGGACTCTCCGGGCTCGGGGCTCTGTCGCAACACCGTACCCGGCTCTTCGTCCGTTCTCGGTTCCTCTTCGGGATGGACATCCAGGCCGCGATTGCCCAGGACCCTGGCGGCTTCCACCTGGTCTAGACCCACGACGCTGGGGACCTCCACTTTGCCTCTCCCCGAGGAGATCCATACACCGATCGTCTCGCCCTTGGCCAACTTGACGCCCTCCTCGGGCTCCTGCCTGCACACCTTACCCTCCGCCACCTCCGCCGAGGCTTGGTCACCCTCGTTCTTGAACTTGAAACCGGCCTTCGTCACCGCCTGCTCGGCCTCCTTCGCGCTCAGCCCCAGCACCCCCGGCACCACGCCCAGTTCGACTTCGGCGCTGCCCCAGTTGTAGAAGATGGCGTACGCCGCCCCTCCCAGAGCAAGGATGAGGATGATGACGAGCACCCAGGGCCAGACGCTCTGCCGGCGCGGCGGCTCCTCGTAGTAGGGCTCCGGCCCGAAATCCGGCTCCTCGCGCTCACGCCTGCGAACCTGGGTCGGCCGGCCGCCGGTCGCGGCCGCCGCGGCGGCCGCGGGGCTCATGACTTGGGTGGCTTGTTCGACGTAGGCGGCAGGAGCGGCGACCGGCTGCCCGTCCCGCACCTTGGCCAGATCGTCGAGCATCGCCTGCGCGGTCAGATACCGTTCGATGGGATGCTTACCCAGAGCGCGAAGGATGACGGCCTCCAGGTTCTCGGGGACGTCAGGATTGATGCTGCGCGGCGGTACCGGATGCTCGTGCACGTGCTTCATGGCGATGCTCACCGGGTTGTCGCCGTCGAACGGCAGTTTGCCTGTGACCATCTCGTACATGACCACGCCCAGAGCGTACAGATCGGAGGCCGCTTCCACAGGCTGTCCCTGCGCCTGCTCAGGCGACAAGTAGTGGGCCGTACCTAGGATCGACCCCGCCTCGGTCATGGTAGAGACGTTGCCCGCCCGGGCGATGCCGAAATCGGTCACCTTCACCCGCCCGTCGTTGTCGACGATGATGTTCTGCGGCTTGATGTCGCGGTGGATGACGTTTCGGCGGTGGGCGAACCGGAGCGCTTCGAGGATCTGGGTGGCGATGGACACCACGAGGTCGGGACTGAGCGGCGCGTACTTGAGGATGATCTCTTTGAGGGAACGTCCCTCCAGATACTCCATGGCTATGTAGTAGGTGCCTTCCGCCTCGCCCCGGTCGTAGATCTGCACGATGTTGGGGTGGTTCAGACCGGCGGCGCTACTGGCCTCGCGGCGGAACCGTTCCACGAACTGCTCATCGGTGGCGTAGCGCGACGAAAGGACCTTCAAGGCGACCTGTCGCCCCAGAAGCCGGTCGTTGGCAAGATAGACATCGGCCATGCCGCCGCTGCCCAGCCTGCGGATGACCTCGTAACGGTCGTCGAATACCCGCCCTATCAAGGCTTCATCGTCCTCCGAAGTGCTCCTGCGCTTGTCGCCGCGTTTCGCGCCGCACTGTCGCACTGTTCGTCTGTCCGGTCGCGCAATACTACCTTATCAACAAGTGTCAGAGGCCAAGAGCGGCCGCGATGACCCGCCGGGCGATGGGAGCAGCGACGCTCCCGCCGGTCCCCGCGTTCTCGACCAGCACCACCACCAGCACCTGCGGGTCGCCGGCCGGCGCAAAGCCGGCGAACCAGGCATGCGGTTCATCGTCGGCCACTTCGGCGGTCCCTGTCTTGCCCGCCACCTGGACGCCGCTCAGGGCCGCTCTGGTTCCCGTTCCGTTGGTGACCACTTCGACCATGAGGTCCGTCATCGTAGCCGCGGTCTCGGCCGAGATCGGCCGCAGCCACACCCCCGGTGCGGTCTCGTCAAGGATATCCCCGTGATAGTCGAGGACCTGTGCGACCAAGTAGGGCTTCATGATATCCCCCGCGTTGGCGATCGCCGAGGTGGCCAAAGCCATCAGCAGGGGAGTGGCCAAGATCTCTCCCTGCCCGTACGAAGCCTGAGCCAGATGAGCCTTGTCCATGTCGCTTGAATCCGGGAAGAGACTCACGGCCCCGCCCAGCGGCCAGGGCGGGCTCTCGCCGAAGCCGAAGTCACGGGCATAGGCGGCCAGGGTCTCCGCCCCCAAAGATACCCCGACTTTGGCAAAGGTGGTGTTGATGCTGCTCGCAAACGCCTTGGCGAAGTCGTGCTCTCCGTAGGCGGTGCCGCCGTAGTTGTTGACCACGAACCCGCCGGCGGTGACACTGCCCGTGTCGTCGAACCGCGTCGCGGTGGTGACGGTCTCGGTCTCCAGAGCGGCAGCCGCTACGATCGTCTTGAACACCGACCCCGGGGGATACAGGCCTTGGGTCACGCGGTTGAGCAGGGGCTTGCCGGGATCGGAGTTGATGTCCTTCCAGATTCCCTCGAGCCGGTTGGGATCGTAGCGGGGATATGAGGTCATGGCCAGTATTGCGCCCGTGCGCGGGTCGAGAGCTACGACGGCGCCTTTGCGCTCCCCTAGAGCCTCCACCGCCGCCCGCTGCACCTTCATATCGACGGTCAGCTTGAGATCCGCGCCCCGGTGGGTCTTGCCCAAAAGCTCGTCCCAGTAGCTGGTGATCCCGAGAAGCCCGGATTCGCCCGATAGTTCCTGGTTATAGACCCGTTCGACCCCCGCCCGTCCGTACCGCAGGCTGTTGTAGCCCATCCACGGAGAGGTGAGACCGCCCTGCGGATACTCACGGAGATAGTACTCGCCGTCCTGCCGGTTCACAGCCAACTCCACCCCATCGGCCGAGACGATGACGCCCCGCTCGATCTTCATCTCCTCCTCCACCGCCCGGGTATTGGCCGGATTCGTCTTGAGATCGGACGCAGCCCACACCTGTACATAGGTCAGTTGCAGGATCAACGCCACGAAAAGCAGGACGAAGAACAGAAACAGCCGGCGTAGGGGCTTGTCCATCTAGTCCGCCTTGTCGCTCGCCCGCAGCAGCAGGCCCAAGAGCGCGAAGTTCGCCACGATCGAGCTTCCCCCGTAGCTCACGAACGGCAGGGTGATGCCGGTGAGCGGGATCAGCTTGATGACTCCCCCCATGATGAGAAAGGCCTGGAGCGCGAAGATGCTGGTCAGGCCCACAGCCAGCAGACGGGTGAAGTCGTCGCGGGACCGTACGGCTACGCGACACCCCCGATAGACGAAGATCAGGTACAGCAGGATGATGCCGACCGCCCCCGCCAGACCCAGCTCCTCCCCGATGGCCGAGAATATGAAATCGGTCTCCAGGTTGGGGATGATCGTGCTCCCCGAGGGCAGGATGAGATACCCGCGGCCCAGACCGCGGCCGAACAGGCCGCCCTCCGCCAGCGCGAACAAGGACTGCACGATCTGGTAGCCCCTGCCGCTGGGGTCTGCCCAGGGATCCAGCCAGATGTCTACCCGGGTCTGCACATGGGGGAACAGGAAGTACAAGCCGACGGCTCCCACGATGAAAAGGACCAGGCCCACCAGCACGTAGAAGAACCGCCCGGTGGCGACGTACAGGAGGGCCAGAAGCGCTCCGAAGAAGAGCAGGCTTGTTCCCAGGTCCTTCATGAAGATCATCAGTGCCATGGAAAGAGCCCAGATGCCCAGGAGAGGAGCCAGATAACGTAAAGGCGGGAGGGGCACCCCCAGGACCCGGCGGGTACTCACCGTCAGTACCTCCCGCATGTCGACGAGGTAGGCGGCGAAAAAGACCACCAGTAGGATCTTCCCGAACTCGCCCGGCTGGAAGCTCACCGGCCCGAGGCGCACCCAGAGCCGGGCGCCGTAGATCTCACGGCCGAAGACGGCCGTGAGAAGGAGGAGCAGCACTCCCAGACCGCCGATGACATACCGGTACTTCGACAGCCACTCCAAATCACGCACCAGGACCAGCACCAGCAGGAACGCAGCCAGCCCCACCACCAGCCACATGGCCTGCTTGAGGGCCAGATCCTCGTCCAGTCGATAGAGCACGACCAGACCCAGAGTCGAAAGGAGGGCGGTCACCGGCAGGAGATAGGGATCGGCCCGCGACGCCAACACCCGCACGCCGGCGTGCGCGATGAGGAAGAGGACGATGAAAAGCCCCCCGTATGTGAGCGAGGTCCAGGTAAGGACCGTCGCTTTCTGCGTATAGACCAGGGCGAACCCCACGGTGGTCAGGACCAGTGCCGGGACCAAGAAGACGAGCTCGCGGTTGCGAACGCTCACTGTTGCTCGTCCAGCGCTTTGAGGAACGCCCGCCCCTCTTCCTTGCTGACCAGGTCGTGGGCGTCCACCCGGCCCTGCATGTAGGAGGCCAGCAGGTCGTAGTCCACCTCGACCACCTCGACCACCGACGAAAGCTCTATACCGAGAAAGCTGCCGGGCAACCCCCGGTAGAGAGCCACCTGGCCGTCGTCATACCTCCCCACATAGTAGACGGAGGAGTTGTAGGCGGCGAACCCGCCCAACACGGCGGCCACGACGATCACCACGACGCCCAGAGTGATGAGCCACCGGCGCCGTCGCCGCCCCTGGGAAGGAGCCGGAGCGGCTCCCGCTCCGTCGGCGGCCGGGGAGACACCGGCGGGAGGCGCCTCCGGCTTCAAGGCCGTACCGGCCGGGGCCGGGGCCGCTTCTGTCCGGTGGGCCTCCTCGGTTTCGCGCTGTAAGACGAATCCTTCAAGCGGGAGCGCTCCGCCGGCCGTGGCTTCGCCCCGGCCGGGTCGCAAACCCACCGGACGCGCCACCGGCGCCGTCCGTCTTCCGAGGCGCTCCCGGACGGCAGCGCCGGCCCTCCTCCCCAGATGCAACGGTGAACTCGTCAACGCCCCCCGGTCGGTCGGCCCGACCACTATCCGGTCGCCTACCGTGTCGCCCTCGGTCTCCACCGCCGGTGACTCCTCTCCGGCCATGACATCCACGACTACGACGGTGACATTGTCTTCACCCCCGGCGGCCAGCGCCGCCTCCACCAGCGCATCGGCCGCGGCCTGTGGGGTCTCGCTCCCGGCCAGCAACGCCGCGATCTGTTCGTCGGTCACCATGCCGGTCAGACCGTCGCTGCAGAGAAGGATCCGATCGCCTTCGGCGATGTCGGTCTCCTTCATGTCCGGATCGACATCCCGTTCGGTGCCGAGCGCCCGGGTGATGACGCTGCGGTGCGGATGGACGGCCGCCTGCTCCACGGTCAATTCTCCACGACGCACCATCTCCCCCACCCAGGAGTGGTCGTCCGTCAACTGGACGAGCTGCCCGTCACGAAAGAGGTAAGCTCTAGAGTCGCCGACATGCGCCAGAATGAGCGATCCCTCCTTGATCATGACGGCGGTCAACGTCGTTCCCATGCCGAGAAGGTGCTCCTCCGCCAAGCTACGGCTGACGATGGCCCGGTTGGTGTTGACCACCGCAGTCCGTAACTCTTTTTCTCCGGCCGAGGCCGGATCGAGAGCGACAAGACCGAGGCAGGCCATCTCCGACGCCACCTCTCCCGCCCGGGCCCCTCCCATACCGTCGCACACCGCATAGAGTCCTCTGCGCAGCAAGAACGAGTCTTCGTTCGCAGGGCGGACGAAGCCGCGATCGCTCGCGACGCCCGCGCGTAGGCGCATCACCGCACCTCGACCCTGAAGACCGTGTCGCCCACCTCGACCTGGTCTCCAGCCTGCAGAACGACCGCACCGGCGATGTCGACTCCGTTCACCTGGGTACCGTTAGTGCTCCTCAGGTCTTCCAGGCGGAGACCGTCGGCCGTGGTCTCGAACAAGGCGTGTTTCGATGAGACGAACGTGTCGTCCAGGTGGATGTCGGCCTCGGGAGAGCGTCCGGCAAGCGCAGAAGTCCCCACTGGGAAAGCGAACGCCGTACCGGGTGGCAGGCAGGGGCTTTTCTCGACCACCAACGTCCACACTCCGCCCGGCCTTCCTCCGCCGGTCCCGGCCGCCACCGGCCTCCCGGCGGCGGGCATCTCGGCTCCCGCGGACCATTGTCGTTTGTCGGCGACGGGAGCAGCCGCCCGCAGCTCCCGCGTGGCGGAGCGCACTACCCGGTAGATGAACAGGTAAAGGACGATCAGGAAGACGACCTTCCCTGCCAGCAGCACCGTCTCCAGCATGGTCCCCGCCCCGCCCCGGACCCTACCTGGCCTCCACCGTGATGCGGCAGTCGCCGATCACGATGACGTCCCCGGGCCGGACGACAGTGCTCGACACCGGATAGCCGTTGACCATGGTGCCGTTGGTCGAGCCGAGGTCCTCGATCACCACCTTCCCATCCGACCAGTAGATGGCAGCGTGTCTGCGCGAAACGTTGGGATCTTCCACCTTGAAATCGACGTCGCGTCCTCTGCCCACGATCACGCGCCCCTTGGCGAACTCGCGCTCCCGATTGCCCGCCCTGATCACGAGGGTCTGCCGGGCCAGATCCATATGGGTGGCTTCATCAGGCCGGATGACCTCGGTCGCCCCGTCACGCGTTCCCCCGGCGGGGACGGGCGACCCGGCCCCAGAGAACCTCGGGGCGGCCTGCGCACCCGGCGAGGGTCGAGTCTGCGTCACCCCGCGCGGCGGCATCTGCTCGACCCGCGGCGCCATGTCCCACCCGGCCGGTTCGGACGCATCCTGCCCGGCCAGGATGCCGAAATGACCGAACCTGAGATCCTCATCGAGCGCCACGCCGACACGGATCTCCCCGGGGAGATCGTATCTCTTGCTCCGGACATGCTTGGCCAGATGGCGCTCAAGCTTCTCGATGAGCGCGTCCTCACGACCATGGAGCCGTTCGTGATCCTCGGGGCAAAGAAAGATGGTGTATCGGTTGGGGACCATTGTATGCGGGGCCCGGGAGACCTTGTGGTCTTCCATCTCGTCGACGAGTCTGCGGGCCAATTCCGCCGGCTGTACGTACAGTTCGGACCCCCTTCCCGGGCGGGGTTCCACCGCCCTTCGCACCGCCCCCACGCGTTCCTAGAGGGTGCCCACACGCTCGGACGGGATAAGGAGGGCGACCAGAAAGCCGATTATAGCGCACGGCACATACGTGACCAGAAAGGGACCCAACTGCACCGGCACTCCCAAAGCAAGTATCGGGACGAGGACGAAGGCCAGGAACACCGCGATAAGATAGGTGCTCGCTCCCCACATCCGTCGCACCGGCGACCGGCCCCACAGCGCGTACCACGGCAGCGACAGCAGGGTGAACAGCAGGAGCTGCACGGCCATCTCCGGTCGTGAATCGAGGAACCGCGCCATCTCGAGCAGGACCGTCCACGGGGACGCCGCGTGCTCGGCCGCCCTGAGCACCGCGCCTGGTCCCGGGTTGAAGGTGTAGGGCAGAGCCGTCCACCCGGCGAGTCCCCCGGCCACTACCAGCACCAGGCCGCTGAGAAATCCCACCAACGCCCCCCACCGGCGCGCAAGCGCGCCGGCCAGCGGGAGCACGGCCAGTCCTACACCGAACTGCACCGCGAACGGCATGACCGCCGGCAGCAGAGCCACCCATTCCCGGCGGCGCCACCGCAGCAGTCCCAGGGTGACCACCGCGGGGACGAGGTAGAGCACCCCCCAGCCCAGGCCGAACGCGAAGATGGGAGGCGCCAACAAGGCCAACGTGAGCGCCGCGCCGCCGAACGGCCACAGCAGCGCGAGGAAAGACGGCGCGGCGATCAAAGGAACGACCGCTACCTGCGGGTAGAAAGGGACTCCCGGCAACACATACCAGAGGGCGCACAGAGCGAACACCCCGCTCGCGAAGTGCTCCCCCAGATAGAACAACCGGTCCCGGTCCACCCGGCCGGGGACCAACCTCTGCCGCACCCGGGTGGCAAGCCGCTCGTCGACGGTCTCCTCTGCCTCGGACAGGCCCCTCGCGGGCAGGCGCTTAGCCGCCCGGCCTAGAATCCTACCGAACGTCCCCGCGTCGGGCCGCGCGTAGCTGTCCCGCGCCATGGCCCGCTCCAAGGCGTCGCTGAGGTCAACCGGTAGGTCGGGCCGGTTCTCCAAGAGCGGAGGGATCTGCGGCCGGGAGACGTCCCGCAACAGTTCCTGCAGGCGCTTGCCTTTGAGGGGGTTCTTACGGGTAAAGCCCTCATAGAGCGTCAGGGCGAGTGAATAGACATCGCTCCGCGAGTCGACGTTCTTGCCCTCCCCCTGCTCCGGCGACATGTAGGCGAGGGTTCCCACCAGATCGCCGTCCATGGTTATGGAGGCCCGGTCCTCAAGCTGAGCCACCCCGAAGTCCATCAATCGGACATCGACGGCATCACCGTCGACCAGCATGATGTTCTCGGGCTTGATATCGCGGTGCACCACTCCGCGTTTGTGAGCGTGCTCCAAGGCGCGGCACAGTTGTATGCCGGCCTCTAGGATATCGGCGTCGCTCAGGGCCTGCTCCCGATAGAGTTCGCGGAGGGTCTTACCCTGGATATACTCGGTGAGCAGAAAGGTCCGGTCCGGCTGCCGGATCATCTCGTACACGGTCAAGATGTGCGGATGGTTCAGTTTGGCCGCGGCCTGGGCCTCGCGCACCACCCGGTCTTCCACGTCGGCGGTGTGCTCGACCACCTTGACCGCCACCGGGCGCCCCATCTTCAAATCGTCGGCGAGGTAGACGGTCGCGAACGCCCCGCTGCCCAGCTTACGGACGATACGGTAGCGATCGAAGAGGAGGTCTGCCTCGGTCATGCTGCCCAGTATATCGGAGGGATCGCACAGGCCTTCGTGCGCAGCCGGAGCGGACAGGCACACCGCCAGAGTGTCCGCACGGGACTGGACCGTCTGCCTAGGCGCCGCCGCCCGCTGCGTGTCCGCGGAGGGATCGCACAGGCCTTCGTGCGCAGCCGGAGCAGACACGCAGCGGGCGGCGGCCCACTCACAGAAAGGACGGGCGCCGTGAGGCGCTATGTTATACTCCGCGTCACTCCGGGCGAGTGGCGGAATTGGCAGACGCGCTAGGTTCAGGGTCTAGTGAGCTTACGCTCATGGGGGTTCAAGTCCCCCCTCGCCCACCATCTTCATTCTTGTATTGCCGCTACGTATGACCGATCGGGATAAGGACGACACTTACAGCGACTCAGCCACGGGAGAGCGGGATCGGCGGCAGAAGAAGGGTCTGCCTAAACCCCTCCTCAGACTCCTCTTGGTTCTGGCCGCCATCATCATCGTCGTCGTGGTCATCGTGTTCACCGCTAGAAGCGCCATCCGCAGCGGGGAAGCCGCCGACTATCAGAAGTACATGACCGCGGTGGCCGACATACTCGAACGGTCGGACGTCATCGGCGCCGCCTTGACAGAGTTGCTCACCAGCCCGGGCGACACCAACCGGACAGAGATCCAGGCGCGGCTCGACGCGTTCGTCGCCGAGTCGGAGAAGCTCCAGGTCGAGGCCCAGGGCCTCGAGGCGCCCAAGGACCTGGTCGACCAGGGCATCCACCAGTTCTTCTTGCTGGTCATGAACTTCCGCCAGACCGGCACGGCCGAACTCAAGCTCGCCTTGATGAACGCCCTGGAGGTGGAGGATACCGAGGTGCCGTCGGAGCAGATCGCGCACGCCCTGCGCTACCTGACCAATTCCGACTTCCTCTACAAAGAGGTGTTCGTCCCCAAGACCACCAGCCTTCTCGCCGAGAAGCAACTGACCGGGGTGAGCGTCCCCAGCACCTCTTTCATCTCCGATCCTGATCTCGCCTCGAGCACCGAGGTCCTCGACGTCTTGGCCAGGCTCAAGAGCACCGGCAACCTCCAGGCCGTCCACGGCGTCGCCCTCGACAGAGTGGTGGCGATGCCCGATGACAAGGAGATCACCGCGGGAGGCACATTCAACCTGACCTTGACCGACCGACTTACCTTCGTGGTCACCGTCGAGAACCAGGGGAACATGGACGAGAAGAACGTCCCCGTAGTCGTCACCCTGCTCGCGTCCGGTTCCACCGAGCCGCAGAAGGTAAGCACTGAGATCCCCCAAATCAAAGCGAAGGCGAAGGTGACGGTCGAGGTGAAGGGCCTCAATCCCAGTGCGTACGGCGAGGTGACGGTACTCCATGTCGAGGCAGGGCCGGTCCCCGATGAGAAGTACAGAGACAACAACTGGCTCGAAGCCGACGTCATCTTCAAACTATAGGACCCTGGAGGAAGCGCAGTGCAGGTATTCGAGATCGTCGCCATAGTAGCCATCGTTCTGGCCGTGGCAGCCGGGATCGGACTGGCCCTCGTCTACCGAAGACTGCAGCGCTATCAGCGCAACCAACACGTCATCATGGGTTCGCGGGGCACCGTCGACATCGTCGAGCACGTGGCCGCAGTGGACGAGAAGCTTACCAACGTACGTCTGGCTCTCGAGGACCTGACCTTGCTCGCCCGCGACCACGACGTGCGTATCGACAGCAGTCTGTCCGGGGTCGGCATCGTCCGTTTCGACGCATACTACGATCTCGGAGGGCGCCAAAGCACGGCCGTGGCGTTTCTCAACCATCTGGGCGACGGGGTCGTCATCACCACCGTGGTGAGCCGCGATTTCGCGCGTATGTATGTGAAGCTCCTCAAGGGCGGCGAATCCGACATACCTCTGGCTCCTGAAGAGATCGAGGCGATAGAGCAGGCGCGGGGCAGCGGTCCCTTCACCATCCGGCCCCGGCCCGAGGGAGCCCAAGCCGCCGGTGTGACCGGCGAGACCGAGTCGCCGAGTCCGGGGGCGCCGATGTCCACGGGTCTACCCGGCCTGCGGGCCGACACCGAGCGCGAGCTGGACAGGGAGAACCGCAGACGCAGACGCAAGGGCCTGCCGCTCGTCGAGGAACAAGTCGTGCCGTCCGCCAGAGGTTGGGACGAGCCACAGACCCCCGCCGCAGGCAGTCTGGCCGACCGGTTCGTCAAGGAGCGCAGGCAGTCGCTGCGGCACGCCGGCGGGACCGATACCGAGGACGACCGGCTCGCCCCCGTCCGCGACAAGGATGGAGACGGCCGTGAACTGTGATCCCGCCGGGTCTGATCTGGCCCGGTGGCCCGTCTCGTCGCTGCGCGAGCCTCTCCCTGTGGCGGCCACGACCATCGGATACCTCGGACCGCGCGGCACCTTCACCGAGGAAGCCCTTCGGGCCGCTCTTGACGAAGAGATGCCCGGGGGGCGTACCCGGCAGTTCGTGCCCTTCGCGGCGCTGCCCGAGACCATCGAGGCCGTGGCGACGGGTGAGGTCGACTGCGCGGTCGTTCCCATAGAGAACTCCATCGAGGGGTCGGTCTCGGCCACTCTCGACATGCTGGCGCACGAGATCGACAATCTCCAGATCGTGCGCGAGATAAGGCACCCGATACGCCACAACCTCCTGGCCCGGCCCGGAGTCACGCTGGAACAGATCACTAAGGTGGTCTCCCACCCGCATGCGAATGCGCAATGCCGGATGTGGCTACGCCGCAATCTCCCCGGTCGGGAGGTGGAGGCCGCCAACTCCACGGCCAATGCCGTGGAGAAGGTCGCGTCGGTAGCGGAACCCTGGGCGGCGATCGGCAACCGGCTGGCCGGGGTGAGATACGGATGTGAAGTACTCGAGGCCGACATCGAGGACCACAAGGACAACGAGACCCGCTTCGTGTTCCTGGCCCGACAGCGCGAGCGCCAAGACTGGTTCGAACCGTATAAGACGTCGGTGGTGTGCGAGATAGCCAAGGACCAACCGGGGGCTCTGCTGCTCATCCTGCAGGAGTTCGCCTTTCGCCACATCAACCTCACCAAGATCGAATCACGGCCTTTGAAACGCAGGCTGGGCGACTACGTCTTCATCGTCGACCTGGAGGGGAAGGTGGATGACGGCCCGGTGGCCGACGCTTTGCGCTGCCTGTGCTGCAAGCTCCCGCGCGTCAAGGTCCTGGGCAGCTATCCGGTCGGCAGGCCCTTATCCCAGAGCTCGGGCTAGCCCGCCCGTCCCCGGCCGAGGAGAGTCCCTATGCTCGATATCAAGCTCATCCGCAACGAGCCCGACCGGGTGCGAGAGGCCTTACGCCGCCGGGGCGCGCAGGCGGAAGCGGCGCTCGACAAGCTGTTGGAGCTCGACCGGTCGCGGCGGGAGACGCTGGTGGCTGTGGAAAAGCTTCGTAGCCGGCGAAACGCGGCGAGCGAGGAGATCGCCCGGCTCAAGCGCGACGGGATCGATCCCAAGGACAAGATCGAGGCCATGCGCCGAGTCGGGGACGAGATCAAACGCCTCGAGGCCGGGCTCAAGGAGGTAGAGACCGCGCTCCAGGAGGAACTGCTGCAGGTCCCCAACCTTCCCGACCCGGCCGCTCCGGACGGCGGCGAGGACGACTCGGTGGTCCTCCATCATTGGGGGATCCCCCGTAAGTTCACCTTCGAGCCTGAAGACCACCTCGATCTGGCCGTCGCCCATGATCTCATCGACATGGAGCGCGGAGCCCGCACGTCGGGGAGCCGCTTCGCCTACCTCAAGGGCGACCTGGTCTTCCTGCAGTTCGCGCTCGTGCAGTTCGCACTGCAGAAGCTGGCTGCCAAGGGTTTCCGGCCGGTGTTGGTGCCGGTCCTGGTGCGTGACGAGGCCATGTACGGCACGGGGTTCTTCCCCACCGACATGCAGCAGGTCTATCGGGTGGAGGCCGACGGCCTCAACCTAGTGGGGACGTCCGAGGTCCCGCTGGCGGCGCTGCATATGGACGAGATCGTCGACGAGGCCGACCTCCCCGTCCACTACGTGGGGTATTCGACCTGCTTCCGGCGCGAAGCCGGGGCGGCCGGCAAGGACACGCGCGGTATCTTCCGGGTGCACCAGTTCGACAAGGTCGAGATGTTCAGCTTCTGCGCCCCCGACAAGTCGGGCGAAGAACACGATTTCATGCGCTCCATACAGGAGCAAGTCCTGCAGGAGCTGGGACTCCCCTACCGCGCGGTCAACATCGCGGCCGGCGGCTTGGGCGCCTCCGCCGCCAAGAAGTACGACCTGGAGGCCTGGTTGCCCGCGCAGGAGCGTTACCGGGAGGTCACCTCCTGCTCCAACTGCACCGACTATCAGGCCCGGCGCCTGAAGGTCCGTGCCAAGGGCGCGAAGGGCGGCCCCTACCTCCTCCACACTCTGAACGGCACGGTGGTCGCCCTAGGCCGCACCATCATCGCCATCATGGAGAACTACCAGACAGAGGAGGGCTTAGTGGAAGTCCCTGCTGCGCTACGACCGTTCATGCCGGCGGGCATGGAGGTACTGGGGCGATGAGCGCGACGGATGGCGGCCCGGCGACGGGCGGCGCCGGAGGCGCCGGCCTCCGGCCGGCGCCCGCCGGCGCGCCGAGTGAGACCATCCTGACCGGAGCGCGAGACGCCTTGATAGTGGTCGACGTGCAGCGGGATTTCTGCCCTGGAGGCAGCCTCCCCGTGCCCGGCGGCGATGAGGTCATCCCCGTCATCAACCGCATCGTCCCCTTCTTCGGCCGCTGGATCTACACGCGCGACTGGCACCCCGCCAACCACGTGAGCTTCTCGGCCTCACCTGAATACCGCGACGGCTCCTGGCCCGCTCACTGCGTCCAGGGGACCCCGGGGGCCGATTGGTGCGCGACCCTCGACATCCCCATGAACGCGATCCTGGTCAGTAAAGGCGATGACCCGGACCGTGAGACCTACAGCGGGTTCCGGGTCGAGCGGTTCGATCTGGCCCAGTTCCTGAAGCTCCGAGGAGTAGAGCGGGTGTTCATCACCGGTCTCGCTACCGAGTACTGCGTCCGCCAGACCGCCCTCGACGCGGGCGCCGCCGGTTTCACCGTATACCTGGTCGAGGACGCCGTGCGCGGCATCTCCCCGGAGGGGTCGGCCCGCGCGCTCAAGGAGATGGAAGCGGCAGGCGTGATCCGCATCACTTCCGGCCAACTCCAGGATTCAGGTGAGCGGCCGGCCCCGGCGTACGACGAGCACGGCAATCCCGTAGAACACGACGACTGACGGGACGGCGCCCAACGGCGCCGGATTCCCAGGGAGGTGGGGGTCTGATGGAGCGGGATGTCTCCCAGCGGTGGGCCAAAAGAGAGAACCTGGCCCTCCTCACCGACTACTACCAGCTGACCATGATGGGCGGCTACTGGAAGACCGGCCGTAAGGACCTGGAGGCCTGTTTCAACTATACGTTCCGTGAACTTCCCCCGCACAACGGCTTCGCCATCACGGCCGGGCTCGAGCAACTGCTCGACCTGGTCGAGAACCTCCACTTCACCGAGCAGGACCTGGACTATCTGTCCGGCCTCGGCGCCTTCGACGACGCCTTTCTGGACTACCTGAGGGACTTCCGGACGACCTGCAGCATCGAGGCCGTCCCAGAAGGAACCGTGATCTTCCCGCACGAGCCCATCCTCCAGGTCGAGGGTCCCTTGATCGAGGCCCAGCTGTTGGAGACGGCCGTGCTCAACACCCTCAACTATCAGACCCTTATCGCCACCAAGGCCGCCCGCATCCGCTCGGCCTGTGGGAGCGATACGCTCGTCGAGTTCGGTTTGCGCCGGGCCCACGGACCGGACGGAGGGCTGAGCGGCTCGCGCGCCGCATACATCGGCGGAGCCGACAGTACCTCCAACATGCTCGCGGGCAAGGTCTTCGGCATCCCGGTGACGGGCACGCACGCCCATTCGTGGGTGATGAGCTTCGAGAATGAGCTCGATGCCTTCCGGGCCTACGCGGCCTGCTACGACCAGCCCATCCTGCTCGTCGACACGTACGACACCCTGACATCCGGCCTGCCCAACGCGCTCACGGTGTTCAAAGAGCTGCGCGCGGCCGGCAGGCCCGTGCGCCCCGCGATCCGCCTCGATTCCGGCGACCTCTCCCGGCTCAGCAAGGCGGCCTATCGCATGTTCAACGAAGCCGGGTTCCCCGATCTCCTCATCATCGCCTCCAACGAGCTGGACGAAGACCTCATCGCCGATCTCAAGCGCCAAGGAGCCCGCGTCAACTCCTGGGGCGTGGGCACGCATCTCATCACCTCGTCGGACCACCCCGCGTTGGGCGGCATCTACAAGTTGGTGGCCGTGCGCGAGAACGAGAAGGCGTGGGAGCCCCGCATCAAGCTGTCGTCGAACCCCGCCAAGATGACCGATCCCGGTCGGAAGCGCCTGGTCCGCTACTACGACGGCGCCGGGCGGCCCTTGGCCGACCTCATCCGCCTTGATGACGAAGCTCCCGATGTCATCGACCCCGGACAACCGGCGAAGCCCGTGCCTTTCGCCGAGCGCCACGACCTGTCGTTCCTGCGGGCCGTGTGGGACGCCACTCGCTGCGAGAGCCTGCTCCAGCCTGTCATGAAAGACGGGGTGCGTCTTGACCCGTCGCCCTCGCTGAAGGAGATCCGGGACAGGGCTTCGCAGCAGGTGGCCGCGCTGCCGGAGGAGCTGCGCCGCCTGAGGAATCCCGAGATCTATGCCGTCGGCCTGTCACCCCGGCTGGCGGCTGAGAAGGTCCGGCTCATCCACCAGGTCCCCGGCGTGCTTCCCGCCGAACCGGGCGGGCCCTCCGAGTCGGGGGGTCTGTGAGCGCCGCTCCGCCGGCAGGCTTATGAGCATCACTCTACCCGCCCGTGAGTGTCGCTCGACCCGCCTGTGAGCGTCGCTCCGCAGCAGCCTTATGAGCGTCGCCCCAAGAATGGGTGCTGCGCGGTACCGAAAAGACTACACTAACAGGGTTTATGGACCGGAGCCGCCTCCCCTACCGGGATCGCGGTGGCCTGGCCCTTGGCGAGCACCCGTCCTTCCGGCCCCCGGGTGAGAAGCTCGACCACCATCAGCCGCCGCCCCCCGTGTAAGAGCCGGCATTCAGCGGTGACCTTCTCACCGAGCTTCGCCGGGCGGAACTGGCTGATACTCCATTGCACGGCCACGGCGTCGACCTTGGCGTTCACGGTCAGGGCGAAGGCGACATCCATGAGCGCGAACATGAATGCACCGTGAGCCAGATCGTGCAGCTGCAGGAACTCCTCCTTCACGACGGCCGACACCCGGCTGAGCGTCTCGGACGCTTCCTCCACCTCCATCCCGAAGAGGCGGATCATGTTGTCGGCGGCGATGGCGTGCTGGATGCGGTCCGTCATGTAGGCTTCGGTCACGGTCGCCTCCCAAGCTCGGTTTTGCGATAAAGCCAGCATCCGGTGAGCACAAGCGCGAGAAAGGAAAAGGCGATGAGCCACTGCCTCGTGCGTACATCGTGCGTACAGCAGCGTTAACCCGCTTGGTGAAATCGCTCAGAGACAGGCCGCGCCCGCCGTCAGAGTTGCACGACCCCGCCGAGGACGAGGGTCAACACCAGGGCCACGGTGGCCATGACCACGACGATGGTCGCCTTGGTGCCGGCGCCCGGGCGATGCTGCCGGGCGACCGTCATGCGGTAGGTCACGGGCACGGTCCGTACGGCCGGCCGGCGGGATCGGAGGTGCCGGCGGGTCTCCGCGCCGCTCCAGCCGATCCCTGGTCTGTAGACCGCCGATTGATGCCCTCTGACCCCGCCGAGATACACCGGTTCCATCGTAGCCCTCCGCTCACCCACACACCTGTGCACTTCCGGCGCGTTTACGCCTATGCACTTGTCGTATTGATATCGGCATGAGTTCGCCGGGCTCAAGAGGTTTCCTCCGCATGCCGACTCCATACGCGGATCACTTCCGCCGGCTCCGGCGTCTATCATGGAGTCGGAGGGGCCCGGGAGACGGCGGATGGAGCTGGGGAGGCGGACATGTATTGCCCAAAGTGCGGCAGCGCGAATGACGAAACGGCCAGGTTCTGCACTGCCTGCGGTCTGGACCTGGCCGGGTACAGAGAGCAGTGGCGGGAGGGTGCAGGACAGAACGCCGCCCAACCACAGGCGGCCTACGGACGGCCTCAGGGCCAGACGCCCATCTACCAGCCGCCGCCCTATCAGCAGCAGTACCAGCCGGTCTACCAGGCACCTCCCTACGGTGTAGGAGGAGGGTACGGGGCCGTTCCGAACATCCCCAGCTACCTGGGTTGGGCCATCGCGGTCCTCATCCTATGCTTCTGGCCAACCGGGATCGTCGCCGTCGTCTACGCGAGCCGGGTAGGCAATAGGTTGGCGGTGGGCGACATCGCCGGTGCCCAGGATGCGTCCCGGAAGGCGAGGATATGGTGCTGGGTCTCGTTCGGCCTCGCCGTAGCCGGGGTCGTCTTGGCGATCCTCGTCTCGATCTTCGCCGCTGCGGCGACCTTCACCGTTTACTAGAAGCTATACTCCACGCTGCCCGGGGCTCGAGTGGAACCCACCCGGCGTGCAAGGCGCCGCCGGTCCTTCCGGGCCGTGGAGCCGCGGCGACACGTGGAGGGGTGGCGGAGTCTGGCTGATCGCACCGGTCTTGAAAACCGGCAGGCCGCAAGGTCTCGCGGGTTCGAATCCCGCCCCCTCCGCCTGATGTTATACATTTGCCGCACATGCGTCGCACATGCAACGCAACGGCGCACACCTAGCCTCGCCGAAGACTACCCCGCCTGGGCGTCTACTGGGGCGATCTCCAGCGCGGCCTTGCCGGTCATGTGCTCGATGGTGAGCTCTATCGCGCAGACTCTTCCCCATTCCCGTTCAATCTCAGAGTTTGCTGCCTCGAGGTAGTCAGGCGAGTATTTCCTGGCCAGGCATTCGAGGGCATGCCGCTTCTCGCCGGATTCCGTGAGGATCCTCGCCCGGCCAAAAACAATGGCACTGCGGAAACGGGTGGTGAATGCGCTGGGCACGACGTCGTCCGCGTCTATCACGCAGAAGGACACCTTCTCATTGCGCCCGATGGCGTCGATCTTGTGACCGGTCGTTGCCGAATGAAAGAAGAGTCTGCCGTCTTCGTAGGCGAAGCTCAGCGGGACTGCATAGGGGTAGCCGTCATCGCCCTGCACCGCCAAAACTCCGGATGTGCAGGACCCAAGCATAGCGATTGTCTCCGCCTCCGGGAGCAGCTGCCTCTCGCGCCTCATCCTCCTGAACATGCGTCTCTCCTTCGAAGTATCGACCGGCTCATATGCCGGCCGAAGTGTCAGGCCCTTTTCACAGCATATCTGGTCTATCAGGGCGCGCGAGAGCCAGCGCAGAGCTCAGGCTGACACCGCCCGGGTGCAAAGGCGACGCAGCTCTACCAGCAATTATCTAGGACCGCCGGAAACCTCCGGCCGGGTGCGGAAGCCTCCGGCCGCTCTACGCTACCCACTCCTCGCTCAGCACCTCGGCCTGCTCCCGCACCGTCTGCGTAGCCTCCTCCTCTTTATCGGAAGGATAGCCGTGTTTGCGTAGGATGCGCTTGACGAGGACGCGCAGGCGGGCCCGCACGTCCTCGCGCAGCGTCCAGTCGATGGTGATGTTGGCCCGTACCGCCGCCACCAGCTCCCGGGCGATCTCGCGCAGGACCTCGTCGCCGAGTACCTTCACGCTTGACATCACGCCGGCACCCCGGCGCCCGCTATAACGACCGCGCCGTGTTCGAACGCACCCGCATTCTTCCTGAACCGCCCGGCGAGGCGGCGTCACGCGGCGCCAAACCGCAGCTCGCCAGATGACAGATGACGCGCAGAGCCCGCGGCGTTGGGGCGGTTCCTGCTGGTGTTGCTCACGGGCACCTTCTTGGCCGGTTGTTCCGGCGACCTGTCAAGCACCGCCTCCACGACCCTCGGGTCCTCGACCGCAGCGGTGTCCACGCAAAGCACGGCGACCGAGGCCACGACGATGACGAGTGAGAGAACGACCACCTCCAGCGAAGCAGTGGTTGCCCAGGCCACACTCTTCTCCAGCCGGGTCGCCGGCAAGTGGGGCTGCGTCGACCGCATGGCCAGCATGGTGGTCGCGCCCCAGTTCTACGATGCGGTGCCATTCTCCGAAGGGCCGGTCCTTGTTACCCTGGAGGGCGAGGGCGGTGACGAACTCGTCGGGTATATCGATCGGACGGAGCCTTCGCCATCGCTTCGCAGTTCAGGTATGGTGAGCCCTTCCGGCGGGCCTTGCCCAAGTCTCCCTCGGTGCCGGTTAGGCCTATATCGACCTGGGCGGCAGGGTGGTGTGGCAGGCGCCTCTGACGCAGCCCTGGAACTCGTTTGAAAATGAAACCGTGGCCGCCCAGTTGGCGTCCGACGGCATGATAGCGCGTTCTCGGTCGCGCGAGTGCCGCTGCCAGTCACGCTCCCTGCGTCCTTACGCGCTCGCCCAGCTCGTCCCTTGCGGCGGAGCTTCGTTTTGTAACAAGTTTTGGCGACTCTCCGGCCGGCCAGGCCGCCACCAGACAGCTGCCGGGAGCCCGCTCACCCGGGAGCCCGTTCAGCCGCGAGCCCGCCCAGACCCGCGAGCCCAGGGGCCCGTTCAGCCGTTCCGCCGGGCCGGGTCGCCGCGGAGCCCGGCGATATGCCTGACCTGGGCTGCCAGATTCATCAGGTAGGCGGGACTCGGGGGAAGCGAAGGGTCGTCACCGTCGTACTCTTTCTCAGCCATCTCCCGTATCGCCCGCTCGACGTCGCCGCCGGCGGCATCCAGATACCGTTCGATCAGCTCCCGATACCGGAAGGTCTCCGCCAGTGAACGCTCAAGAAATGCGGCCGCGTCATCCCCGGTCAAGGCCCAGTTGTGTGCCGGACAGACGATCTTGGGCTCAAGGGAGAGCAAGCGCGCCAGGGATTCGACATAGTCCTGGTAAGAGGCGACGAACTCGACCTGTATGAGCCCGCCTTCCGCCGTCCGCAGCACCCCACAGGCATCGCCCGGGAACAGGGCCTCGATCTCCGGGAAGTAGTAGGCAAGCGAGTCCCTGGTGTGGCCGGGTACTTCATGCACCTGACAGGTCACGCCGCCGAGGTCGACCTCGTCGCCCTGCCTTAGAAGGATGTCGATGTCGAACGGATGCAGGGTGACGTCTTCGCCGGCCGGGTTATATTCAAGCAGCTCGACGTGAGCGGCACTCAGGCGATTCATCGTCTCCAGCGCCGAGGGCCTGCGCGCCAACGCGGCCACCCGCTCGTGGGCTCCGAGTCTGAGGCCGGGAAGGTGCTGCTTCAGGTAGTCCGCGGACCCGGCGTGGTCATAGTGGGAATGCGTGAGGAAGAGATAGTCGGGCCGTCCGCCGTCCCCGAACATGCTCTTGATGTCCGTGAGATACCGCGGCCCCAGGAGATTCACTCCCGAGTCGATCATCAGGCTCTTCGTCTCCCCCCGAACGATGTAGGCCGGAAAGCCGGTCGTCCCGATGGCGGTGATCCGCTCGTGTACTCGGCCTTTCGCCGGTCGTTTCATGCAGCGCCCTGCCTCATGCAGCACCCTTCTTCCGTCGGTCGTCCGTGAGACCGCGGGGAGATTATAGGTCCATCGACCTGCGCGGCTCAACCTGAGCGGCCGGCCTTAGCCCCAACCTGAGCGGCCGGCCTTAGCCCCAGCGTCAGCGCCCGGCCTTGGCCCGGGCGCAAGCGGCCGGCCTTCGCCGCTGCGGCAGGGGTATCACCAGCCGCGACCGAATGGGCGCCGCTTGCCCACCGGTGTCACAGCCTGATATTCACCTTGCGTATGCGTCCCCCGAAGAACCCCATCCCCCCTCCTTCGCTCACTATCTGGAGAATCCCCGGCCCATCGGTCACGATCACGCCGGACAGGAGGGTGACGCCCCGCGGAGCGAACACGGGAGGTACCAGCGGGGTGGAAGCTCCGACGAGGGCCACCTCGCGACACGCGGAGGCCGCCTCCAGAAGACCGTCCATGTCTCCCAGTATGAGGGCGGTCGAGGTGATGACGGCAACGTCGCACTGAGGTAGTCGCGCAACGGCCGCCTCCGCCGGGAGGACGCGTTCCGAGCGGGCCGTGTTCCGCTCAAAGATGGTGAGCTCCCCCACGCGCTCCTCAAGAGGCCCCACCAGGGGACCGAAGTATCCCACCATGCCCACCCGGTCATCGGGCTTGGTCGG
>JAJFUK010000144.1 GCA_021372435.1 Actinomycetes bacterium | reverse complement strand
AGTCTGGCCCACAAAGCGGCCTGATGTCTTCCTGGGCTCTTGACAGCATACATCGGCGAGTGGTATATATCGGACATGGCAGGAATGCGTGAACCGACTTACTACATACTTGCCTCGCTACTGGGCGGGCCTCTTCATGGTTGGGCCATCGTCCGCGAGGCAGGCGAGCTGTCCCAAGGCCGGGTGCGTCTCACGGCCGGCACTCTTTACGGGGCCTTGGATCGTTTAGAAGCCGAGGGACTGGTGGAGGAAGATCACGAGGAGATCGTGAAGGGCCGCTGCCGGCGCTACTACCGCCTGACCTCCCTCGGGCAAAAGCTGCTGCAGGAGGAAGCGGAGCGCTTGGCCGCTTCTGCACGCGTTGTGCGAGAGCGCTTATCGTCATACACACCGGCGAAAACTCAGGAGACCACAGCATGAAGGATAGACCTCTTCCCTTAAGAGAGCGGCTTCTGCGCCCTTGTCTCTATGCCTATCCGCCGGCCTGCCGCCGGCGTGACGGCCGGGCTATTATCGATCTGGCCAAAGAGCTGGCCGGCCGGAGCCGGATGGCGTTTCTTCGCGAGGCGGGTGGTCTGCTCGCCGGGGGGATGCAGGCCCGCGCCCGGGCGGTGCGGAGCGCCGCCGCTCTCTTGACGCCGGGGTGCTGTCTGCCGGCGCTGTGGCTACTCGCCATGGTCATCGGGGAGCCGCCCGTGTCTGCCCAATACCTGCCTTTTGTCTACTACGGCCCCGGGGTCGCCGTAGCGTGCTTCCTGGCGTGGTGCCTGATCCGGCGGCGCGACGCCAAGCCCGCACGGGGCCGCGCTTCTACTTCAGCATAGCGCCCGAGTGCTTCAGCGCAGCATTCCCGCGAGGCCACCGAACTCCTCGTTCAGGCGGGTCTGGGCCTCTCCTCTCACAAACTCCAAACGGGCTCCGAACCCGGCGGCCAGATCGACGATCACATCGCGCAGGGGAGTCTCCCAGGGTTCCTCCTCGGGACACAAGAGCTGAGCTTCGTCCTTGCTGCCGCCCACCCAGCCGGCTGGGCACCGCCAGACTACGGCTTCGATGTCCCAAGGGGCCACCAGCAGGCTTAGCCGTCCCAACTGCAAGGCGTCCAAGGTGGGATCCAGACCCCAGATCCCAGAACGATTCCTTATCTCTTCTAGTAGCTGGAGCTCGTGCTCTCTTTCTGCCGTCTCCAGGGTGAGCGCGACCCTTTCCAGCACCTGCGCGGCCGAGGCGCCGGGATGAGGAGGGCCACCCAGATGGGCGACAACCCGGCGGCGTGCGCTCAAGGACAAGAACTGCTCAAAGAAGTGGGTGAGCTCAGGCGGGCCCATCAGCACCAGGCGATTGATCCCCCGCTCGGCAAGCACCTGCTCGATCGTAGCTGCCAGACGCTTGAGGAAACGATGGACCCAGGCCTCCAGCCGCTTGGGGAACCGGTCTGGATGGGTGGGTAGACGCTGCTTAAGGAAATCCGCGTACACGGTGGGCAGGTAGTCCTTGAGATCACCCCACTCCGTGGCGGCCATGGCCGAGAAAGCCTCGGTAGCTTCTTCTATCTCACCCAGGTAGATCTCGAAGAAGCGCCAGCCTTTCTGTTCCAGCAACAGGACTCCCGCGCGCTCATATTCATCGAGAGCGTAGACCAGCGGCGCCACATAGGGTTCGCCCCAGCGGGCTTCCACTCGGCCGTGGGCCAGATCCACCACCGGCAGCTCTACCTGCAGATCATGACGCACCAAGAGATCGTCGCCCGCAAAGACGACCAGAGTCCGGGCCCGCGGTCTCTCCTCTTCGAGCAGGCCGGTCACCCGTCGTGCCAAGGCGGCCGGTAGAGGCATTCCCTTGAGCGTGTTCTTGGCCCTTAGCAGCCAACCTTTGCGCGAGTTCTCAGGCTTGGCGGGATCGACGTCTGCGTACAGCGACAACACCGGACCGGTGTGAGGAGCCACCTGTTCGGCGATGAAGCGGACCTGCTCTCTTGTGATCATCCTTGCTCCTCGTTTGCTACCACAGCAGACCGCAACCGGTCACTTCTCCCGCTCACGGACGCGCGGAGACGGGATGTACTCCACCGAGGGCCGCCTTTGCGCCGTTTGGGGGAAGAGAGCCATGAGATCGTAGACCGGCGATGGCATGTCGCCGCTGACCGGGAGGCCGAGCTCCTTCGCCTTCTGCGCGGAAATGGGATAGTCGTGCGTATAGACTCCCGTGGCCAGTGTCGTCGCCAACTGCTCCACCTTCCCGGCATCCATCTTGCCCTTGAGCAGCTCCTGCACGGCTTCTTTGACCTGCTTGATGGCCTTTTCCGCCACATCCGCCATGATGATGGTGTCGTCTTCCACTTCCGCTATCGGCTTGCGTTCGAGCACTTTGAGGATGGAGGCCGCCGGTTGCTGGCCGAGCTGAGGGTCGACCGGACCCAAGACCGCGTTCTCATCCATGACGATCTCGTCGGCCGCCAGCGCGATGAAGGTACCCCCGGACATCGCGTAATGAGGCACAAAGACGGTCACCTTGGCCGGGTGGCGCTTTAGAGCTAGGGCGATCTGCTCCACCGCCAGCACCAGCCCGCCCGGTGTGTGCACGATGAGATCTATGGGCACTCCGTCATCGGTCATCTTGATCGCGCGCAGCACGGCTTCGGAGTCGTCTATGTCGATGAAGCGGGTGAGAGGAAACCCCAGAAAGCTCATGGTCTCCTGGCGGTGGATGAGAGTTATCACCCGGCTCTGTCTCTCTTTTTCCATGCGGGCCAGCGCCCGCATGCGTGACGAAGCAAGCATCCGTTGGTGGACGACCGGTTGGAGGGCTATCAGAATCAGAAAGATCCACAGAAGATTCAGATACGCCGACATACTCACCACCTCGATTCAACAGCATTACCCACCGTTGCAGACCGCGCTCGGCGCGACCACCAGCCGTCCACCGGCACTGGGTCGTCCGAACGGCGCCGTGTGACAAATGGTACCGCAGCGGACGGGTGAGGTGCTTGTCGACGGCGGCGGCTGATGGAGCCGAGTCGTTCGGTCCCCGACGGGGCCGGGTACGACGGGGGATTGAAGGCGGGGCGTCCAGGGTAGACTGCGGCTCTAGGAACTTGCTTCAGGACGAAGCGACACCAATCAGGACCTGCCGGACGAGTGCAGGGCAAGAGGCAAGTGAAGGGCACGGCAGAAGACATGCATGCGGATCGGCCGCGACCGGTTCTATCCGGAGCCGGCCTCCACCAGACGTAGCCATCGCGGCTGAAGTCAAGGATCGAAAGCAGGACCGAGAGCCGGCACTGTGTTCCCCCTACATGACAACATCCCCTCCCGGTCGCAACCCATCGTGAACTGGCTTGTCATGGTCGCCAATGTGGTGATCTTTCTTTTTGTGTTCGGCGCAGGGTCTTCCACAGAGCGATTGGTGTACGACTTAGGGCTGGTGCCGGCCCGTTTCTTGGCCGACCCCCTCTCGGGTCAAGCGGCCACTTTGTTTTCCTCCATGTTCCTCCACGGAGGGTGGCTGCACCTGCTCTTCAACATGTGGGCCCTCTGGATCTTCGGAGATAATGTGGAGGATCGCTTGGGCCACGGGCGTTACCTCCTCTTCTACCTGTTCGGTGGACTGGCCGCAGCAGGAGCGCACCTGATCTTCAATGCTGGTTCGCAGATCCCCACCGTGGGAGCGAGCGGCGCCATAAGCGCGGTGATGGCGGCCTACCTCCTGCTCTTCCCGCGGGCGCGGGTCGTCACGTTGGTGCCCCTCTTCTTTTTGCCGTGGTTCGTGGAGATACCGGCGCTCGTGTATATCGTTTTTTGGTTCTTATCCCAGCTTTTCAACGGCGTGCTGAGCGTGTCCGCCGGCGCCGAAGCTTTCGGCGGTGTGGCCTGGTGGGCCCACATAGGCGGGTTCGTGGCCGGTCTGGTTATGTTGCCGCTCCTTGCGCGTCGCCGCCCGGGCGGCGGAGTGCGTACGGGCGACCTGCTGCCACGGTGAGCGGGGCGCCGACGCCCCGGCGTCCCTACCGGACGGCGAGCATCACTACGGCCAGTACCACGAAGACGCCCGCCACTACCCGGCTCAGCAGCTTCTCACCGACCCGATTGGCGAACACCGCCGCCAATCTTCCTCCGATCAGAGTGCCCGCCGCCCCCAGCAAGGCCGCCTTCAGCGGCAGATCGGAAGAGAGGGCGTGCCCTGCGGCTCCAGAGGCCGCAGTCACGGCCATTATGAGCGTAGAGGTGCCTATGCCCTCGTGTAGGCGGTATTGCATGACGAATACCAAGATGAGAAGGATCATGACGCCTCCGCCCGCCCCCAGTAGGCCGCTTATGACGCCCACGAAGAAACCGAGCGAGAGACCGGAAATCACGATGTTCGCCCTCAGTGCCCCCAGCAGCCGGGGTGGCCTGCTCCCTTCCTGGTCCCCGCCGGCGGCAGGGACGATGCCCTTTCGTCCCCTGAACCAGAAGATCGCGGCCGAGACGAGCAGGAATATGCCGAAGGCGCCGCTTAAGCCGGTATCGGGGATAAAAGGAGAAACAAGGCTGCCTACTTGAGCGCCTACGACGGACCCTAGAGCTATCCAGAGGCCGTGCTTGAGGTTGAGATTGCCGCTCTGGTAGTAGGTCCAGGCCACGACCAGCGAGGCGATCGTATCGATGAACAGACTTGCTCCGATCGCGCCCGAGGCGGGGTAGCCGAGTATGACCAGGGCCGGAACCACGACCATGACGCCGCTTGCGCCTATGAGACCGGTCAGAAGCCCGGCCGTACATCCTATGACCAAGAGCAGAAAGTATTCCATGGAGGCAATAACGGCCCGACCACTACGGTGGCCGCTATGTAGGGCCGCGTGGCCGCCCGGATTGCTCCGGCCTACGGCGGCGTACGTGTAGCTCCGCCGGCCCTTCCGACGGGTGCCGCTGCCGTGATCGCCTGCCCGGCGAAGTGACGCATTCGGCCCTCGGCGCCGTTTTTCACGAGTTTAGCTGATTTCGAAAGCGGCGGCCTCGGCCAACGGTGCGCAGGTTGCGCTCCCGGCCGGAAAGCGGCCCTTCTGGAGGGCCGGCCGTACTAGGGGCGCCGCCTGCGGAGCCGCACACGGCCTGCTCCCTTCCTGGTCCCCGCCGGCGGCGGGGATGAGGCGGCAAAGGAGCGGGATGCGTCTTGTCCGACGGCCGGCGTATCCTATGTCTGTATGAAGACGGGAACCGCCACCCTGCCTCTCCACGGAGGCAAAGCGCCTGCCTGGCTCTTTTCGCGCATGCGGCTGCTGGCCCGGGAGATCACCCTTGCCATCGTGAGCGAATACGGCCCCGAGGAGATGCTGAGACGGCTGTCCGATCCGGTCTGGTTTCAAGCCCTCGGCGCCGTCCTGGGCTTCGACTGGCATAGTTCGGGCGTGACTACCACCGTATGCGGAGCCCTCAAGGACGGTTTGCGCGGGCTCGAACACGAGTCCGGCCTGCTCGTGGCGGGAGGCAAAGGCGGCGTTTCCAGAAAGACACCGGCGGAGATCGAGGCCGCGGCCGCGTCGGGGCTCCTGTCGGTCGGACCCCAGGCCCTCATCTACGCCAGCAAGATGGCGGCCAAGGTGGACAGCGCGGGACTCCAGGACGGCTATCAGATCTACCACCACAGCTTCTTCTTCACCCGTGGGGGCAGCTGGGCGGTGGTGCAACAAGGCATGAACGACTTGAACCGCAAAGCCCGCCGGTATCATTGGCTGAGCGAGACGGTGACGGACTATGTGGTCGAGCCTCACAAGGCCATCGCCTCGGAGGCTCCCGGCACCGCCGTGCTCAACATGGTGGCGAAAGAGAGCCTTCCCGCGCAGGACGTCGTCACTCAGCTGTCGCACGATCCACCCGACCGCACCCTAGGCCACCTGGACCGCCTTAAGGAGCTGTCCATGCCGGCGCACCACGCCGTTGAGCTGCGGGATATCCGCCCCGACAACCTCAAGAAGATCTTCCTCTCCACCTATGAGCGGCAGGCGGAGAGCTTCGAGGTCCTGCTCGGCATGCCGGGAGTCGGTCCGAAGACCATAAGGGCCCTCACGCTGATCGCCGAACTCGTGTACGACACGCCGGCCGGCCGGAGTGATCCGGTGCTCTTCAGCTATGCTCACGGGGGCAAGGACGGCTACCCCTATCCCGTCGACCGCGAGCTGTACGACCGTAACGTGGAGATCCTGAGGAAGGGCGTCGCTCAGGCCAAGCTGGGCCGCACGGAGCGGCTCGATGCTTTGCATCGCCTGGCGAGGGCTACCGCCGACACCGGCGCGCGGCCGCGTGAAGCACAAGAGGAGTGACGGGGCCACCGGCGACGCCCGCGGCCGCCCGGCCTCTGCGCCGCGGCCGCAGGCCAGGCACCCCGGCCGCGGGGTGAAGCCGGAGGCGGGCCACGCGGGTCGCCGGGAGCTCCGCACGGCCGGGCGGCGGCCTTCAAGGGAGGACCCGCCTGCGGGATGCCGACGCGATACCCTGATATCCTTTGCCGCCGTGTGAGTCGCCGCCGTGTGAGTCGCCGCCGTGCACCGTATGGGTCGCCGCTGCGCGGGCCCGTTCCGGGCAGGACCCGGCTCCAAGCCCGGACCGGCTGAAGACAACGGGGAGAGGCGACCGTCGTTCTCTGCCTTGCTCGAGGTGCCTGTGGCCTTGCTTGAAGTGAACAACCTGACGAAAGACTACGGCTTCGGCCGGGGGGTCTTCGACGTCTCCTTTGACATCGCGGAAGGCGAGGTGTTCGGCTTCCTGGGCCCGAACGGCGCCGGCAAGACCACGACCATCCGCCACATCATGGGCTTCTCAAAGCCGCAGAAAGGCTCGGCGACCGTCGACGGCATGGATGCCTGGGAGAAGGCCGACCAGATCCAGAAGGAGCTGGGCTATCTGCCGGGCGAGATCGCGCTTCCGCCGAGCCTCACCGGCACGCAGTTCATCCGTTACATGGGCGACCTACGCGGCATGACCGACCTGGGCAGGGCCGAATACCTCGTCGGCAAGTTCGAGCTCGATCCTCGTGGCAAACTGAAGCGCATGTCTTTGGGGATGAGGCGCAAGCTTGCCATCGTCACGGCGTTCATGCACGATCCCAGGATCCTTGCCCTAGACGAGCCCACCAGCGGTCTTGACCCCCTCATGCAGGAGATCTTCATCGATTTCGTTCTCGAAGAGAAACGGCGGGGAAAGACCATCCTCCTCTCTTCTCACATGTTCAACGAGGTGGAGGCCACCTGTGACCGGCTGGCCATCATCAAAGAGGGCCGCATCGTCTCCGAGATCGTGGCCGACGACCTGCGCCACAGACAGGACAAAGTCTATGAGGTCGAGTTCCTGAGCGACGAGGATTTCGAACACTTCGTCCACGAGGCGCATCTGAGGATCGTGGCCGCCCATCCGAAGAAGCGCCAGGTCACGGTGGGCATCCATGACAACGACATCAACGAGTTCTTCTCCACGCTCGCCCGGTACACCCTGAAGTACCTCAAGGAAGAGAAGTTCACGCTGGAGGAGTACTTCCTAGACTTCTACGACAGAGAGAAGACCGTGGCCGAGGGGATCGCCCATGTCGCTGATTGAGATCCACCAGCTCACCAAGGATTATGGGCAGGGGCGGGGGGTGTTCGACATCGATCTCCAGGTGGAGGAGGGGGAATCGTTCGGCTTTGTGGGTACGAACGGGGCCGGCAAGACCACGACCATCCGCCACTTGATGGGGTTCCTCAACCCGCACCGGGGCGTCTGCCGGATCAAGGGACTCGATTGCTGGTCCCAGGCGGCGGAGGTGAAGAGATACGTGGGGTATGTGCCCGGGGAGATAGCCTTCCCCGACGCGCGTAGCGGGTTCGACTTTCTGGATCGACAGGCCACGCTTGTCGGGTGCAGTGGCCGCACCCGACGCGACTACCTACTCGACAGGCTGCAACTCGACGCTACGGCCAACCTGAAGAGGATGTCCAAGGGCATGAAGCAGAAAACCGCCATCGTCGCGGCCTTTATGGCTGACCCCGCGATACTGATCCTCGACGAGCCCAGCACCGGTCTGGATCCGCTCATGCGGGCGTCCTTCGTCGAAGTGCTGGAAGAGGAGCGCGGACGCGGTAAGACCATCTTCATGTCGTCGCACATGTTCAACGAGCTGGAGACCACGTGCGACCGGGTGGCCATGATCAAGGACGGCGTGATCGTCGACATCGCCTCGACCACGGCCATACGCCACTATGAGAACAAGACCTACAAGATCGAGTTCCTTGACGCCGACGACTACCGCCGCTTTCTCTCCGAACCCTTCGAAGTGAGCGAGAGGCGCGACGCCACCAACCAGGTGTTCGTGAACGTGCATGATAATGACATCAATCTTCTTGTCCGCACTCTGACCTCATATAGGGTCAAATTCTTTACCGAGATCAAGTACTCGCTGGAGCAGTACTTCAGGAGCATCTACAAGAGGGAAGCCGCCGATGTTCAGTAAGCCCATCTTCTGGCAATCCGTCCGGTCTCACTACATACTATGGGTGGTGTGCACGGTGGTGCTCACCGTCATGCTGTCGCTCATCGCCGCTTTTCACAACCCCTCGGTCTTGTCCACCTTCATGCAGGCCATCGAAGGTACGCCCATAGCAGCTGAGGCCGGGGACCGCTTGGACCTGTTCGGCAGCCTGCTCGGCATCCTGACCCAGACCGTCTACGGCTTCTCGGGGCTGATGATCACCATGGTGTATGTGGTGGTCACCGCCAACGGGCTGGTGGCGGCCGAGGTGGACCGCGGCTCTATGGCCTACACCTTGTCGGCTCCCATCAAGAGAACCACCGTAGTGTTCACTAAAGCCCTGTATCTGTTCCTCTCGATAGTGCTCATGGTGGCGATTATAGGAGGCGTGGGCACGCTCACCGTCCAGCTGAAGCATCACGTCATCTGGGGCACCCACTACACCGATGATGTGAAGGCCGCGGCGGAGGTCCTTGACCTTGACGAGGAAGAAGTCGCGGGCAACCTCTCGCTGATCGTTACGAACCCACAGGCGTTTGCGGCCGGGGCCGCGGCCAGAGGCCTCGATGCAGGCGTGTACTCCGCGTATCTCGCCCAAGCCATGCAGCGCGACGCGTATGCCGCGGCCGCCAAAGTGCTCGGAGTCGAGCCCTCGGTGGTCGAGCAGGATCCCTCTCTCATCAAGGCGGATCCGGCGGCTTTGGCGGCGGCGGCGGCCGTCATGGGTATGGATGCGGACACCTTCGGTCCCTATCTCGATAAGGCGCTCGCCCAAGCCGAGGCCTCAGCCGCCCGGCGCACGGCCCTCCAGGACGCGCTGACAGAAGGCCTGGCCGCCGCCGCCGAATACCTCGGCACGACCCCAGGGGCTCTGGCGGCCGACCTGAGCGTCCTCAAGGCGGATCCTCAGGCGATGGCCGTGGCGAGCCGGGCCTCCGGCCTCGACTTGGCCACTCTCAACTACGCTCTTGCCCAGGCGATGGCCTCCAACGAGATATCCGCTGATCTGGGCGTGGAATTCGACCGATTCGCCTATCTCATGATGAACGTGGGCTTCCTGCTCTTGCTGCTTGCCATCAGCAGCATAGCCTTCCTGGCTTCGTGCATGTTCAATCTGTCGAAATACTCGCTTGCCCTGGGTGCGGGCCTGCCCTTCGCCTTCTTGATCCTCAACCTGCTGAGCACCGTGAATGAAACCCTGGAGCCGCTCAAGTATTTCTCGCTCATGACCCTGTTCGACACCGAACAGATGATGAGAGGGGGGACGTACGCGCCTCAGTTGATCGCGCTTGCCGTCATAGGGGTGGCTCTCTACGCATCGGCGGTCAGGGTATTCAAGACGAGAGATCTGCCCTTGTAGGAGCCCGGCGGGCGCCTACCGGAACTCTATCCTCACGCCCGGGTGCTTCTTCTGGAGAAGAGTACTGATCGCGGCTCTTTCGTCTTTGTCCTCGATGGTATCGATCGGCAGACCGGCCGGTACGGCTTCATGATCGGGATCGTCTCTCTCGACGATGTATCCCTCGACGCGTAGGTAGTTCCAACTTCCCACCCCGCAGCACGACGCTTCTATGCAGTAGCTGCCCAATACGTACAGCAGTCGTTTTTCGCCAAACTCAGTGACCTCTTCTCTCAGGGGCACGTAGTACCCCGACGGAGCCACCACCTCAGTCCCGAGATCCTCGGGCATGTATAGCGATCTCGCCATGTTCCCCTGCCTGGTCGCTTTGGCCGCCCGGCGGCCGGCGCGGCTATCCAGACTGCCCGCGGTCCGACGCTGTGGTCCGACGCTGTGGTCCGACCCGCCGGCCGCCCGGCGCGCCGCCCGCCTGGCCGGCCGGTCGTCCGGTCCCTACACGGTCACGCCTCTACCTCGAACACCTCGTCGATCACGTTCACCCGAGACCAGACCCCTGAGGTCGCCCACTCCATGGCTTCATGTGTCTCCAATCCGTCGGCGAACTTCCGGGCGCCCTCGACGCTATCCCATTCGAACAGCACGAAGATCTCGTCCGGAGCGTCCAGACTGCGGAAAACCTTCCCACTCTTCGAGCCCAACATCTTCCGACGCTCGCCGTCTCCTCTGAAGATGCCCTCGAACTCCGACCACTTGCCGATCTTGTGTTGCACGAGAACATACGCCATCGCCGGGATCTCCTTTCCGCTGATCGATCGTCTCTGGTCTCTATAGATTGACACTCTAGCAGCCCCTCGCCGGAGCGGAGGATGGCTGATGAGCGCGGGACCGGCGGAGTCTGTGGTCCGCGCGGCCGGCGGCTGTATGGGATTATTGACATGCAAAGACAAGAGAAAGGGGAGCAACCATGACGGCGACCGCCATGTTCCAGTCCCGGGAGAAGGGCCTTCCGCTTTTGCGCAGAGGCAAGGTCCGTGACGTATACCGGCTCAGTGGCGAGCATCTGCTCATCGTCGCCTGTGACCGCATATCGGCCTTCGACCATGTGCTGCCCACCCCCATCCCGGACAAGGGCAGGATCCTCACCCAGATCTCCAACTTCTGGTTCGGGAAGACGGCGCACATCGTCGCCAACCATATCGTCGATCCCCATCCCGGCCCCGAGTGGTACCCGGAACTCGACTGGTACTACCCGGAACTCGAGGGAAGGACAGTATTGGTGAAGGCCGCCCGCCCGCTGGTCATCGAAGCCATCGTGCGCGGGTATCTCTCCGGTTCGGGCTGGAAGGAGTATCAGAAGTCGGGGGGCGTCTGCGACATCCCGCTGCCCCAAGGCCTGCGGGAGTCCGACCGGCTGCCCGAGGCCATCTTCACCCCGTCGACCAAAGCCCAGTCCGGTCACGACGAGAACATCTCGTTGCGGCAGGCCTCCTCCCTTGTCGGGGCGGATGCGGCCGAGCGGGTGCGCGACCTCAGCCTCGCGCTGTACCGGTACGCAGCCGACTACGCACTGACGCGGGGCATCATCATCGCCGACACTAAGTTCGAGTTCGGGACCCTCGATACGGGTGAACTCATCCTCATCGACGAGATCCTCACGCCCGACTCGTCCCGATTCTGGCCGGCGGAGTCATACGAGCCCGGGCGGCCCCAGGCCAGTTTCGACAAGCAATACGTGCGCGATTACCTGGAGGCGATCAAGTGGAACAAGGAGCCTCCCGCGCCGGAACTGCCCGAGGAAGTCGTGGAGAAGACCCGGCAGAAGTACCGGGAAGCGGTCAGCCGCCTGGCCGGTGACGAGGAGCAGACCGGCCGGGACTCCCTGCAGTCGACCGACTGAGAGCACGACCCTCGACCAGCCGGGAACCCATCTCGAAGGCCTTGCGGCAATCGACGGGGAACTGCTCCTCGCGCCTCCTGGCCTTAGCAGCGACATCGAACATCGCCGCGTTCACGGCGGAGTAGTCGGCGAACTGCCAGGTCTCGTGAGAGGTGAGGATCTCCGTCTCGCCTTTGAGGATCTCCAGGACGCGGACGTGTCTTTCGAAGAGGACGTCGTAGTGGACCAGCTCCATGTTGTCTTCCGGGCAGTTCATCGTGAAGATGAAGCCGCACGACACCCGCCGCGAGAACGTCGACACGCCGAACTCGTCGTAGGAGATGTTTGGGAACAGCAGGCGCTCCAGAAACGACCGCATCTCTCCGGTGACATCGTCGAAATAGATGGGTGAGCCGAGAAGAAGCACGTCGCTCCCCAGGGCCTCTTGTAGGGCATCTCGGAGACCGTCGTGGACGGCGCACAACCCACCGCAGGTGTTCCCTTTGCGCTTGCACGAGAAGCAGCTCCTACACCCCTTATAGTCGAGGTCGTAAAGGTGGATCAGCTTCGTCCGGGCCCCCTTGCTCTTCGCTCCTTCCAGAGCGTGCCTCAGGAGGGTGGCGGTATTCCAGTCCTTCCTCGGACTTCCGTTCACCGCGACCGCGGTCATGTTCTTTCCATTCGCGATGGTCTCGGAGATGCTCATGGCCTTCCTCTGCCCGGGATGTCGTGGCCCTTCAAGATACCGCCCGTGAGCCTCCCTGTCATGCCGATCGCCCACGGAGCGTCGAGCGCGCCTCGGACCGCCGCGCCCCCAACGGCCGCGCTACCGTGTAGCATAGTGCCGAGGAACGCTCCGCCAAACAGGGATACCGGTGACCAGACGGATGACGAGAAGGAGCCGAGGACGACATGGCCACGAAGAACGCCTTCTACGCACAATCGGGTGGCGTCACCGCCGTCATCAACGCGTCCGCCTGCGGTGTGATCGAGACCGCCCGCAGACACCCGGAAGCCATCGGCACGCTGTTCGCCGGCCGTAACGGGATCATCGGGGCGCTCACCGAGGACCTGATCGACACCGGCCGGGAATCCGACGCCGCCATCGCCGCGCTCCGCTACACGCCCTCCGGCGCTTTCGGGTCCTGCCGCTACAAGCTTGCAGGCCTGGAACAGAACCGCCGTGAATACGAGCGCCTCATCGAGGTCTTCAAGGCCCACGACATCGGCTACTTCTTCTACAACGGGGGCGGCGACTCTGCGGACACCTGCCTCAAGGTGTCGCAACTCTCCGAGGAGACCGGCCTCTCCATCCGGGCCATCCACGTGCCCAAGACGGTGGACAATGACCTGCCCGTGACCGACAACTGTCCGGGCTTCGGCTCCGTGGCCAAGTACGTCGCCGTCTCCACCCGGGAGGCAAGCTTCGACGTCCGCTCGATGGCTAAGACGTCCACAAAGGTCTTCGTGCTCGAGGTCATGGGACGCCACGCCGGCTGGATAGCCGCGGCAGGCGCGCTGGCCTCCGATGCCGATACTCCCCTTCCGATCGCCATCCTGTTCCCCGAGATCCCCTTCGAACAAGACCGTTTCCTGGCCATGGTCGACTCGCTCGTGAAGGAGCACGGGTACTGCACCGTGGTGGTCTCCGAAGGCGTCAGAGACACGGACGGTACCTTCCTGGCCGACCAGGGGTTGAAGGACGCTTTTGGCCACGCCCAATTGGGCGGCGTGGCGCCGGTGGTGGCGGATATCGTGCGCGAAGGCTTGGGTCTCAAGTACCACTGGGCCGTAGCGGACTATCTGCAGCGGTCGGCCCGTCATATCGCCTCGAGGACCGACGTGGAGCAGGCATACGCCATGGGCAAGGCGGCGGTCGAGTTTGCCCTGGCGGGCAGGAACTCCGTGATGCCGACCATCGTGCGGAAGTCGTCACAGCCTTATGTGTGGGAGGTGGGCTCGGTGGCGCTTTCCGAAGTGGCCAACGTCGAGAAGATGATGCCGCGGGAGTACATAACGCGGGACGGATTCGGAATCACTGAGGCCTGCCGGGAGTACCTGGCCCCCCTGATCCAGGGCGAGGATTACCCACCCTATCGCGCTGGTCTGCCGGCATACATCACCCTGAAGAACGAGCCCGTAGAGAAGAAGCTTCCGGACTTCAAACTGCCGTAGGTTCCCGAGCGCTCCGAGCCGGCGGCTCGCGGAGTATGAGACGTTCTCCTCGCCGCCTACGAGTTCGTCGGGGGTGAGGCTCGAGAGTAGTCTCCACGCCTACGGTCGCCTGACGGATGCCACCGGCTGCTTGAAGGATGCGCCTTCGAGAAGGAGCTTTCAGACGGAACTGCCGCTGTCGACGGCCGTCCCCTTCGTCCCCGCCTGGGTCCTCAACACGGCCTCGTCCAGTGCCACCCGGGCAGCCGTCCGCTGCTTGGCCGGGTCGAGGCGATGCGTTACTCCTATGGTTATGAGCGCGGCGCCGCAGGCGATGAAGAAGGGCACTTGGTACCCCACGAAGTTCAGGATGAACCCCGCCACGACCGGCACCACCACAGCCGTGGCGTGCAGGATGGTGACCCCCATGGACAGAGTAGGGGCCATGTCCTCAGGGACCGCGATCTTCCGCAGGTAGGTGGAGGCTCCGATGGTAGAGAACGGGGCTATGAACGAGTAGATGACGTAGAAGACGCAGGCCGGGTAGACGTTGCCCATCAGAGCGTAGCCGCCGAGGGCCACCACATAACCGATGTTGATCGCTTGAAGGACGCGCCGTTCACCCAGCCGATCGATCAGCCGGCCTACGTACGCCGACGAGACGATACCGACGAACGTGACCGTCATGAGGAGGATCGATATGTCCTGCACTCCAAGCTCGAACCGGTTGACGAGCACCCAGAGCCCGAAGGAGAAGAAGATCTGCTGGCGCACTCCGTCGAGCAGGTTGAGCAGGTAGTAGTACCGATAGTCCTTGCGCCACACGATGGGCTCCCGTCTAGGCGCCACCTTCCGTTCCACCCCGTCGTGCAGGTTGGGGAAACGGAAGATGGCGACGGCTCCGATGAAGCCGACCGCGGCCATGAGGACGAACGTCATCTGGTACGAGAGCAGGTCAAAGTGGAAGATCAGAAAGACGACGATGAGGGCGATGAAGGTGCCCACCTGGCTGTACGCGTTCATCTGGCCGAGAACACGGCCGCTCCTGTCTTGAGTGGTCAGACTCATGCCGAGCGACACTTGGGTCTGCAGGATCGTATGCATACCGAAGCTGCTCATGAGTATCCAAGGGATCACCGTCAAGAAGCTGGTGGTTATGCCGAAGAGGCCGTAACCGAGGCTGAGAAAGAACATGGCGCCGGCAGTCAACCAGGGGATGGAAACCCGGTAGAGAAGGGCCATGAGGAGGATCAGGGTGAGCCCTCCGAATTCGCGGATGGCCGTCATATATCCGAACTGAGGGCCGCTGAAGTGGAGGACGTCCGCGAAGAAGTTGGTGATCACGTTGTTGTAGGCGCTGTAGGCGAAGCCGTAGCAGAGCTGCATCGCCGCCAGCATGATGTACCCGCGGCCCACAGGGGTGTTCCAGGAGCGGAAAAGGTGGCTGGTCATGGGACCTGGGGCGGCCCGGTGTTGTACAAGTGGGTCGGCATGTCGTCGGGTATCTTAAACCATGAGAGAATATGGGGTGTGCGTCGTACGTTGTGGTCAGGAGGTTGCTCGTATGCCTTGGGGGATAGGCGGCTGGGAAATAGCCATCGTCGTCGTTATCATCTTGCTCATCTTCGGAGGCAGGCTGATCCCGCGGCTGGGCTCTTCATTGGGGCGCTCTCTGATGGGGCTTAAGAAAGGCCTCAAGGAGGGTGAAGAAGAGTTCAAGTCGGCGATCAAGGAAGACGCGACGGCGGAAATCAAATCCGAGAGCAGCGCCGAGGGGACCACGAGCCAGAAGACCGAGCAGAGCTGACGGCCTTGGAGTCCCCACGCACCGGAGTCGGGCCGGAGCCGGGCTGAACCTGCACGGGTATGCGCCCGGAAGGATTCGAACCTTCGACCTTGGGATTAAGAGTCCCCTGCTCTACCAGCTAAGCTACGGGCGCGCAAGGCGCATTGTACACGATTGACCGCACCCCGAGCCGGCGACCGTGTGGCCGGCTCTCCAGGATACGATAAAGGACCGACATGACCGACTTTGTTCGAGTCCGCTTCGCCCCCAGCCCTACCGGCGCCCTACACGTGGGGGGAGCGCGCACCGCCATCTACAACTGGGCCTTCGCGCGCCGCACCGGGGGCATGTTCGTCCTCCGCATAGACGACACCGATCCTGGACGCTCCACCACGGAGAACACCGAGCAGATCCTCCGCTCGCTCGAATGGCTCGGCCTCGATTGGGACGAGGGGCCTGATATCGGGGGTCCGTTCGGTCCGTACTTCCAGACCGAACGCGCCGTGAACTATGCAGCGGCCCTCGAGCGCATGAAGGCGAACGGCACCGCGTATCCCTGCTTCTGCTCGACGGCCGACCTCGAAGCCAAAAGGGCGGCGACCCGAGCCGGCGCGGGCACCGGCGGCTACGACCGGACCTGCCGGCGGCTCGATCCGACCGTCGTGGCGGCCCGCCTCACGGCGGGCGAACCACACGTCTGGCGCCTGGCGGTGCCCGCCGATCGGGGCGACATCGTGGTGGCCGACGCGGTCCGCGGCGAGACCGTGTTTCCGGCCGGTGCCATGGACGACTACGTGCTCGTCCGGCAAGACGGCACCCCCACCTACAACTTCGCCACTGTGGTCGACGACGCGGACATGAAGATAACTCACGTCATCAGAGGCGACGACCACCTCTCCAACACCCCGCGTCAGATCCTGGTGTACGAGGCGCTCGGCCGTCCTGTGCCCAGGTTCGCCCACCTCTCGATGATCTGGGGAGCCGACGGCAAGAAGCTCTCGAAGCGGCACGGGGCGACCTCGGTCGAGGCCTTTCGCGACCAGGGATACCTACCTGAGGCCCTGCTCAACTACCTGGCATTGCTCGGCTGGTCGCTCGACGGCGAGACGACCATCATCCCCCCCGAGGTCTTGAAGGCGAACTTCTCCCTGGAGCGGATCTCAAGAAACCCGGCCATCTTCGATTTCGACAAACTCGCCTGGATGAACAGCGTGTACATAAGGGAGCTGGGACCGGACCGGCTCGCGATCCGGATGTTCCCGTGGATCGAAAAGGCGGGGCTCGCCCCGGCGGGCGACCTCCAAGCCCGGCCCGATTGGTACCGTCTACTCGCGTCGCTCGTCGCCGAGCGGCTCACCCGCCTGACGGAGGTCGTGCCCATGGTGCGGTACCTGTTCAGTGACGAGGTCGTCATCGACCCGGCAGCGGCAGAGAAGACCCTCGCCGTGAGAGGCGCGGGAGACGTGCTCAGAGCGGCGGCCCAGGTACTTGCCCCGCTCGACAGGTGGACGGCCGAGGCGATCGAGACGTCCCTCCGATCGCTGCCCGAGACGCTGCGGATCAAACCCAAGCAGGTCTTCCAGACGATCCGCGTGGCCGTGTCGGGATCGATGGTCTCTCTGCCTTTGTTCGAGTCGATCGCCCTGCTCGGCAGGGAGCGGACGCTGGGCCGGCTCAAGGCCGCGCAGTCGCTGGCCGGTTGAACGGGCGGGGCCGGCGCGGGCTTGACGCGCTCAAAGACGTGTGAGACAAAGGGGCCTTGATCCCCTGGATCAAAGATCGGTACGGGCGATGTGCGTCGAACACAGGAGACCAATGGAGGAGCCTAACGCGAAAAGCAGCCGGCCGGAGCAAGATGACCGGCCTACGGCCGAACGCCAGGACTTCCTCCGGGAACTCGTCCAACAGGACTTGGCCGAGGGCCGCATCAGCGAAGTGGTGACCCGGTTCCCGCCGGAGCCCAACGGCTATCTACACATCGGCCATGCCAAGTCCATCTGCCTCAACTTCGGCATCGCCCGGCAGTTCAGCGGCCGGTGCAATCTCCGCATGGACGACACCAACCCCGCCAAGGAGGATGTCGAATACGTCGATTCCATCACCGCGGACGTCAAGTGGCTCATCGCGGGCTGGGCCGACCACTGTCTGGGTTTGAAGCCGGTCGGGAGCCTGCCCGAGAAGGTCAACGTCGACGGCCGCGACGATTACTTTCTCGCGGCGGTCATGCCCTTCGAGAGCCAGGGCCAGCCGCTGGAGCCCTTCTACGCTTCCGACTACTTTGAGGCGCTCTACCAGTTCGCTCTCCAGTTGATCCGCAAGGGCAAGGCCTACGTCTGCGACCACACCCCTGAGGAGGTCGACCGGATGCGGGGTGCGCCCGATCGCCCGGGCCGGGAGAGTCTTTACCGGAATCGCCCGGTGGCCGAGAACCTCGACCTGTTCCGGCGCATGCGGGAGGGCGAATTCCCCGACGGAGCCCGGACCCTGCGCGCCAAGATCGACATGAGCGCTCCCAACGTCTGGCTGCGCGACCCTGTGCTTTACCGTATCCGCCATGCCTCGCACCATCATACGGGTGACCGGTGGTGCATCTACCCGATGTACGACTTCGCCCACGGCTTGAGCGACTACGTGGAGGGCATCACCCACAGTATCTGCACCCTCGAGTTCGAAGTGCACCGGCCTCTCTACGAATGGATCCTCCAGGCCCTCGATCTGCCCCGGGTTCATCCCCGCCAGCGCGAGTTCGCCCGGCTCAACGTCACCTACACGATCATGAGCAAGCGCAGGCTCCTCCGGCTCGTCCAAGAAGGGCACGTGAGAGGCTGGGACGACCCGCGCATGCCGACCATCTCGGGGATGCGGCGGCGCGGTTATCCCGCGGAGGCCATCCGTGACTTCTGCGACCGTATCGGAGTGGCGAAACGCGAGAACATGGTCCAACTCGAGTTGCTGGAGCACTGCGTCCGTGAGGACCTCAACCGCCGGGCGCCACGTGTCATGGCGGTGCTGCGGCCACTCCGGGTGGTCATCGAGAACTATCCCGAAGGACGGGTCGAGGAGATGACGGCCGTCAACAACCCTGAGGATGCTTCGATGGGAACCCGCCGGGTGCCGTTCTCCCGTGTCATCTACATAGAGCGCGACGACTTTCGCGAGGTGCCGCCCCCGAAGTACCACCGTCTCAGCCCGGGAGTAGAGGTGCGGCTGCGCTACGCCTACCTGATCACCTGCACCGGCGTAGTAAAGGACCCTGAAACGGGCGAGGTGGTCGAGGTGCGGGCGGTCTACGATCCGGCCACCCGCGGCGGCGATGCACCCGACGGCCGCAAGGTCAAGTCCACCCTCCACTGGGTATCAGCCGCCCACGCCGTGGATGCCGAAGTGCGGCTGTACGACACGCTCTTCACGGTCAAGGATCCCGACAGCACGCCCGAGGGCCTCGACTTCACGCAGAGCCTCAACGAGCGATCGTTGGAGGTGCTGCAGGGCTGCAGGCTCGAGCCGTCGTTGGCGGCTCCGGTCCCGGGGTCCTGCTATCAGTTCGAGCGGCTCGGCTATTTCTGCGTCGACAGCGAGGATTGCCGCCCCGGCGCCCCCGTCTTCAACCGCACGGTGACGTTGAAGGACACCTGGGCCAGGATCCAAAGCAGGCAGAGCGGGGAGTAACGCTCCGGGGGCCGCGGCAACCGCGGCATGCAGCCCCGCCGGCCCCACGGGCAAGACGCGACAGATGACGCCGAAGCACGCCCGCGATGGTAAACTTGCTCGCGCTTTGCCCGGTGGTGTAACGGCAGCACGACTGGCTCTGGACCAGTTAGTCGAGGTTCGAATCCTTGCCGGGCAGCCAACATGGCCCGTTCGTCTAGCGGTTAGGACACCGCCCTCTCAAGGCGGAGATCACCGGTTCGAACCCGGTACGGGCCACTCCCCCGGTACGGGCCACTGCCCCGCTACTCTGCCGTTTGCTACTCGGCCGTCGCGACGAACCTCAGGAGTTCGGCCCCGTCCTCGCCGAAGAGCGTCAGGCCGTCGGCATCCAGTCGGTACGAGCAGGCCTGTCTCAGAAGTTCAAAGTACCAGCTCTCTGCCCGCATGGCTGCTTCCGGTCCGGCCATCTTGGTGCTGACGATCTCGCCGACTCCAAAGGCGCCCCCGGCGTCGGCTGTGTACGGCGCGGAATAGAGGTTGACCGCCGCCTTCCCCCCTACGCGGCCATCTTCGAACGAAGCGGTGATCTCGAAATCCCTGGCATCGAGCGCGCTAACCGGCCAGGCCTGGAGCCTCCAGGAGGTACCGTCCAGCACAATCGCGCCGTCGACCGGGCCTGCTTGGACCAGCACGGTCACCGAGAAGGTCTCCGACGGTGGGACGTCCTCCCAGGGCCGTGAATACGCCAAGCTGAGAGTGGCCTCCCCAGGCGACACCGCCTTGAACACAAAGGTGAAGACTCCACCAGAGCCGATGAGACCGGTGTCGGGGACGTAGTAGGGGCCGCCGACCGACTCCAGGATGGCGGCCGCTTCGTCGCTCTGAGTCACCGTCCAACTGTACCCGGTGGTCGGATTGCCTCTGAGCGCCACCTTCAAGATGTCACCGACCTCGAGGGTCACGGTGGCGCCGTCGTCGTTCTCATCGAGAACATAGGGGGTCGGCTGCGTCGCCCTGATGAGGATCGCCGCCGCTCCGATGCGGGTCATCGGCGACTGCGGTACGAGGCAACGGTCGCCCGTGCCCAGCACTATGCCGTTGGCGACCGCGAAGGCCAGCTCAGCGCGCAGACCGGGGCTCACCGAGGTCCCGTCGCGAAAACCCCCCAGAACGACGGAGATCTCCTCTTCACTCAGGCCCGCGAGGTCGTAGCCCCTGTCCACCGCCGTGTGGCGGGCTACTACGGCGACCGCCTGCTCACGGGTCAGGGTAGCCATGGGGTCGAACCTGCTCCCGCCTACTCCTTTCACCAAGCCGGCCGAGGACACGGCTTCGATGTACGGATAGTAGTCATCGGCGGCATCGACGTCCGAGAAGGTAGGTCGTTCAGGAGCGGCCGGTTCAAGGGCAAAGGCGGTCGCGGCCATCTTTGCGAACTGGGCCCGGCTGATGCTTTGCCAGGGTCGCCAGGTCTCATCCGGGAAGCCGCTCGAGAGCCGCGACACTCCGTCGAGTGACACACCGTAGAGCCCGACCGTGGCTTCGTCGAGGTCGTTCCACCGAGCGGCAGAGGCCGGTGAGGCAAGACCGACGCATAGGGCAAAAGCCGCGAGGAGGATCACTATCACTATCGTCCCAGCATAGCGCTTGGCCATTTCCTGCTCCTTCCCTGTATGCGTCCAACGTGCTGTCTGACATGATCCGGGCGCATCCGGTTCCGGAAGTCGGACGGATAGGAGGACATCACCCCGAGCAAGAGGGAAAAGGTCAAGAGCAGCGCCGGGAAGTACCAAGTCAGGTCTACCAGGTTATGAGTGACGAACGCCTGCAGACCAAGTAGCAGCGGGAATCGGGGACTCGTCAGTGGGCCGAGGAACGTCTTCAAGGGACGGAGGACGGCCACCGCAAGGAAAGCGGCGATGAGGGCGGCGCCGACTACCCCCAATTCCACCAAGTACTGAACGAGGATGTTGTGCGCGTAGGTGGTCTGTCCGCCGGGTTTGAAAGGGGCGTAGGCCAAGTAGAAGGTGCCCAGACCGTGGCCTAGGATAGGGCTCTGCCCGGTCGCCTGCAGACCCGCGCGCCAGGTCTGCAGACGAAAGGTATCAGCGGTAGATAGGTAGGGCCGGAGCCTCTCCCAGAATACGACCCCGAGGGCCACGACCACGCCCACGAATAGCAGGACAAGCCCCACGACGAGCCACCTCTTCACTCCGCGGCGCGGGTCGCCCACGAACCTTACGCCGGCCACCAGCAGAGGCAGCAGCACGGCGACGGCTGCAGCCGCCCTAGACTGAGTAAGCACGATTGCAGCCACTTGGAGGATGACGGCCGCTGCGAACAGCGCGGGGCGCGATTGTGAGCGCCCGCTCGCGGACTCGACACGCGTTCCCAAGCGGAGGCCGCCGGGATCCGTGAACAGCGCGACCGTTGCAGCCAAGCTCAAGAAGAGGAACCCGGCCAGCGCATTGGCGTAGCCGAAGGTGCCTGTAGGAAGGATCTTGCCGCCGAGATCCTGCGTCAGCCACGAGAGGTGTCGAGCGTAGCCGACGATCGACAGCAGAGACAACAACACTCCGACTTCGCTCACCAACAAGAGCACCGAAGAGCGCGCCGACGGCGAGCGGCCTAGGTTGCGCCCCAACCGCAGGTAGAATACGGCGCCGGCCAGGAGACCGGCCTCCTGCAGACTCGCCGGCCAATCGAGACTCCACAGGGTAGACAGCGCTCCCAGTCCCGCCACGGACAGAAGCAGCGCTTCGGCCGCACCCCACCGGGGACGTTCGCATGCAGTCCGGTCTGCCTTGCCGCGCCGGTGTACGACCGTCCACACGAGACCAAGCCCCGGAGCGGCCGCGGCCGTGATCATCCTGGCAGGCTCGAGGAAGGCTCCATCGGCGTAGCAGGCCCAGAGCAGAAGCAGCATCGGCAGTCCGAGCGCGACCACCTGCTTCCACGTGGTGTCGAGATAGAGGGCCGAAGCGCGCCGACAAGGCGCGCTTCGGCCCAGGACGTCACTTGGTTCCTTCATGCTCTCGGTGGGCCCGCACCCCTACTTCAGAGGACCGCAATCGGGATAGAACTTCAGCGGTCCCGACTGCGGGTAGATCGCTCCCGTGACCGTCAGTACGCCCGTGTTCACGTGATAGATGGCGTTGTAGACGGTCCCGTCCGGGGCGGTGTAGATAGTGTGGATGACACCCTTTCCGTTGTTGCCTTTGTCGACGGCGGCGGTAGTGGCAGTAGTCTCATCGCCGGCCTTCTTGCCGTTGCCGTTCCCGTTACCGTTGTTGCCGACGGAGTTAACACTGCCGTTGGCATTGCCGTTACCGTTACCGCTGCCTCCGGCTCCTGCTACACCGACGGCCGACAACGCGAGCACCAACACGAGCACAAGTATGGGGACAAGTAGCAGAGCCACCCTGCGCTTCCGAGTCATCGTCAGGACCTCCTTGCGGGGTTAGGATCACAGGAACTGAACGAAGAGCAGGGAGGAGCCCGCCATCTGAAGGCGGGAAGCAGCGAGTCTTCTCGGACTCCAAGGGCCTCGACCGCCGGACGGACCGCGGATGGTGACGGCGACCGCCACCGGCATTGGGACTTTGACAGGTTCAAAGGTCTCCTTAGAACTCGACCCAAAGTGAACGCACGACAGCCGGCTCCGCCCCCGGACGGCACCGTGCGGCATCTCCGTCGCGCCGGCAGCGCCGCCACCAGTGCTTCCTGCGTTCTTGCCCCGCACTCGTCCGCCGTGGCCCGACCGGTCTTGCTCCGTGTTGAAGCGAGTAGTTGGGCTACGATCGCGGAGTGTTTATCGACCTTAAGGGCAGCCTGCTTTAGACGGAGAGTGAAACCCGCGCCGGATGACCCCAACGCGCGTTACCTGCCCGGCTGGCTGCAGGATCTATCTTCCCCCCTGACCTGAAGACCCGGCGGGCCTTGTGCGATAGAATCCAGCGGATGCCCGCATGAGCCACACGACCCGCACACCGCGCCTGTTCTACGGCTGGTACGTACTCGCCGCCTCGTTCGTGATCCTGTTCTTGAACGCGGGGGCCCGGTTCATCATTGGCGTCATGGTGAAACCGGTGGGCGCCGAGTTCGGTTGGAGCCGGGGCGAGATATCGTCGGCCGTCTTCTTGAACATGGCCGTGTATGCGGTGGCAGTGATCATCGCCGGCCGTCTCTACGACCGCTACGGCCCCAAATGGGTGATCGCAGGTTCGACCGTCCTTTTCTCGGCCGGCTACGCGCTCATGGCCACCATGGACTCGCTCTGGGAATTCCTGCTCTACTTCGGCGTGCTCAATGCCGCCGGCATGGGCGGCACCACCATCCCCATCTTCGGCTCGATCATCGGCAACTGGTTCGAGAAACGCAGAGGCCTGGCCGTGAGCCTGGCGATGGCCGGCAGCTGCTTCGGTCAGTTCTTCCTCATCCCGGTCTTCTCAGACATGATCGCTATCTCCGGCTGGAGGACCACGAGCTTGTGGATCGCGGCCATCACCTTGGTGGTGAGCCTCGCCCTCGTGTTCGGGGTGATCCGCGGCGACCCTGAGAAGTTCGGCCTGAGGACCTACACGGGGCGCGATGGCGAGCAGGCGGCGGGCCGTAAAGGCGCCACTCCTAGGGCGGCGCGCCCGCCCGCCGGGACGCACGACCTCACCCTCTCCGAAGCTATGCGCACCCGGTCGCTATGGCTGTTCACCATCGCCATGTTCGTGTGCGGAGGCGCCGACTCCCTGATAACCACCCATTTGGTGCCCATGGTCACCGACTACGGCATCTCTAACGCGGTCGCCGCCGACATGCTCGCCTGGCTCGGCCTATTGAGCCTCGGCGGGATCCTTCTCGCCGGCCCTGCCGCTGATGCCATCGGCAACAAGCTCCCTATCGTGGTCACCTTCGCTCTGAGGGTGGTTCTGTTCGCAGTACTCCTGCGGTTCAAGGGAACAGCGCCTTTTTGGGTCTTCTCCCTGGGCTTCGGCCTCACGTTGCTTGTGACGGCGCCTCTCACCACCACGCTTGTCGGGGCCCTGTACGGGGTGACCCACATCGGGTTCATCTCGGGCTTCATCAACACCGTCCATATGATGGGAGGCGGATTGTGGTCGTACCTCGGCGGTGTGATCTTCGATGTGACCGGCGACTATGATCTCGCCTTCGCCATCTCGGCCGGTCTGGCCGCGCTGGCGCTGGTGTGCACCCTGTTCATCCGCGAGAGACGCCACCTACCGCCCTCGGCTAAGGTCAGCACGGAACCCTGACCTGACCCAGGGGCCGTGCTCCCAGGTGCGGGGGAGCACAGCAACACGCGCAGCCTCCTCGGCACCTTGCGCACGTGCTCCCAGGTGCGGGGGAGCACAGCCCGACGGCGGGCGTCCGCGGCTCAGCCTTTCAGGCGCTCTTCAGCCACCCCCAGTTGTGAGAAAAAGGTGAACGTGTCGGCCACGTCCCAGTGTTCGGCGATCTTTCCGTCCTGCACCCGGAAGATGTCGACCACATCGTACTCCAGCCTGTTGCCCGTGGCCGCCTTACCCAGCCAGGCGGCGCCCGTGTGCGTACCTGTGGTGGTACTGAAGGCCATGACGATGTCGTCTTCGGCCACCATCTTCTTGAGCGTGTAGCTGAAATCCGGGACCGCCCGAAAGATCGTGACGAAGAATTCGACGAAGCCGGCCTTGCCCTGAGGACAGTCCTGGTTGTGCTGGATGTAGTCGTCCCGCATATAGTCGTCAAGCCAGCTCAGGTCGTGCCGGATGAAGACGTCTTCATAGAAGCGCGAGACCACGTCCTTGCTACGAGCGCTTGTTTCTGTCATCCCTGACTCCTCGTCCATCCGCATCAACCGGCGGTCATCCCGGCTAACCGGCGGTCATCCCTCCGTCGATGGGCAGGCACTGGCCGGTGATGAAAGAGGCGACGTCGGAGCAGAGCCAGACGACCGCTTCGGCCATGTCTTCCGGGTCGGCGATGCGATGGAGGGGGATGATGCTCTCCATCTCAGCCCGCTTGCCGGGCTCGGCGCCGGTGAGGTACTCGTGCAGCAGCGTGTTCTGCGTGGGTCCCGGCATGATCGTGTTCACGCGGACGTTGTGCGCGGCGCCCTCCAACGCGGCAGTCTTGGTGATGCCGTTCAGACCGGCCTTGCTGGCAGTGTAGGCGACGAATCCAGGTACCGGCTTGACCGCTCCCACCGACGACGTGTTGACGATGGCGCCGTACTTCTGGTCGATCATCTGCCTCATCTCGTACTTGAGGCAAAGGAAGACACCCTTGAGATTGACGTCGACAGTCCGGTCCCAGATGTCCTCCGGGGTATCGATGATGTTCAGTACCGGCACGCGGACCCCGTCCGGGCCGATGCCGGCGTTGTTGAAGGCATAGTCGAGACGTCCGTAGCAGCCGACGCACGTTTCCACCAGGGCCCGCACCTGTGTCTCCTGAGAGACGTCACACTGCACGAACGAGGCCTCCCCCCCAGCCTCCTTGATCAGTCTCACCGTCTCTTCGACGCCCGCCATGTTGCTGCCGGTCGACACGAGGACCTTCGCGCCTTCTCTCGCGAAAAGCCGGGCTCCGGCCCTGCCGATCCCCGTGGCCGCTCCGGTCACCAGCGCCACCCTACCCGCGAATCTCTGAGTCATCCGATACTCCTTCTTGGTCTCGCACCGAGGTGTGCTTGCGGACATTGTGCCACGAACGGCCGGCCGCTCCCCGGAGCGCGCCCGCGCACCACAGGCAGGCGCCGCACGCGCGCTTACGCCAGAGCATGTCCGGCCGCGGGCATTTGGCAAGAATTTGACAAGAGAAAGAAGTCGTCGTAAGCTGCGTGGCAGCGGCTTTTCTGAACGTTGTTCTGTCTACAGAACGGCCCGTGGTGCCACACGAGTATGTTCATCCCGCCGGGGGAGGCTGCAAGAGATCGTGTTCCCATACCACGGCGCGGCCCGGGAGGGGGTAGGTATCGACAGATCCTGGCACGGTTTTTCAAGGGGACGGTGAGCGTGAAGCGAGATCCGCGATGCGCTTCGAGGCAGTCAGGGAAAGGACACGGGCTCACAGCCCGACGGGAAAGAGAGAGGTTCAATGAAGAAGAGGTTTCTCCTAGGAGGGCTCCTTATCGTTCTTATGGTCATCGCGTTGCTGGCGGCGGCCTGTGGGGGAGAGGAACCCGCGACGACCACGGCCGCGCCCACTACCACCGCGGGGCCGACGACCACTGCCGCTCCGAGCAGTGACACAACGGCGGCGCCCGGCCCCGACACGACGGCAGCGGGCCCGACCAAGACCGAGACGCTTACGTTCGGTGTCATCACCTCGGTCAGCGGTGTGATGGCCCCGGGATTCAAGGCCATCTATGACGCCGTCGGTCCCACTGAGGAACTGCTGAATTCAAAAGGTGGCCTGGTGATAGGCGACACGAAGTACGACATCGGGATCGTCGCATACGACGACCAGTCGACGACTGAAGGCGCGATGACGGCCATCAACAAGATCATCCAAGACGGGGTCAAGCACCTCTATGCCCCGATGTTCATGCCGAACAACCTGGCCATCGCCCAACTCTGTGAGGAAAACAAGATCATCCGCATAAAGTCGTTCGGAGCAGGGGCGATAGAGGTCAACCCGGACAACCCGTTCATGTTCTTTGCCAACTCGGGCGTGGAGAACATCTCACCCTTCTATGATTACGCCCTTACCAAGTACCCGAACGTGAAGAAGGTCGCGATAATCGCTCCCGACGATCCAGGCGGCGCAACATACATAGAGCTCCTTAAGGCCGCTATAGCGGCCCATGGGTTGGAAGAGGCGTACTACGAGCTCTATCCCATCGGCACCGAAGACTACTACCCCATTCTGAACAAGGCCCTCGCGACGAAGCCGGACGCTATCGACGTCGTCTACGGCATCCCTCCGTGGACGTCCGCGATCATCAACCAGTCGCGTGAGCTCGGCTTCACAGGCCCCATCTTCGCGCCTTGCACAGCCGGCGACCCCAACATCGTGAACGCCATGGTCAAGCCGGAATACGCCACCGACATCCTCAACGCGGCTCCCGACGTCACCAGCGACCAGATGCTCCCTCTCGTCAAGGAGCTCGGCTCGCTTGTCAAAGCACAGGGGACCAGCTGGGAGATGGACAGCCTTCACCTGCTCGACGCTTTCACCATCCTGCTGCAGGCTATGGAGGTGGCGCAGAGCGTCGACACGGAGAAGGTCGTAGCGGCGATCGACACCGGCCCGATGAAGACCTTCGACAGTATCTATGGACCGGGCGAGTGGGGTTCTCATCCAGAAGTGTACGGCAACAATCACTGTGGCAAGAAGCCGCTGCTCATGTCGACCTACAAGGACGGCAAGATCACCTTCGAGTTCGTCCAGTGACGGTGATGTGACCCGAGGTCCGGGGCGGCACGCGGTGTGATCGAACGGTCGCGGCGGAGAACCCGCGCGC
>JAJFUK010000143.1 GCA_021372435.1 Actinomycetes bacterium | reverse complement strand
GGTCTTGATGGCCATGTTCTCCGAGTTCAGACCGAAGGCGTCGTAGCCCATGGGATGGAGCACCCGCCGGCCTTGATGGCGGCGGAAGCGGGCGATGACGTCGCCCATGGTGTAGTTCTTGACGTGGCCCATGTGGGCGCTGCCCGACGGGTAGGGGAACATCTCGAGGACGTAGGTGGCGTCGGAGCCCTTGCCGCCCGGGGCTGTGCCGGGCGCAGGGTTGGGCACCAGGAAGGTCTGCCGATCTTCCCAGACCTTCTGCCACTTGGTCTCGATCTGCTCGGGGTCGTACTTAGGCTGCTGAGACACGAAGCCCCGGCCGCCGGAGGAGCGCACCTGCCGGCCTGATGCCTCGCCCGCGGCGGCGCGCGTAGTCCCGGTGCGGACGCTCCCTGCGTCCTTGTCCCACGCTTGCCCATCGCGTTCCGGTGACGCATCTTCGTCTCTCAGCAACCTGTTGCCCGCCATCCTGTCGTCCTTCCCCTGTCGTCCCCGCGTCTCTGAGCCTGTCTGAACCCGTCCTCCGGACGGCTCTGCCCTCCGTCTCTGCTCGACCATTATTCCAGCCGTCGTTGCATTGCGCCAAGAGCACCGGGCAGGCGAGATTGGAAGGCACACAGCCCTTGTGGGAGCACTACCTACGTGACCGAGGCGGCGCACCATGCCGCCCCGATGCCCGTTGTTACCCGTCCGGCAGCCGTGCGCGCCGCCCTATTGGGCGGTCTCAGCACCCAGCGGCCACGACTTCGCTCTGAGGCGAGGTATCAGTAGGTCGCGAAGCTCGGCAGCCAGGTAGCCAGTATCGGGAAGATCAAGAGCAGCGCAGCCAGGACGATCATGCCGACGAGGAACAGGCTGGCCCCTCTGAACATCTGCCCCATAGGCACGTCGGGCGCGACCCCTTTTATGATGTAGACATTTATGCCCACGGGGGGAGTGATGACCCCCATCTCCACCACCAGGACGATGATGACCCCGAACCAGATGGGGTCGAAGCCCAGGCGCATGACCGTGGGATAGAGGATGGGTACGGTGAGCGTGACCATGGCTAGGGAATCCATGAACATGCCGGCCACCAAGTACATCACCAGAATCAGGATCATGACGACTATAGGCGGCACCGGCAACCCGCCGAGGAAGTCGGCGGCGGCGCTCGGTATCCCCGTGACCGCCATGAAATGACCGAAGACGGTGGCCCCGGCCACGATGGTCATGATCATGGCGCTGATGAGCAGGGTGTCCTTGATGGACAGCCAGAACTTTCGCAGATTGAGCGTCCTCCGGATCAGCCCGATGACGATGGCGGCCGCCGTACCCACGCCGGCGGCCTGGGTGGGGCTGAAGAGACCGGCGAAGAGGCCGCCCAGCACCAAGGCGAAGAGGAAGACCATCTCCAAGAGACCGGTGAGGCCCATGAGCTTTTGTTTGAGGGTGGTCGAGCCCCCGGCCGGAGCGGAGGTCGGATTGAACATGGCCCACGCATAGACCACCAAGCAGAACAGAAAAGCCAAGATCAGACCGGGCACCACCCCGGCGATGAAGAGCTTGCCGATCGACTGCTCGGAGAGGATCCCGTAGATAATGAAGATGGTGCTGGGCGGGATCATGACCCCCAGGCTGCCGGCGGCGGCCATGCACCCGCAGGCCAGACCGGGATCGTACCCGTGGCGGCGCATCTCCGGTATGGCGACCTTGCCCATGGCCGCCGCAGTGGCGTTGGTGGAGCCACAGATGGCCGAGAACCCGGCGGTCGCTACCACCGTGGCCAGGGCCAGTCCCCCGCGCATCCGGCCGAACAGGGTGTAGGCACCGTCGTACAGCCTGCCGCTCATGCCCGCATAGAAAGCCACCGAGCCCATGAAGACGAACATAGGGATGACCGTCAGGCTGTAGCTCGACCAGGTATCCCAGAAATCGCGCGCCAGTATGCCCAGCCCGGCATCGGCGCCCTTCACGACCATGAACCCGATGGTGCCCATGAAGGCCATGGTGAAGGCCACGGGCATCCCGAGCAGGAAGATGACGATGAGAACGACGATGCCGATGATCCCTACCGTCACCGGGTCCATTGCTGAGCCGCCTTTGCTATCGATTTCGCGAGATCCATGATCATGACGAGCAGAGTGACCACAAAACAGCCGGCCATCGCATAGACGAAGGGATAGAAGGGGATCTTCTGGGTCATCGAGACCTCGCCGGTAGTCCGCAGCTTGCCGGCGTACTTGAAGCTGTAGTAGGACAGGGTGGCGAAAAGGCAGACCCCGAACAAGACCATGAGCATGTCGATGATCAGCTTGACCCGCCGCGGGAACCTATCTACGATGAAGTCCACGGCCACGTGCCCGCGCATCACCTGCGTATACCCGACGGCGAACGCGATCGCGATCACGGCCAGGAAGGATACGATCTCGATGCCCCCCGGAACCGGACGGGACAGTATCTTGATCCCGATGACATCAGCCACGATGAGCAGAAGCATCCCGACGAGACCGGCGCCGGCTATCCAGAAGAGGACCCTGGTGAGCCAGGTGACGTAGCCGTCCACCTTCGTGAGGATGCCTTTGGTGGAGCCCGCCCCTCGAATCGGGAGAGGCTCCTGGTCGGGAGGCAGCATCTCCATAGGACCTCCTTCGCTCGACGATGCCTGTCTAGGCATAGAGGCGGAGCTCTCGCTCCGCCTCTATGCTGGTTTTTGCCACTATGTGCGGATCACCGTTCGCGTGTACGCGTAGCCCTCTGCACTTTCCCTACTTCGCCGAGGGGGACTTGATGTTCTCTTTGACCCAGGCAGAGCAGTCCGCCTCGCTCGGGGCCTTGGGCAGCCACTCCTGGATCTTGCTCGTCACGAACCCTTCGTAGTCCTCAGTGAAACCGGCCTCTTTCAACTTGCCCAGCTTCTCGTCGACCATCGGCCGGACGGCGGCCTTCCAGGCGGCTCCCTCTTCTTCGGACAGATCGATCACTTCGCGGCCCTGACCCAGTGAGGTGAAGAACTGCACGCCATCGTAGTCGTAGGCCGCCGACACCTTCGCAAAGGCCTCGATGGACTCCTGGCTCACGTCATTGAAGACCTGCTGGATATCCGGCGGAAGTTCCGCCCACTTGTCCTTGTTCATGACCAAGTACATGGCCGTGATGGAGCCGATGGAGAAGCACTGGGTCACGTACTTGGCCACCTCCCCGTGCTTCCAACCGGCGAGGACCTCGCGGGGAGCGATACTCCCGTCGATGACCCCTTTGGACATGAGCTCGTAGGCCTCGTTCTGCGCGGCCGCGTAGCCCTCGGCCCCCAGCAGACCCGCGATGGCCGCGCCGATGCCGGTCGACCTCAGCACCAGACCCTTGACGTCCGCCAGAGTCCTCACCGGCTTGTTGGTCGTGAAGAGCACCTGCGGGCCGGTCGCGTACAGGCAGAAGACATGCACGTCATCCAGCTCGGCCGGCTTGAACTGGTTGTAGAAGTCGTTCACCACCATGGTGTTCACGTACCCGTGGGGATAGCCGAGTGGGTAGTCGAGAAGCTCCATGATAGGAAAGACGCCCGGCGTGTAGGTGAAGCACGAGTAACCCACGTCGGAGATACCGGTCACAACGCCGTCATATACCTTGTTGGCAGCGGTGAGAGACGCCCCAGGCAGGTACTCGAACTCGACGGCCCCGTTGGTACGCTCGGTGATTTGGGCGCACCACATCTCGGACACCATCCCGATCTTGTTCGTCGGCGGCATGAAATTGTTGAACGTGAATTTCCAGCTCCCCGGAGCATAGGTGGACGCAGTCGTCGTGGTCTCGGGAGCCGCGGTAGTAGGTGGCGCCGTGGTCGTTGTTACCGGCGCCGCCGTGGTGGCCGTGGTCGGCGCCGCCGTGGTGGTGGTCTCTTCCTCTTCGCCGCAGGCCGCCATCCCCATGGCCAGCGCGAGCACCAGCACCAACCCCCAGATCAAAGCCTTCCTCATTGCACGCCCTCCTCCTGATTCCGTCGGTAGCCCCCCGGCCCTCCCGAATCGTAAAAAGAGCACACAGTAGAACTGTATCAAACCCTGCGTAGTGTTTGTCAACCTTGCCGGCGGGCGTTTGCACCCCTAGTATGAGGTCATGTCCATCTTCGACGTACTCATACGCATCCTCATCGCCGCCGTACTCGGGGGCGTCATCGGCCTCGAGCGTGAGATCCGGGAGCACACTGCGGGTTTCAGGACCCATATCCTGGTCGCGGTCGGAGCGGCCGCCTTCACCCTGGCCTCGTCCTACGGCCTCGAGGGGACCGGCTTCGACCCCAACCGCATCTCCGCCCAGGTAGTGACCGGCATCGGCTTCCTGGGCGCCGGAGCCATCATCCGCTACGGCGCTTCAGTGCGGGGCCTCACCACCGCCGCCAGCCTGTGGACCGTGGCCGCCGTAGGGCTGCTGGCGGCTCAGGGCTTCTTCGTCGCGGCGTTGATAACCACGGCGGTGGTCGTCATCAGCCTCTACGGGCTGCGTCTCATCGAAGACCGGCTGCTGTATCCCCACATCGGCACTTCCGTGGGGGTGCGGGTGCACTTCCGGTCGCCCGGCTATGCGCCGCTCGCGCAGCTCGTCGGGGTGCTGCAACAGGCCCATATCGTCATCAAGGAAATGGCAGTAGAACCGGGTGAGGACGCGACCGACACCATCCACCTGTACCTGAAGCTCCCTCGCGGCTGTACTTCCGCCAGGCTCACGGCCCTGATCGCCGACCTCGAAGAGGTGCGGTCCGTCCGGCTTGACTAGACCCGTTTCAGAAGGAGGTGGCGCCCGCCGCTCGTGGGCCGGCCGCGCGCCGGGTGGCCCCAGGCGAGCTAGCCTCGCACTCGGGCAAGCTCACGCGCCAGGTCCTTGATCTCGTCCCGCAGCTTGGCCGCGTATTCGAAGCGCAGCTCTTCGGCCGCCGCGAACATCTCCTCCTCGAGGGTGGCCATCAGCCGCTCCAACTCCTCGGCCGACATCTCCTCGCCCCGGGTGGTCTTACGGCGCTCCTTGTACGGCACGCCCGCGCTGATGCCGAGAAGCTCGGCGATGTCGGAGACGCCCTTCACGATGGTGCGCGGCTCGATGCCGTGCTCGGCGTTGAAGGCCACCTGCGCCGCCCGGCGGCGATCGGTCTCCGAGATGGCCTTGTCCATGGCGGCGGTACGCTTGTCGGCGTACATGATGACCGTGCCCTCTACGTTGCGGGCCGCCCGGCCGATGGTCTGGATCAGAGCCGTCTCCCCCCGCAAGAAACCTTCCTTGTCGGCGTCGAGGATGGCGACCAGCGTCACCTCAGGCAGGTCCAGACCCTCGCGCAGCAGGTTGATCCCCACGAGCACGTCCACCTCTCCCAGACGCAGCTCGCGTACTACCTTGATGCGTTCGATGGTGTCGACCTCCGAATGCAGATACCGCACCCGAAAGCCCATCTCGACGAGGTAGTCGGTAAGGTCTTCGGCCATCTTCTTGGTGAGCGTGGTCACCAGGGTGCGCTGGCCCTTGTCCACGCGCACGCGGATCTCGTTCATGAGGTCGTCGATCTGGTGCCTAGTGGGTCGCACCTCCACTCTCGGGTCGACCAGGCCGGTCGGTCGCACGAGTTGCTCCACCACCTGGGTCGAGACCGAGACCTCCCATTCCCCCGGCGTCGCCGAGACGAAGACGATCTGGGGCACCCGCCGGATGAACTCGTCGAAGCGTAGCGGACGGTTGTCCAGCGCCGACGGCAGACGGAAGCCGTGCTCCACCAGCATGGTCTTGCGGCTGCGGTCCCCCTCGTACATGCCGTGCAGCTGAGGCACGGTCATGTGTGACTCGTCGATGAACACGAGGAAGTCCTTAGGAAAGAAATCAAGGAGCGTATAGGGAGGCTCCCCCGGCTTCCGTCCCGAGAGGATGCGCGAGTAGTTCTCGATGCCGTTGCAGTAACCCAGCTCGCGTAGCATCTCCATGTCGTACTGGGTGCGCCGGCGCAGGCGGAAGGCCTCCAACTGCTTACCTTGGGCTTCCAGTTCAGCGACGCGCAGCTCCAGCTCCGCGGAGATCTCCTCCAGCGAGCGTTCGATGGCGTCCTCCGCAGTCACGAAGTGAGTAGCCGGATAGATGGCCACCGCCGGCATGCGGTCCACGATCTCCTGGGTCAGAGGGTCGACCTTGACGATCTCTTCCACCTGGTCGCCCCAGAGGCTCACCCGCACCGCGTAGTCGTCATACGCAGGCCAGACCTCGAAGCTATCGCCCCGCACCCGGAACTTGCCCCGCGCGAAGCCCACATCGTTCCGCTCGTAGTGGATCCTCACCAGCTTCGCGAACACCTCGTCGCGGCCGACATCGTCACCCTGCTTGAGCAGCACCACCTGGCCCAGATACTCCTGGGGGGAGCCGAGTCCGTAGATACACGAGACCGAGGCCACGATGACCACGTCGTTTCGCATGAGCAGGCTGGAGGTCGCCGCGTGGCGGAGCCGGTCGATCTCCTCGTTGATGGAGGAGTCCTTCTCGATGTAGGTGTCGGTGGCCGGCAGGTACGCTTCCGGCTGGTAGTAGTCGTAGTAGGAGACGAAGTACTCCACGGCGTTGTCGGGAAGGAACTCGCGGAACTCGTTGCAGAGCTGCGCCGCCAGGGTCTTGTTGGGAGCCATGACCAAAGCCGGTTTGCCCGCGCGGGCGATGATGTTTGCCATGGTGAAGGTCTTGCCCGACCCCGTGACGCCGAGCAGGGTCTGGAAGCGATCTCCGCGCCGCAGGCCCTCCACCAGCCCGGAGACCGCCTGCGGCTGGTCACCCTGCAGCTGATAGTCGGCCTTCAGGCGGAAGGGACTCACCCCAGGACTCACCTCTCTGCTCAACTCGAACCTCCGGATCCGGCGAACGCGTCGGGGTAGACGCGGGAGTACAGGTCGCGATAGTGCTCGACCCGCTCAACGAACGCCCGGGTCTCAGCATAGACGATGTCGGACATCTCGAACGAATCCTCCCCTCCCGCGGCGGCCGTCCATTCTGCCACCACGCCCTGGCCCGCGTTATAGGCGGCTAAGGCCAACCGAACGGTCCCTTTGAACGTCTTGGTCAGGTAGCCCAGGTAGCAGGCGCCCAACTCCAAGTTGTCGTCGGGATCGGTCAGGTCCGGGGAGCTATCGCCCTGCCAACCGTCCAGCCCTGTGACCCATTCGGCCGTACCGGGCATCAGCTGCATAAGGCCGACCGCCCCGGCCGGGGACACCGCCGCGGGATCGAATCCGCTCTCCGTATTGACAACGGCCGCTATCAGATAAGGATCGAGACCGTACCGCTCCGCCACCCGGGCGATGCCCTCTTCGTAGTGGATGGGATAGATCTGCTGCGAGACTACCGGCACCACCGTCCGGCCCGTCGTAACGAACACAATGACGACCACGATAGC
>JAJFUK010000139.1 GCA_021372435.1 Actinomycetes bacterium | reverse complement strand
GGGGGGCGCGACAAAGTCGCGCCCCCCGGCCCCCGGGCTCAGCATGGGCCGACGAGTGACCAGGCGGGCTCAGCACCATCGGCCCGGTTACGAGACTGTAATCCTCTGCTAACCCCAGCTTCGTTTCCTCCATGCATAGTGGCTCCGTCAGGCAACCCGATACTGCGGATCCATTTGACAAAGGAGGAACATTGATGAAGAAGCTGCGGAACAGGAAGTGGGTGGTTCCGGTAGCCGCCTTGGCGTTGACGCTGTCGATCGGCTCAGCGGCCTTTGCTGCGACCGGGTCGGACTCGACGGATACTTCGGCCGCGGCCACCTCGACGGCGGTCGCCGGTGCGACGAGCGACTCCACAACCGCCGGCAGCGAAGCCACGACCAACGACGGCAAGGGCGACGGCGGGCAGCGTAGCGATGAGACCCTGCTCACTGGGACCACGGCCGAGCAGGTGAAGGCCGCGGCGCTGGCCGAGGTGGGCAGCGACGCCACCATCGACCGGGTGGAGACCGACGCGGACGGCAACGCCGCCTACGAAGCCCACGTCACCAAGGCCGATGGGACCCACGTGACGGTCTACGTGGACGAGTCGTTCAGTGTGGTCTCGGTCCAGGATGGCCTCGGAGGCGGTCACCACGGTGGCCACGGGGATCCATCGGACGATGATTCCGCCACGACCTCCAGCAGCACCAGCGGCTCCACTTCGACCAACACCTACTGATCTTCGACTCTCTCGTTTGTTCGTCCCCGGCCGGGCTCGGGCCCGGCCGGGGACGCTCCCTACCGCGTGGCTTTTCGAGGTGGTAGCCTCAGCAGGATGCCGTACGACGTAGATATCCTCCTGATCGAAGACGACCCGGCCATCGCCGAGAGCCTGACCGAGGGGCTCAGACGCGAAGGGTACGCCGTCCACTGGCAGTCCACCGGGGCCGGGGGAGTCGCCTATGCTCGTGACAGCACCCCTCGCCTGATCATCCTGGATGTCCGCCTTCCCGATGGGTCGGGCTTCGACTTCTGCAAAGAGATGCGCCGCCTGGGACTGCGCCAGCCCATCCTGATGCTCACCGTCCAGAGCGATGAGCTCGACAAAGTCCTTGGTCTCGAGATGGGTGCCGACGACTATCTCACCAAGCCGTACAGGCTGCGCGAGCTCATCGCCAGGGTGCGGGCTTTGCTGCGGCGCGCCTACGGAGAATTCTCGGCCGTGGATGCCGATCAGCTCTTCGTGGCCGACCTGGTCATCGACCGTACTCGAGCCGGCGTGACCAGGGGCGGGCGTCAGATCAACCTGACTCCGACGGAGTTCCGGCTGTTGGTCTTCATGGCCCAACATCCCGGCCAGGTACTGAGCCGCGGGCAGATCATGGAGAATGTATGGGGACATTCGTCCGAGTACTACGATGACAAGACGGTCAACGTCCATGTGCGTCGCCTGCGCGAGAAGATCAAGGCCGATCCGAGCAGGCCCCGCCTCATCCTTACCGTCCCGGGGCTGGGCTACCGCCTCGCCGTCCCGAGATGAGGTGGCCGGCCGCCATTCGGGCGCGGGTGTCGCGCCGGTCGCTGGGAAGGCGGCTCGTCCTGAGCTTCGCCGGGGTGGCCCTCTTCACCATGGTCGTCCTGGGGGCGATCTTGCTGCCTCTGCTGGGCAACTACTACGCCCGCTCCGAGGTCTCGTACCTGGAAGCCGGCGCAGACGAAGTCGCCCGGCTGCTGTCTGGAATCGACTGGACCACGGTGGCGGCCGAGGGGGGGCAGACCGGTAGCCCGGGCTCCGGTCTTGCCCAGACGCCCGGTTCCAAGACGGCCGAGGCCGTGCGGCAGGCGCAGGCGGTCGCCCTCTCGACTCAATTGCGCATCGAGGTATACGCGCCTGACGGCTCTTTGCTTGTGGATACAGGTTCGCCCCAGGGGATCGACCCCACGGGACTGGCGATACGGGACGAGGCCGGGGCCGAGCGGGATGGGGAGGGGGACTCGCGCCCTAAGGACCGTGAACATGACGGCGAGTTGCCCGGGCTACTAGGCGGGGGGCTGCTCTCCGGGGATCAGACCTCAGGGGTGCCCCGTTCGGACCGGTCCGTCGAGACGCAGCTTACCAGCGGCGGCGCAGTGCTCGCCACAATCCGTGTGTCTGAAGCCCCGGCCTACGGGTCGGCTGCTCTACGCAGCGTTCTCGTGGGCTGGTTGCTGGCCGGCGTCGTGGCTGTGATCCTGGCCGCCGTCGTCGGGTGGGTGAGCAGCCGCTATCTGACAAGACCGCTCCATGCCATCACTACTGCCAGCGACAAGATGGCCCGGGGCGACCTCACTGTGAGGGCCGATGTCCGGCGCTCCGACGAGATCGGGAGCCTGGCCGGGTCGTTCAACGCTATGGCGGCGCAGATGCAGCACACGGTGACCGCCCTGCAGCGCTTTGTCGCCGACGCCGCGCATGAGCTGGGCACCCCCCTTACCGCTCTGGAGACGGACCTTGAACTGGCTCAGGCCCAGACCGGCCCGGCCGACCAGCAGCAGCTTATCGCCAGGGCGATGCAACAGGCCGAGCGTCTGGAGAGGCTCTCCGGCAATCTCCTACGCCTCTCGCGGCTGGAAGCAGGGGGCCTGCGCGAATCGCTCCAGGTCGTGGACGTCGTCCCGCTTATCCGCGATATGGCCGACGCCATCGCCTCGCGGGCCGAGCAAAGCGGCCTCGAGTTCTCCCTGGAACTTCCCTCGGACCCTGTGCCGGCCCGCATCCACGCGGACGGGCTACGCACGGCCATCGACAATCTGGTGGACAATGCTCTCAAGTTCACACCCAGGGGCGGCCGGGTGGTTATCGGCGCCGCCGCTACCGCGGGCGGCGCCCTCATCTGGGTGGAGGACACCGGCATCGGCATCCCGCCGGAGGACATGGACGGTCTTTTCGGCCGCTTCCACAGGGGTCGCAACGCGGCCGCCTACCCGGGCAGCGGACTGGGGCTGGCCATCGTGCAGGCCACCGTGGAACTACACGGCGGTCATGTTCGGGCCGAAAGCCGGCCGGGACGGACCCGCTTCGAGCTGACGCTGCCTGCCGTGTATAGCGGCCACCGCACCGGAGGATCCACTGAAGAGATTGAGGCTGCCGTAAGCGGCTGCTACTCCGAGGTGGTCGAGGAGTGCTTGCGCGTGAAACTCGTCGTATTCGACGATATCGGCGGAGGGGTCCGAAGTCTGCCGGCGAGAGAGAGGGTCGAAGACCCCTCCAGCAGAGCGATATAGTAGTCGAAAAGACTCTCTTGGGGGGTGATCGTCATGGATCTGGGGTCGGCTGTCCGTACCTCGACCACGCGGGGCCGGCATCGGCGAACCGCGGTGAATCTGGTCGTCAGCATCCTGATCGCGTTGGCGCTCTGTATCTCGGTCGTGTCGCTGGCGTCTGCCGCGACTAGAGACTTTCCCGACGTCCCTACCACGCACCCGCACTACGAGGCCATCTGCGATCTGGCCTCCCGAGGTATCATCACCGGCTACACCAGCGGGGCGTTTGGTCCTGGTGACCCCGTCACCCGCCAACAGTTCGCCAAAATGATCGTTCTCGCGGGAGGCTACTCGGTATCGGAAGGCGACGTCTGTCCCTTCACGGATGTAGAGAAGAGTGGCGCTTCCGACCTGTACCCTGATAACTTCGTGGCTGTGTGCGCCGCCCGGGGGATCACCAAGGGCAGGAGCGCGACCATCTTCGACCCCACCGGCACCATCACGCGTTATCAGGCGGTGAGCATGGTGGTCAGGATGATGGATGACGTCCGGCCGGGGCTGCTGACGACTCCTCCTGCAGGGTGGACCAGCAGAGGAGGCTGGGAGGCTGATGCGACTCACGGAGCCAACAGCGCCCGGGCCGAGTACAACGGCGTTCTAGCCGGACTCGATCTGGCCGCCCTCACCCCTTACGGTCGAATGAGCCGGGGCGAAGTGGCCGAGGTTCTTCACAAGGTGCTTGGTAAGTTGACGGTGCCCGCTACCGCAACGACGACCGGCGCGCCGACTTCCACGACCACGACGGTGGCGCCGGCTTCCACGACCACGACCGTGGCACCGACGACCACCACGACCACTGAAGCGGCCGTGCTGGGGGATAGTTTCCAGAGTCCCATACCACTCAGTTACGGAGCGATGGTTGGTGATTGGAGTGTGAATGTGGTGAAAGCGATACCGGACGCCGCTGAGGAGATCCTCGCCTACAGTCCGTCCAATCCGGCTCCGAAGGGTGAGTACCTGTTGGTGAAGATCAGGGCCAAGTACTTTGGTCAAGGGACGAGCACGTTCACATCTGCGACGAGCATCAAACTGATCACCGTGTTGGGCGCACAGATCGGAGTAAGCGCGGTGTCCATCCCTGATGACCTCAGAAGGATGTCCGGGACGCCTCAATACGGCGAGATACTGGGGGATCTGGTGTTCGACGTGCCTGAGGCCGAAAAGGTCTATCGCCTGTTGTTGGAGAAGAACGGCGACTACAAGCACATCACCCGAAGATACTTTCAGCTGTAGCTGTCCGTGTGTCGAGGGACCGTGGCCGGCGTGGGCCTCACGTTGCCCGGTCGGGCGCACCATGCCGATGCGCGACAGGTCATGTCCCGGAGCTCGTCTACGCCTTGGCGCATACCCGGCGCGATCAGTCCTTGTACGTCAGCCCGAAGCCGTACGGGTAGGCGGCCGGTACTCCGAGGTGGTCGAGGAGGGCCTGCCCGTGCAGTTCGTCGTACTCGACGGTATCGGCGGCGGGGTCGAAAGGCGGCAGGTGGTCGGGACTGGTGGGGATGACGAAGGGGAGGCGGCCGGTGGGCTTCGCGCGGCCGAGGACGACGTCGGCAAGGGCGTGCCCGCCCTCCATGCCCGGATACCACAAGATGAGGATCCCCGGCACCGAGTGTCGCCAGCCCTCCATCAGGACGGCCGAACCGCACATCAGTACGACGACGGTGCGTGCGTTGGCGGCGGCGACCGCCTGGATGAGCCGCTCCTCGTCATCGTGGAGGGTGAGCGACCGGCGATCGCCGCCGCCGGGCATGACGCGGCCGCCGCGGCGCACGCGCGCGGCGGCCGCCAGGACCCTGGGGACAAGCTGGAAGGGCGGCCGCGGAAGGAGCTTCTCGAAACCCGGCGGAGGGAACTCGCCGAGGTATTCACCCTCGTCACGGTAGTCGTAGCCGGCGATGACTATCGCTGCGTCGACGCCCGCCGCGAGCGCCGCCGCCCGCTGCGGGCGAGACCCGTCGTCGTGCACCACTTCGATGCCGAGCGGCTGTAGCGCGGCCCGCAGACCCTCGAGCGGGGTCACCACGTAGGGAGCCGTGACGTTGCTCGAGCCGTGATCCCCGGTATTGGGGACGGCGGCCAGGCGGCCGATCACGGCTACGCTGTTGACTTCCCGAGGTTCGAGGGGCAGCGCCGGTCGGCGGGAACCGTCAGTGACCGTCACCGCCTCGTTACGCAGCAGGACGATGCCCTTGGTGGCCGCCTCCCTGGCGAGGGCCCGATGCGCGCAGCAGGCGATGACCGCGGGGCCGTAGTCCTCGTCGTGCCCGTCTTCGATGGCGGCGAAGCGCAGCTGCGCGCGGATCAAACGAAGGGCGGCATCATCGATGCGCGCTTGAGGAACGACCCCTAGTTCTACTGCCCGCCTTACCCGCTCGTCGACGAAGAGCCGGCACGGCATCTCCAAGTCGAGCCCGGCGTTGATCGCCGCTACCCCATCACGGATGCCGAACACCCAATCACTGACGACGAACCCCGTGAACCCCCACCTCTCCTTGAGGGTCGAGGTGAGCAGCGACCGGTTCTGGCCGCACCATTCTCCGTTGAGCGAGTTGTAGGCCGACATCACACAGGCTACGCCCTCCTCGACCACGCGCTTGAAGTGCGGGAGGTAGATACGGTCGAGCACCTCGGGACTGACGCGCACGTCGACCTTGAACCGGGACTCCTCGATGCTGTTGCAGGCGAAGTGCTTGGCGCAGCCCAGGACGTGTCTCTGCAGACCCCGTACGAAGGCCGCTCCCATCTCACCGATGTGCTTGGAGTCCTCGCCGTAGGTCTCCTGAGCGCGTCCCCAACCGGGATGACGGAGCAGGTTGAGGCAGGGAGCCAGGCATATGTTGGCGCCGTGGGCGCGCGCCTCCCGTCCGATGGCCTCGCCTATGCGTTCCTCCAGTGCGTAGTCGAAGCTCGCGGCCCGGGCCATCGGCACCGGAAAGCAGGTGGACACCCCGCGGGCGACGCCCCGGGGACCGTCGACGAAATAGAGGCCGGCCAAACCGAGCCGAGGGACCGCCGCGGCTGAGTAGAGGGGCGGCGTCGATCCGCGGACGGCCATACCGAGCAGGTCCCTGTAGAGTTCCTGGTCTCCAGAGAGCAGGCGCAGCCTCTCGGCCGGCGTCAGCTGCTCGAGCAGTTCAAGTGCGCGCGGCTCTTTCTCCGACGTCACCGTTATTATCGACCTCCACTCCGCGGGTCGCCCAGAGAAGCGAACGATGAGGGCGCGCCCTCCCGGCCGCGCACGCCGGCCGTTCGCCTGGATCGCCTGGGGCGTTCAGGTTCCTTCAGGGCGGCGGGCACGCTCAGATGCGTCCCGGAACACTTCCGGCGATTTTCAGACTACAACAGGGGGTGTGTCGACCGCCAGTCCGTGTCGCCCCTGCTCTTGCCCCTATGGAGCGCCGGCTCGACCGTCTGCCGTGCCGCACTTGTGGCCTTCGCCACGGTCCTGTAACTTTGTCCCAGCGAACTTGGGTCGCTTCGCAGACCAAGGGATCACCCACTAAGGACTCGTTTCAAAATGAAGGTCCGCCGCAAGGGACGAGCTGGGCCGATGCGAGAGGAGGACGCAGGAAGCGTGAATAGCGGCGCTATTGACGCAACCGAGGACGCGCCATCGTGCCGTCCGGCACGCACTCGGCGGCCGCTGCTTCATTCTGAAACGAGTTAATAGGGGCGGCCGCCCTGCCTGGCGTGGCTCCGTCTCACCCGGGAGGGCCGTGCGGAGCCACGTGTCGTGCAACGATGCGCCGTTTTGGGCGGTTACCCTGGTTGGGGCGGCCCCGCCGGTCGAGGCGGCCACCTTGCTTGAAGCGACCGGACTGCTTGGGGCGGCCACCTTGCTTGAAGCGACCGGGCGGCTGCAGGCGACGGCGCCGGTCGAAGCAACCGCACCGGTCGCGGCACCGGTCGCGGCACCGGGCATGCGTCAAAGAGCAGAAAGGGGATCGACAGCGATGGGTAGATTGGACGGAAAGGTTGCGATCATCACCGGGGCCAGCTCCGGGATAGGTGCGGGTACGGCGGAGCTCTTCGCCAAGGAGGGCGCCGCGGTGGTGCTGACGGCCCGCCGTAAGGACAGGTTGGAGGCGCTTGCCGAGAAGATCGAGAAGGAGGGCGGCCGCGCCCTGGCGGTCGCCGGCGATGTCAGAGAGGTCGAGGACGTCAAGAACGTCGTGGCCCAGACCATGGCGATCTTCGGCAAGATCGACATCCTGGTCAACAACGCCGGCATCCTCGACAAGCACATGCCGGCCATCCGTTGCCCAGAGGAGCTGTGGAACGACGTCATCGCCACCGATCTGACCGGGGTCTTCCATTACTGCCGCGAGGTTCTTCCGCACATGGTCGAGGCGGGCAAGGGGTCGATCGTGAACGTGTCGTCCATAGGAGGCATCTACATGAGCGCCGGCGTCTCCTATTCCGCGGCCAAGGCGGGAGTGAACGGTCTCACGAGGAACATCGCCCTTCAATACGCGGGCACGGGCATCCGCTGCAACTCGGTGAACCCCGGACCCACTCCCACCGAAGCCAACACTCCCGAGAAGCTGGCTACCTTCGATGAGGAGTTCCGGGAGATCTGCGCCAAGCATCAGTTCTGGGCCGGGGAGAGCGAAGTGATCGACCAGGCCTACGCCATCCTCTTCTTCGCCGGCGACGAGTCCCGGTACGTCACCGGCCAATGGCTGGTGGTCGATCGAGGCATGAACCTCTAGCCGCTACACTGTGCGGTAGCTGCGCGAAAGATAAGATCTGCACGAGAAGAAGACGCTGCACCTAGTGAGACCCAGAAAGAATTAGAAGGAGGAGCCTTCATGCACGAGTACCCGCTTCCGCTGGACAAGATGCCCTACGACGACAGGACCTATACCACCCCGCAGTTGGACTACTCCACGCCGCCTGAGAACGAGCCCGGCCCCTGGTCCATCAACAGCGACATGGCGATGGTCGACCTGTCCCATCCCTGGGGCAACGACCAGCCCACCTGGCCGGCGGGCGCCCAGCCCTACACCACCCCGGTCCAGTACATGAGCAAGTTCAACCGGCGCACCCAGCTCATGTACGGGTTCCCCCAGCACGTGTCCACCCATTACGACGCACCCGCGCACGTGTGCCAGGAGAGCCCCTTCAACGACGAGGTGCCGTTGGAGAAGTTCATCGCCCCCGCCGTGGTCTGGGATGTTCCCTGCACGCCCATGGAGACGATCACCAGCGAGAGGCTCGCTCAGTGCACTCCTAAGCTGCAGCCGGGCGACTACGCCATCATCGTCACCGGCTGGCACCGCCTGTACAGCGACTCCGACCGCTACTTTCTGTGGAGCCCGGGTCTGTCTGAGGCCGCCGGAGAGTGGCTGGTCGCGCAGGGCGCGGCCGGGTTCGGCATCGACTGCCAGGCGCTCGACCATCCCTGTGCCTCCTACATGGCCGAACACGGTCCGGGCCCGCTGGTCCCGCGGGTGATCGACCTCTATGAGAACGTCTTCTTTCCCGGCCACAAGGCCAAGGTGGACCATCCCAAGTGGGAGCCCGTGCATGAGGTCTTCCTCAAGCGCAACATCCCGGCCTGGGAGAACGTAGGCGGCGATGTCGACAAGGTGCTCGGCAAACGCTGCGTGGTCTGCGCCTTTCCGACCCGCTGGCACATGGGCGACGGGTCGATCGTACGCATGGTGGCCTTCATCGACAAGAAGGATCTGAACGACGTCCCGACGAGGACCTACAAGTACGGCGTGTACTAAGAAGAACTCGTTTCCGAACGAAGCGGCCCCCGCCCGGCATGCGCCGGGCTGCGGGCCGGCCGGTGGCGGCCGCACCGTCGGGCGGCCGGGGCGTCGCGGGTGTGAAGGCTCGACTGCGTCAATGATGAGGAGTGGGAAGTGGGGGTTGATCATGACGGATGACCGGGGCGGCGAGGACCGGGGCGGCGATGACCGGGGCGGCGAGGACACCTCGACGAGCGCCGCCGGCGGCTTTGATTTTGACACTCCTGTAGACCGCCGCGGCACCGCGAGCTACAAGTGGGACAAGTACGAGGGGCGGGACATCATCCCCCTGTGGGTGGCCGACATGGATTTTCCATCGCCGCCGGCGGTCATCGCCGCACTGCACGAGCGCGTGGCCCACGGGGTGTTCGGTTACACGTACGCTTCTGCCGGGCTGGAAGCGGCCGTCCGACGCTCGCTTTTCTCGGACTACGGCTGGGAGGTGGCGCGCGAATGGATAGTATGGCTCCCCGGGTTGGTGTCGGGTCTGAACGTGCTCTGCAGAGCCGTGGGCGTACGCGGGGACCAGGTGGCCACCTACACTCCTATCTATCCGCCCTTCATGTCGGCGCCGGCGCTGGCCGGCCGCACGGCCGTCAGAGTGCCGCTGGTCTTGGACGCCGGCCGCTGGGAGATGGACCTGGAGGCCCTGGAGCGTTCCCTGACCGCTCGAAGCAGACTGCTGCTCCTGTGTTCGCCTCACAACCCGGTGGGCCGGGTCTGGTCCGAGACGGAGCTTTGCGCGCTGGCCGAGGTCGCCTGCCGTCACGACCTGGTCATCGGGTCTGACGAGATCCATGCCGGGCTGGTGCTCGACGAGGACAAATCTCACCTCCCGGTGGCCACTCTATCTTCAGAGACCGCGGCCCGGACTGTCACTCTCATGGCGCCGAGCAAGACCTTTAACATGCCGGGGCTCGGGTGTTCGTTCGCGATCATCAGCGACCCGGCGTTGCGGGCGGCGTTTGCGGGAGCGATGGAGGGCATCGTCCCGCACGTGAATGCGCTCGGTTACGTAGCGGCCCAGGCGGCGTACGAGGAGGGGGCCGATTGGCGGCGGGCTCTGCTCGCCTACCTGCGGGTGAACCGGGACTTGGTCGAGCGTGAGATCTCCACCATGCCCGGGTTGGCGGTCGCGCACGTCGAGGCTACGTATCTGGCCTGGATCGACGCCCGTGCCGCCGGTCTGCCCGATCCGGCCGCATTCTTCGAAGAGGCGGGAGTGGGACTTTCCGATGGGAGCGAGTTCGGCGCTCCCGGTTTCGTCCGGCTCAACTTCGGGTGTAGCCGCTCCCTTCTGACCAAAGCGCTGACGAGGATGCGGACGGCGTTATCCCGGTGACCGTAGGGCGCGGCTTGGGACTTGACGGCGCCGCGCGGAGGACGGTCCTCTCACCCCGTCTGCTGAGACTTGGCCTTGACCCCCAGCACCGGACAGTCGGCCAGCAGCAGGATCTCCAAGGCGTCACTTCCCAGCAGCAGCTTGCCGGTGCGCGATCTGCGGCGAATCCCGATGACGATCATGTCCGCCTCCTCTTCAGACACGACGGCGACGAGATCCTCGGCGGGGGATAGGCCGCGGATCAACCGGCGCACCGTGTGGGGGATGCCTTCGTTCGTAAGGCGTCGATCGATGGCGTCGAGTTCCTTACGGTAGGCCAACACCTCCTGCTCCTCGGCTTCTATGCTGCCGCCCCCCCGGATCGAATGGACCACCACAAGGTGGCTGCCATGGCGGCGCGAATCCTCGATGGCCCACTCGAGTGCCGCCCTGCTTTCGTCCGTCATGACGTAGCCGACGACGATCTTCATCCTCACTCCTCAGTCCCGGGTTGTCAGAGCCGAACGTAGCACCTCTGCGAAGGCGGGGCAATAGCCTTTGCCGGCTTGGGCGGCGACCGGGTCTCGCGCGGCCGCCTGACTCCCGGTCCTGTTTGGGCTACACTCTGGACCACGCACCGGGATACAAGGGATGGACCGATGAAGAGACTCATGGGGATCGCGGCATTCGTCGTCGCCTTGGGCGTCGGGCTCGTGGGCCTGTCTTCGCCCGCTTGCGGACCGGACGACGGCGCAGACTCTTCCCTGGGTGCCGGGCGGCCCACTTCCAGCACGGTCATCCTCAGGATCGAAGGCGGTCCCGTGTACTGGCCCGAGTTCAAATTCTGGCTTAAACAGGTGACCGATTACTACAAGGCCGGTCGCGGTCTCGAAGAGATCACCGACTGGTCGGTAGAGCAGAACGGCGTGGCGCTCGAGGAGTTCCTGCGTTCCAGCGCGGCCCTGCAGGCGGCCAAGGGCAGGGCGATCGAGGCCCAGGCGGCCGAGCGGGGTCTGGAGCTTTCGGAGGGCGTTCTGGCGGAGATCGCGCAGGAAAGGGAGAAGAACATCTCGATCTATGGTAGTGAGTCCGAGTATCTGCGCATCGTGGCCGGGATGTACTACTCCGAGGACGTCTACAAGTACGTGCAGAAGCTCGACTACCTCACTCTTTACCTTTTCAATGATCTTTACGGGCAGGACGGAGAGAAGTGCACCGACGAGCAGGTGTCGGCCTATGTCGACGAAGTGGGTCTCAAGTGCGCGACGTACATATTCCTGCCCGACACCGGCGATGACGGCGCCGAGTTGAGCGCGGAGGATAAGGCGGCGAACCGCGCACTTCTCCAAGATCTCATCAGCCGGCTGGATCTGAGTGCCGACCCGGTGGCGCTCTTCGTTTCGCTCGTCGACCAATACAACGAGGATCGCGAGCTCTTGGCGTACCCCGACGGCCGGCTTTTCGCGCCGGGGACCATGGGGGAGGAGTTCGAGAACGCCTGCGCGGCCCTTGACGAAGGGGAGCACAGCGGAATAGTCGAGTCGCCGGACGGTCTTTATCTCATCCTGCGCCTGCCCATACGTCCGGATATGGTCGCCGATTCCTCCGGCAACACGCTGCGATTCCGCACGGCCTACGACTATCTGTTCCAGAACCAGTTGGATGAGTGGGCGGGCCGCCTGGAGATCGAATACGAAGAGGTCTTCGACCAGATCAGGGTCCAAGGGTTGTTCGATTCCTGAGTTCTTGACCGACCGCCGTGCCGGCCGCAGACGGAAGGCCTTCGGCGGAGCCCGGCGGGCCTCGTAGCCGGCGGCGCGGTCGCTTCGCTCTGCGCTTGGTCTCTGGGGAGCGGCGTTTGCCAACGATCGCTGGTGGTCGCACAATGGTACGACGGAAACGGCGGGGAAGGCGGGAGCATTCCATGGCGAGCGCAGGAGAGGCAACACCCGGTGCAGGTGCGTCCTCGGTGACGGTTCGTGACATGCGGATCGAGGACTATGAGGCTGTTCGAGGTCTGTGGTCGGAGGCGGGCCTGCCGTTCAAGCCGCAGGGTCGAGACAGCCCAGAAAAGGTCGCCCTAGAGTTGGAGCGGGAGACGGCGGTCTTCCTGGTCGCGGAGGTCGACGGGCGATTGGCGGGCGTGGTCTTCGGTACGCACGACGGCCGCAAGGGGTGGATAAACCGCTTGGCGGTGGCTTCCGCCTACCGCCGGCAGGGCGTCGCCCGCTTGCTCGTGGAGGAGGTCGAGGCCCGCCTGGCCGCGCGGGGCATCGAGATCACGGCCGCTCTCGTGGAGACGGCGAACGTGGGCTCCCTGGCGTTCTTCCGGGCGGTGGGCTACAGCCACGCCCCCGAGATCGAGTACGTCAGCAAGCGGCGTTCCGTGGACACGTAGGTGGACGTGGAGCGAGACCCGCTTGGCGGGGGGTCTCGCTACTCCTTTGGGCGGGCGGTGTGGCGCAGGTCGGTCCTGGTGTTGAAGGGCCGGCTGGGCCGGCCTACGGCCGTCATGTAGATGACGCCTTCGCTGTCGCCGTCGACGCCGAGGAGGGCGTTGACCTCGTCATCGTAGAAGGCGGCGACGGGGCAACTACCGAGGCCCTGGGCCACCGCCGCGAGCGACAGGTGGGCGGCCATGTGGCCTGCGTCGAGGTAGACGTAACGGTAGGCCCTGTCTTTGTATTTCCATACCGACCGGGCGAAAACGGCCGTCCATAGGAAGACTGCGCCGGCCTTTGCGCACATGAGCTGGTCGAGCGCCGCGGCGGCGATCTCGCTGCGCAGGTCGCCGGTCTTCAACTGCTCCAGCGAGTGGCTGCCCTCGGCGATAGGACGCTCCAAGATGTCCAGCCCGGCGACCCTGTAGTGATAGAGGCCGGGTTCAAGCTCCTCGACCTTGTTGACCACCACATATGTCTCGAGGGGATAGAGCGCGCCGGCCGTGGGAGCGGCTCGGTAGAAGTCCTGGCCGTGAGGGGTTATGTATGACATGGTGATGCCCGCCGAGGCCCACAGAAGTCGAGACAGCTCCAGCAACGAGATCGGCGTCGCCCCGAACGAACGCACGCTCCGCCGACGGGCTACGCACGTGAAGAAATCGGGAGCGGGGTATTCGTCAAGGGCGGGAGCCGGGTCGGGGAGACCGATGACCGGAGCGTGATTGTAGAACTTGTAGAGCGGAGGTTTGCTCCGCCAATCAGGTTCGTGCTCCTCCATCGAGTCCCTGCGGTAGGACGTCTTTTCCTGGAAATCCCGTCCCGGATGCTCGGGCATCTCTCCTCCAGCCAACCTTAGGACCGCGTGCGACGTGGTAGCCTTGACGGTCGCGCGCGGTGCGCGCTCTTCTATCATCTCGGCTGCTGCAACGTTCCCACATGAACACTTCCGTGACAAGTGAACCCGGTCGTGGACGGCAGGACGGCCCGGTAACGGCCGTCGCCGCTCCCCTAGGACCCGAACGGACCCAGTGGTTCCAACTGGGCGTGATCAGCGCCGCCGGCTTCGTGGTCTGGTCGGGTTTCGGAGCCATACTGCCCTATCTGCCGGTGTTCCTACAGGAGCAGGCCCACGCCTCGGTGTGGCTGATAGGGGTGGTGGCCGCCTTCTACTATGTGGGAACGATGCTGTTCGCCGCGCCTCTCGGCCGCCTGAGCGACTCCATCGGGCGCAAGCCCATGATCGTCGCGGGTGCTGCCATCTATGCGTTGGCCTGTGCGCTCTTCATATCGACTACGCATCCGGCGTGGTTCACCGTCTTTCGGCTGTTGGAGGGAGTGGGGGCGGCGGCCATCACGCCGGCCAGCCAGGCCCTGGTCGCGGAATTGTCGACCGAGGAGAATCGCAGTCGTGCGTACGGTTGGCTGGTGACTGCGCAAAACGGCGGGCTGGTGGCCGGCCCGGTCCTGGCGGTGCCTCTCTACAATCTGGGAGGAGGCCAGGGCAAGTGGGCCTTCTACACGATCTTTCTGTTTGGCAGCGCCCTTTCGGCCATCACCGCCGTGGTTCTGTTGTTCGCGGTCAAGGAGCCCGAGCATGCCCGGCGGCAGCGGGCGGTAAAGGTCGCGCATCCTTCGTTCCGTCGATTGGTCACGCGACCGGTCGCTGCCTTCCTGGTGGTGGCGTTCACCGGTCATTTCGCCATGGGTGTCTGGGAGGTCCTTTGGAGCTTATGGCTGCGCCACCTGGGAGCGTCCATGAGCTTCATCGGGTACACCTGGGTGGCGTTCAGCGTGCCGATGCTTTTCTCGTTCCTGGGGGGCTATCTGGCCGACCGGTACAACCGCTGGGTGCTGATGTTCTCCGGATACGTAGTCTCAGCCTTCGCCTGGATCACGTATGGTGTCACGACCAATCTGACGCTGTTCATCGTGGTGAACGTAATCGAGGGGTTCGCAATGGCCTGGTCGTATCCGGCCAAGGCGGCCTTTCTCGTCCAGGTGGTGCCGCGGCGTTGGCTCGGTAGCGTGCAGGGACTGGAACAGACGTCCATCCAGGTCGCCGGACTTCTCGGGACACTGGTCGCTCCCGTGCTGTACGGTTATCTCTCTGGCTACGTGATCAGCATCGCGGGGTTGGTATCGCTCGTGGGACTCATCCTCACGGCCCCCGTCCTCTTGACGGAATGGCGGCGGCTCTCGCGCGGGCGCGAAGGTTGCGCTTTGGATCGCGCTGGGACGGAGACGGACTCCTGACCCGCCCCGAGGTTTGCTGCCCTCCGGGCTGTCCGCAGCCCCGGGGTCTGCGGGGCGCATCACCGTCCCTAGAGTCGCCTGGGGGGCGGCATGTAGCCTAGACGTGAAACGAATCGACCGGGGCGCTATACTCAGTCCATGGGTGACGACTCTGACTTCATGGAGCGCGCTTCCCTTCGGTGCGAGCGCCGGGCCTGCGAACGGCGGCAGCGACATGTGTATGTTTTCCGTGACCGCCGCACCGGCTTCGATCGCAGGACGGGCGTGTCCGGTGAAGGGGCGGGGGTGATGCAGAGCGCGCTGCTCGGCCTGCGGGATCATCCGCCCGCGCTGTTGGTGTTGCTCGGCGCTATCAACGTCTTCAACTTTGCCGATTTTTCCCTGACTCTCAACGTATTGGCCGCAGGCGGCGAAGAGGCCAATCCCATCATGCGTTCTCTGCTGGCGGTGGATCCGGTCTGGGCCGGCCTCTTCAAGGTGGCTGCGGTCATGCTGGCGAGCTGGATCGTGTGGCGCTTGAGGCGCTACCGTCTTGTCCTGCAGGCCGCCTTGTTCGTGGCCGGCATCCTATGCGTTGTGCTCGTCTATCATGCGCTCGGGTTGGCGGTTTTCGGGTAGGACTCCGGGATCGTCTTGTGGTGACCGCGCCGCCCGGCGTGCCGGGCGGCTGCAACTGCACTTCGAGACGGGTCGTCAGGCTCCGCGGTCCACGGCCGCGCTGGGCAGGGGGGTCACCGACGGCCGGGCGGCGGGAGCGGCGGCCAAGGGCGCCTCGCCTGCTGTCGGGAGTAAACTGCGTAGTTCGTCGTCGGTCTCGAGCGCCCCGAGCAGGGCCTTGACCACCTGGGGGTCGAACTGGCTGCCACTGCAGCGCTGGAGCTCGCGCATGGCTTCGCGGTGCGTGCGGCCGGAGCGATAGGGGCGGTCGGAACGGATGGCATGATAGGCATCGGCGGCGGCTATGATTCGCGCCCCCAGGGGGATCTGCTCACCCCGTAGCCGCTCCGGATAGCCGGTGCCGTCGTAGCGCTCCTGATGGTGCAGTACCAGCGGCATGATGTCCATCAACTCCGGCGCCTGCTCCATGATGCGCTTCCCGAGTACGGGGTGCCTACGGACGCATTCCCACTCCTCGCGGGAGAGGCTTCCCTCTTTTGTGAGGATCGAATCGGGGACGCCGATCTTGCCGACATCGTGGAGCAGAGCGGCCACGCCGATACGGACCACGTCGCCGGAAGCGAGACCGATGCGCCGGGCTATGGCCGAGGCGAGCTCCGATACCAGGCGTGAATGCTCGTGCGTGTAGCCGTCACGGATGTCGACCGCGGCCGCGAGGCTGCGGACGACGGCGCCCCGGCCGGAGTGCGGGAGTGAGACCACGTTGTCAGGCGTTTCCCTACCGGGCGTCTCCCGGAAGACCTGGATCTGGTTGCCGCCGAGCGCCTTTGCGAAGGCGAGGGCTCTCTGAGCGGCCTCTACCAGTTGTGGCGGGGAAGCCCCGTCGGCCGGGTAGGAACACAGGCCCAGGCTGACGGTGAGGCGCATCTCCGCGCCCTTGGCGGTCTGGAACACCGAGGCCGCGATGCTCTGGCGGAGGCGCTCGGCCACCTCGACCCCTCCCTTCTCGAACGTGTGGGGGAGGATCATGGCGAACTGGTCGCCTCCGAAACGCGCCACCAGGTCGATCTCGCGCAGTTGGGAACGCAGCCGGCCGGCCAGGTCGAGCAGCACCCCATCACCGGTCTGGTGCCCGTGGCGGTTGTTGAGTTGGTGGAAATCGTCAAGGTCGAGAACCAGAAGCATGAAGGTGTCTCCGAACCGGTAGGCACGGTCGCATTCGTGAGCGAGGCGGTCTTGGAAGACCCGGTGGCTGGCCACGCGGGTCAGGGCATCGACGGTGGCGGTGTCGACGAACGTGGTGGTCTCGGCGCTGCGTCCCCTGCGCGCGGAAAGGACGGCGGCGAACAGCGCGGCGCAGGTCGCCAGCAGGATCGTCTGGGCCCAGGGAAAGGCATCGGACCCCGCCGGGGGGATGAGGGCCAGTAGGATCGAAAGGACCGTCACTAGAGCGAGAAGCACCACGATCATCGTCTGCGCCTGCTTCGGTCTGGACCTGCTCGGATCGGGCGGCCGGACCACGAAGACGAACGCCGCGGCGATGAATCCCACCGCGACGACCGCCAGTGCTACTCGAAGCAGGGTCGGAAGCTCTATGCCGGCGCTCCTTTCTTCTCGAAGGGAGGCTTTCGACAGACCCGGTGGGTATCCTCCGCGGCGGTTGAGGACCGGGCGTCGCAGAAGGGACCGGCGAAGTGGTCAGCGGGGGAAGGTGAACGGGGTCATGAGGAGTAACGCTGCTCCAACCACGGATCGCCTAGAGGGTGGTATCCCCTTACTTCCCAGTAGCCGAGGCGCCGGTCGGAGCTGAGCTGGATGCCCTCGAGCCACTTGGCGCTTTTCCAGAAGTACAGGCGGGGGACAAGGAGGCGCACCGGGCCGCCGTGCTCGGCGGAAAGGGGGCGCCCGTCGTACTCATAGGCTGCGAGAACGTCGTCGCTCAGCAACTCCTCGAGAGGTAGGTTGGTGGTCCAACCGCCGTTTGCGAGGGCGACGGCGTGCCGCGCCTCAGGTGATATGTCTAAACCCTCGAACAGACGGGAGACGCGCACGCCCTTCCAGCGGGTATCGAGTTTGGTCCACCCGGTCACGCAGTGGATGTCACAGACCTGCTCCGTCGCGGGCAGTGCCAGCAGACCGTCCCAAGTGAGCGTCAGGCCGGGCGAGACCAGTCCGGAGACGGTCAGTCTCCACGACGCGCGGTCGATCCGGGGCGCTGACCCGGCATGCAGCACAGGGAAATCCGTGACGACGACCTGTCCCGGCGGGATGCGTTCGACTCTGGAAGGGTCCACGCAGTGCCTCCCGTGAGAAAGCGCGAGAAGCCGCCCCCAGAGGGGACGGCATCTCGCGCTGTAGTCCTTGTTCGAATGGTGCTCCGCGAATCACCCGCGGTGCCCTTAGAACTTGTTTCAAGATGAAGCCGCGTCCGCCGAGTGCGCACCGGACGGCTCGGTAGCGCGTCCTCAGTCGCGCGAATAGCGCTGCTATTCACGCTCCCTGTGTCCTCCCCTCGCGCTCGCCCGGCTCGTCCCTTGCGGCGGAGCGTCATTTTGAAACGAGTTTCTACTCGATGCTGATCGCGCCTTCCGGGCACTCGTCAGCGGCTTCTTCACAGCAGCCGGCATCTTCACACGCGTTGGGGTCGATCACGTGGGAGATGCCGTCGTCGCCGACCTCGAAAACATCGGGGCAGACATCCTCGCAGATACCACACCCGGTGCAAAGATCGGGATCGACTTTCGGAACACCCATGGTACTCCTCCTTTGGGACGGGCGAACGAGCCAATATAAGCAAAGCCGTGAGTAGAGTGCAAGTTGCGCGAGAGGCGCTTGTCAGGCAGTTTCAGCCCCGGGCGCGGGCGAGCAGTTCGGCAAGCGCGGTGCGCTCTATCTCGTCGAGGACCGGCCCGAGATCCTTGTCACCCGCCGGGGGGTGATCAGGGCATCGGTCCTCGAGTAGGACGGGTGGCGGGTCTCCACCCGCGGCCCGTGAAGCCCGGAGCCAATCCTCCGGCAGCCTCACATCGTTGACAGGCCGGCCGAGCAGAGTACCGATGAACGCGGTCCAGGCTCTGGGAGTCACGTCCCAGGGGTCGTATCCGCCCCCCCCGATTATGAGCCACCGACCCGAGCACGACTCGTGGGCCAGATCGTGCAGACGGGCCGCCAGCTTGGGGTAGAGGCGGACGGTGGCCGCGAGGTGCGTGAGGGGATCGGCGTGATGGGCGTCGACCCCGGTCTGCGTCAGCAACAGGTCGGGAGCCCATGCCCGTACGGCCGGCTCGATCACGCGGTCGAAGGCATGCATGATGGCCTCGTCACCGGCGAAAGGGGGCAGGGGGATGTTCAAGCAGGCGCCCCTCCCTTCTCCCTTGCCCACCTCGGTCACTTCGCCGGTCCCCGGGAAGAGATAGCGTCCGGACTCGTGGATGGAGACCGTCAGGACGCGGGGGTCTTCGTAGAAGGCGGCCTGCACTCCGTCTCCATGGTGGGCGTCGAAATCAACGTACGCTACGCGGCGCCCGGCCTTCAGGGCGACGGCTATGGCGGCGGCCGGATCGTTGTAGATGCAGAAACCTGAGGCCTCGGCTGTGTGCGCGTGGTGCTGGCCGCCCGCCGGACTCCAGGCATGGACTGCGCGGTCTTCCAAGAGAGCCTTCATGCCCTGGATGGTCGCCCCGGTGTAGAGGGCGGCCGCGTCGTGCATGTTGGCGAACAGGGGGTCGTCGGACGTCCCCAGTCCGTAGAAGCTAAGATCGGCCGGCGTCCGCTCGCCCCGGGCGATGGCCTGGCCTTGCTGCACCGCCTGGATGTACGGGTAGGAATGGACGGCCAGGAGCTCCGAGAGGGTGGCGAACCGTGGCGCTTCGAACTCGATGCCGGGCGCGTCGAGCCAGCCGAGCGAGGTCAACAGCGCGAGGGTCAGCACGTAGCGGTCGGCCTGAAGAGGGTGGTCGGGGCCGAAACTATAGAGGGCGAGCTCGGGACCATAGACGATGACAAAGCGCTCGCCTGCCGGCCCGGGACTGACTTCGGGGCTCAAGGATGACCTCCCTGTTCCAAGGACGCCGGGTTGTGGTAGTACAATATCAGGCCCGGCGGGCGGGAAGAGGAGGGCGTGCAACTGTGGGCTTGGCTGCCGAGCGGCATAGACGAGGACGGCCCTCTCTCGCCTGTCGCGTCCGGGAGCTGATCGCGCGCGAGCAGCTTTTCCCTGCCGAGTCGCGTGCTCTGCTCATGGTCTCCGGAGGCCAGGACTCGTTGGCCCTGCTCCACCTGCTGGCGACCGGAGCGGTAGGATCCTGCGGGCCGGCCCGGCTTCACTGCGTGCACGTCAACCATCACCTGCGTGGCCGCGAGAGCGACGACGACGAGGCCCTGGTGGTGCGGGCCTGCGCCCAGCTGGCCACCGGTCTCACCGTGGTGCACCGCCCGATCGACAAGGCGGCCGGTAACGTCCAGGAAGCCGCCCGGGAGGCCCGCCGGGAGGCCGCTTTGGCTGTGGCGGGCGAACAGGAGTGCGACCGGATAGTCCTTGGGCACACGGCCGACGATCAGGTCGAGACCATGCTCTACCGGCTGGGCCGTTACGGCGGACTGCCGGCTTTTGCCGGGATGTCCGCGAACGACCCGCCTTGGGTGCGTCCGCTACTGCGCTGCCGGCGGGAGGAGACGGCGGCATACTGCGAGGAGCACGGTCTCGAATTCGCCCGCGATACCGGGAACGTCTACCCGGGCTATGTGCGCACGGCCATCAGAGAGAGGGTGCTGCCCGCCTGGGAGGCCGCCCTCCCTGGAGCCGTGGACGCAGCCTGTCGTGCCGCCGAGGTAGCCGCCGAGATGCGGGAAGTGGTCGCCGGCGTGCTGGCCGCTGCCGTTCCTGCGGTGGCCGCGGGGCGCGGCGGGCGGGGACCCGCCGCGATCGCCGGAGCGGAGGAGTTGAGCGTCGCCGGGCTGCTGGCCCTCACCGTGCCGGTGCGCCGGATGGTGCTGTACGAGTGGTTGGGCGCGCGCGCGAGGCCTGCGGCCTCGCGCGCCTCGGTGCTCGCCGTCGAGTCCTTGCTCACCCTGAACGGCTGCGGCGAGCGGGCGGTGGGCGGGGACCGACGCGTAGTGAAGGAATACGACCGGCTCTTCCTGGAGTACGGGACGCGCGTCCATGTTTCGGTGCCGGGTCCGGTGCCGCTTCCGGTCCCGGGCGAGGCGAGGTGGGGCATCCATGAGGTCCGGGCTGAGCGCGTGCCGAGCTACGTGGCGCCGGACATCGCTGTGGAGGCGTGCGTCGACGCGGACAGTCTCGAAGGGGACCTTATTGTGAGGGGGCCGAGGCCCGGCGACCGGTTCCGGCCGCTCGGAGCCCCCGGCATGCGCAAGTTGCAGGACGTTTTTGTCGATATCAGAGTGCCGGCCCGGGAGCGGGCAGCGTGGCCCTTGGTGGTCTGCGACGGACGCATCGTCTGGGTGTGTGGTGTGGCGGTCGCCGAGGAAGGTAGAATAACGCGCGAGACTAGGCGGATCGTGCGGTTCAGCCTGGGCCCGGGCGAAGGCCGGAACGAGGCGGACGGACCCGGCGGAAGTGGGCAAGAATGCCGGACGTAAGGGTCCTCATATCGACGGAGGAACTGCAGGCCAGGATCGACGAACTGGCCGGCGCGATCACGGGCGACTACGAGGGCACTCGTCCGGTGCTCGTCTGCGTCCTCAAAGGTGCGGTCTTCTTCATAGCCGATCTCACGCGGCGCCTGCCGTTCGACCTGGAGATCGAGTTCATGGCCGTCTCCAGCTACGGCCAGTCGTCGGAGAGCTCCGGGGTGGTCAGGATCCTCAAAGACCTCGACACCGACATCGAGGGACGCCACGTACTGATCGTCGAGGACATCATCGACTCGGGGCTGACGCTGCAGTATCTGACCAAGAGCCTGAGGACGCGGAACCCGGCCAGCCTGGAGATCGTCACGCTTCTCAGCAAGCCCAGCCGCAGGACGGCGGAGCTGGAGTGCCGGTACACCGGGTTCGAGATCCCCAACGAGTTCGTCGTGGGGTACGGTCTCGACTACGCCGAGAAATACCGCAACCTCCCGTATGTCGGGGTGCTCGACGAGGCCGGCTGACGTCCGTGCGTACGCCCTTATGGTAGTATCTGCCGTCCAAGGACTCGACCCAAAACGAAGCAACGCCGGTCGGACTGCGAGGGGCGGGTGCGAGGCAAGAACGCAGGGAGCGCTCCCAGCAGCGCTACGAGCGTAGAAATAGAACGACTGTGGAGTCGACTTGAGTAGGTTCTTCAAAAGCGCCGCCTTCCCCATCCTTCTCGTCATCCTGCTCGCTTTCTTCGTGCAGAACCTCTTCTACGGGTCGAGCAGCAGCAAGGAGATGACCTTCAACGCCTTCCAGCGGGCCGTCGAATCGGGCGAGATCGAGGGTCCCGTGACCGTCAAGACCAAGGACCTGGTGGTGGCGGGCAAGTTGAAGAGCGGTGAGAGCTTCGAGGTGGGCTTCACGCAGGCCTACAACATGGAGGAGTTCCTGCTGGCGAACAACGTGGAGTTCAACACCGACATCCAGGAAAGCTCCATCTGGGTCACCCTGCTCAGCACTTTTGCGCCCATACTCCTCATGATCGTGTTCTTCATCTTCCTGATGAACCAGATGCAGGGCGGAGGCAACAAGGTCATGAGCTTCGGCAAGTCGCGGGCCAAACGCATGGCCGTCGACCAGCCCAAGATCACCTTCAAGGACGTGGCCGGCGTCGATGAGGCCGTGGAGGAGCTAGAGGAGATCAAGGATTTCCTTGAGAACCCCAAGCGTTTCCAGAGTCTCGGCGCCCGCATCCCCAAGGGCGTTCTGCTGTTCGGCCCTCCGGGCACCGGCAAGACCCTCCTCGCGCGGGCGGTGGCCGGCGAAGCCGGAGTGCCGTTCTTCAGCATCTCCGGCTCGGACTTCGTGGAGATGTTCGTCGGCGTCGGCGCCAGCCGGGTGCGCGACCTGTTCGACCAGGCGAAGCAGAACCAGCCCTGCATCATCTTCATCGACGAGATAGATGCCGTGGGGCGGCACCGCGGCGCCGGATTGGGCGGTGGCCACGACGAGCGCGAGCAGACCCTCAACCAGTTGCTGGTGGAGATGGACGGCTTCGAGGCCAATGAGAGCATCATCATCATGGCGGCCACCAACCGGCCGGACATCCTCGACCCTGCTCTGCTCAGGCCCGGGCGCTTCGACCGGCAGATTGTAGTAGACCGTCCCGACCGCGAGGGGCGCAGAGCCATTCTGGCGGTCCATGCCAAAGGCAAACCGCTTGCCCCCGGAGTCGAGTTGGACGTCCTGGCCGCGCAGACCCCCGGTTTCACCGGGGCCGACCTGGCCAACCTGGTGAACGAGGCCGCCCTCCTGGCCGCGCGTAGGCGTAAGCGGGTCATCGAGATGGAGGAACTCGACGAGGCCGTGTTGCGGGTCATCGCCGGTCCGGAGAAGAAGTCACGGATCCTCTCCGAGGAGGAGAAACTCATCACGGCGTATCACGAGATGGGGCACGCCCTGGTCGCGCACTACCTCCCCAACGCCGACCCGGTGCACAAGATCTCGATCATCAGCCGGGGGCAGGCTCTTGGCTACACCATCACCCTCCCCACTGAGGACAAGTTCATGGTCAAGAAGAAGGAGATCGTCGACAAGCTCTCCCACATGCTGGCGGGCCGGGTGGCTGAAGAGATCCGCTTTGACGACATCACCACCGGGGCGTCGAACGATCTACAGCGGGCCACTGAGACCGCCCGGCGCATGATCACGCAGTACGGCATGAGCGAGAATCTGGGTCCCCTCACCTTCGGCCACGATCCGGCTCAGCCTTTCGTGGGCCGGGACTACGGCATGGGCCAGGAATACTCCGACGAGACCGCCGAGAAGATCGACGCCGAGATCCGGCGCGTGGTCGATGAGGCGTATGAGACCGCGGGTCGTATCCTCAGTGAACATCGCGAGGAGTTGGACAAACTCGCGCTGCTCCTGATCGAACAGGAGACCATCGACCGGGAGGAGTTCGAGGCGATACTGGCCGGAGAGGATCCGGTCGAAGTCTTCAAAGCCAGGGACGAGGCCCGGGCCCGCAAGGCGGGCGACACCAGGCGCGTGCAGCGCCAACGCCGGCCGCGTGAGCAGGAGGAGGCGGAGCCCGACGGCCGTGAGCGGGTGGCCACCGGCGGGGCGATGCCGATGGTCTCGCACGGCGAGGACCAGGCCCAAGTACCCTGATGGACCGGGCCAAGATCGAGGAGGGTGTCCGGCTTCTGCTGGAGGGCATCGGCGAGGATCCTGCCCGAGACGGACTGGTGGACACCCCCCGGCGGGTCGCGGACATGTACGGCGAGATCATCTCCACCGATCCCGACGATCTCTCATCCATAGTCGCGCCCATCGGGTCCGACACGCACCAGGAGATGGTCTTGGTGCGCGACATCACGTTTCACTCCCTGTGTGAGCATCACCTCACTCCTTTCTTCGGGGTGGCCCATGTCGCCTACATCCCCTCGAAGAACGGTAACATCACCGGTGTATCCAAGATCGTGCGGCTGGTGCGGACGGCGGCGGCCCGGCTGCAACTGCAGGAGCGCCTCACCAGCGCCATAGCCGATACGCTGGTCGTGTCGCTCCAGCCTGCCGGGGTGCTGGTACTGATCCAGGCTGAGCATCTGTGCATGACCATGCGGGGAGTGCGCGCCCCGGGTTCGCGGGTGGTCACCTCCGCGGTGCGGGGGATCTTCCAGACCAATGCCGCCACCAGAGCTGAGGTGCTGGCTCTGATCGAAGCCCCGAACGCTTGACCGGCCGGCGGGTCCGCATGATCCCCTCTGCCGGCCATCCGCAGGTCCTCGTCCTCCGCGACATCGGCGAGGTCAGGGCCGCTCTGAAGAGGGCCCGGGTGTCCCCGGGTGGGACCGAGATCATGGAGAAGAAGGCCCTGTTCCGGGTCATCCGGGTCACCGATCTGAACATCCGCGCGGCCAACATCCTCAAGCAGGAGATGCTCTCCCGGGGTGGAGAAGTGGCCGTCTCTCGCGACGTGTACGAGTGGGAGGGACAGAAGGCCGACTGTCTCGTGATGGGCACCATCGCCCAGTTCGAGCGTCTGCTGCCCAAGTTGAGGAGCCAGCCTTTCGGCCTGCGTCCTCTGGCGGGCCGGATCGAGGCGGCCCTGAGGAACTATGACGAAGCCGTGCCGCTGTGTCCGTCGGGCATCCCTCTGGCGGACGGTCCGTTGCTGATGGGGATACTGAACGTGACACCCGACTCGTTCTCCGATGGGCGCGCCTACTCCGGCGTCGACGAAGCGGTCCGCGCGGCGATGCAGATGGCGGAAGAAGGGGCCGCGTTCATCGATGTGGGCGGGGAGTCGACCAGACCGGGCTCCGACCCGCTCTCCGTGGAGGAGGAGTTGAGCCGGGTCATGCCCGTCGTCGAGGCCCTTGCTCCCGCCCTGCCGGGCCGCGTGTCCGTCGATACCTACAAGGCGCGGGTGGCGGCAGATGCGCTTGCCGCCGGAGCCTACATGATCAACGACATCTCCGCGCTGCGGGTGGACCCGGAGATGGTCGCCGTCGTCCGGGACGCGCAGTGTCCGGTCATCCTCATGCACATGCTGGGGGAGCCCAAGACGATGCAGCAGGAGCCTGTGTACACGGACGTGATCGAGGAACTGCATCGTTTCTTCGTAGAGCGGCTGGACTGGGCCGTGGACAACGGGTTGAAGGAGGAGAACCTGCTCATCGACCCCGGCCTAGGCTTCGGCAAGACCACGGCCCACAATGTGCAGATCATGCGGTCCCTGGAGGCGTTCCGGTCCCTGGGGCGTCCTATCGTGGTGGGAGCCTCCCGCAAACGCTTCTTGGGGGATATCCTCGGCATCGAAGAGCCTAAGGAGCGCGACGCGGCCACGGCGGCCACGACCGTCATGGCCGTCACGGCCGGCGCGCATATTGTGAGGGTGCATCGGGTAGGTCTCAATCGCGACGCGGCCCGTCTGGCCCAGGCCGTCTTCGGCCCCCGGCCCGACGCCCGGTGAAACGACGAACGGGGGATTGCTGTGGACATCTTCATCGAAGGGCTCGAGGTCTACGGTCATCACGGCGTGGGGTGCGAGGAGAAGATCCTTGGTCAGCGACTTCTGTACGACGTGCGGCTGACCATGGACGACTGCGCGGCGGCGCAGACCGATTCGGTGGCCGGCACCATCGACTACACCGAAGTGCTCGACCTGATCGTCGAGATCGCCACCGTGAAGAGCTACTCTCTGCTTGAGAGACTCGCCCAGGCGACGGCCGAAGGCATCCTCCGCAGATTCCCGATAGACGAGGTGTGGGTGCAGGTCACCAAGCCTCATCCGCCGGTGGCCTGCGCCCTGGCCAGCGTGGCCGCTGCCGTGGAACTGCAGCGCGCCGACCTCGAGGGCTGAGGGCTGGGCGCCGCACGGCGCGCCCCGGCCCGCGCCTATCTCGGCTTGGGCTCGAACGTAGGTGACCGGCAGGCTCAGTTGCGCCGGGCGCGCGGCTTGCTTGCCGCTCTACCCGGCACCGCCCTGTCCGCGGAGTCGGGCGTCTACGAGACCGCCCCCCTAGGCGGCCCCGAGCAGGATGACTACCTGAATCAGGTGGTAGAGCTGCAGACCACCTTGGCTCCCGAGGGACTCCTGGCCGCCGCCCGGCGCATCGAGACGGAGCTCGGCCGGGAGCGCCGGGTCCGCTGGGGACCCCGGACCATCGACGTGGATATCCTCTGGTACCATGGGTTCTCGAGCGATGATCCCGATCTACAGGTACCGCATCCGCGTATGGAAGAACGCCGGTTCGTCCTCGAGCCGCTGGCGGAATTGGCTCCCGACCTCGTTCTTCCGTCAGGCAGGACCGTGGCGCAGGCCCTCGCCGGTGTCGGGGACCAAGCAGTGAGACGTATCGGTGACGGGGCCGCTCCGGCGGTCCCGCAAGGGAGCAAGAGGCCGTCCATGGACTATGCAGACCTTCAGGCTGAGATCCGCCGCCTTGCCGGGGAGAAGGGGGCGGTGATCCTGGCTCACAACTACCAGCGCCCGGAAGTCCAGGACGTGGCCGACATCGTGGGAGACTCTCTCGGTCTTTCCCGGCAGGCGGCCGCTTCGGAGGCCGCCATGATCGTCTTCTGCGGCGTGCATTTCATGGCCGAGACGGCGGCCATCCTCGCGCCCGACAGGCCGGTGATCGCTCCCGAGATCCAAGCGGGATGTCCGATGGCCGACATGGTCGACGCCGAAGGATTGGCGGCGCTCAAGGCCGGGCACCCCGGGGCGGTGGTCGTGAGCTACGTCAACACCACGGCGGCGGTCAAGGCGCTGTCCGACATCTGCTGCACGAGCGCCAACGCGGCTCAGATCCTCAGGACCATCCCGGCGGATCAGGAGATCATTTTCACCCCCGACCGCAACCTGGGGACGTGGGCGGCGAAGCAGGCCGGACGGCAGGTGATCCTTTGGCCGGGGTTCTGTCCCACTCACGCCTTGATCGAGGTCGCCGAGGTCCAGGCCGCGCGGAAGGCCCACCCGGGCGCCAAGTTGGTGGTCCACCCGGAGTGCGACCCCGAGGTGAGCGCCATGGCCGACGCGGTCGAGAGCACGACGGGGATGATCCGCTTCTGCAAGGAGGACGACGCGAAGGAGTACCTCGTCGGGACGGAGATAGGGATGCTCTACCGTCTCTCCAAGGACTGCCCCGGCAAGATCTTCCACCCGGTCTCCCGACTGGCCGTGTGCCCGCACATGAAGCTCACCACCCTGGACAAGGTACTGAACGCGCTGCGTACCGAAGGTCCGGTGGTGACCGTCGAGCCCGAGACCCAGGCGAAGGCGCTGCGTGCCGTGAAGCGGATGATCGAGGCCGGCGCATGAAAGGATCGGCGGCGTGAAGGGATCCGAGTATCTCGCCGACGGTCCACCGAGTCCTGCCGGTCCGCCCGCTGCCCCCGTCGCGCCCTTCATATCGCGCAGAGGAGCCGACCTCCGCTACTCGAGCTACGACGTCTTGGTGGTCGGCGGTGGGATCGCCGGGCTCACGGCTGCGCTGGGGGCCGCGAACCGTTGGAACGTGGGCCTCATCACCAAGAGCACCCTCGACCAGACCACCACGTTCCTTGCCCAGGGCGGCATCGCCGCGGCCATGAGCCCGCACGACTCGCCCGAACTGCACTTCAAGGACACACTGGAAGCGGGCGTAGGCCTCTGCGATGAGGAGGCAGTGCGCGTTCTGGTAGAGGAGGGCCCGGCGCGCATACGGGAGTTGGAAGAGCTCGGCACTAGGTTCGACAAGCGCGACGGGAAGCTGATCCTGGGGAAAGAGGGGGCCCACTCGAGGGCCCGTGTGGTCCACGCCGGAGGGGACGCGACCGGCAGCGTGGTGGCAAGCGCCTTGGCCGACGTCATCACCTCGGGGGGCCGGGTCGAGCTGCACGAGAACGAGTTCGTCATCGACCTGCTGATGGATGGAGGCCGCTGTGTGGGTGCCGCGTCCTTGGGCGAAGAGGGAGAGCTGACGGTGAGTCTGGCCCGGGCGGTGGTGCTCGCGTGCGGCGGGGCCGGACAGGTCTACTCGCGTACCACCAACCCGCTGGTGGCCACCGGCGACGGACACGCCATGGCCTATCGGGCCGGGGCCGTGATGCGCGACATGGAGTTCATGCAGTTCCATCCGACGGCCTTCTACGGTGCCGAGAACCCCACGTTATTGTTGACCGAGGCCCTGCGGGGCGAAGGCGCCTACCTACGGGACGACGCCGGCGAGCGGTTCATGGTCGGGTCTCACCCGCGGGCGGAACTGGCTCCGCGGGACGTGGTCGTGCGTCACATGCGGAGGATCTTCGACCGCGACGCGACCGACCATGTCTGGCTGGATGCCAGGCATCTCGAGGCGGCCTTCCTGCGGAAACGCTTCCCCACCGTCTACAACGGGCTCGCCAAGAGGGGCTTCGATCTCTGCACCCAGTTGATCCCGGTGGCTCCGGCCTCTCATTACTTCATCGGCGGCGTGCTGACCGACACCTGGGGCCGGACCACCATTCCTGGGCTGTACGCCTGTGGAGAGACGGCCAGCACCGGGATCCACGGGGCCAACCGCCTGGCCTCCAACTCGCTCCTGGAGGGGCTGGTCTTCGGAGAGCGTACCGTCCGCGAGCTCAACCGCTACCTTGCGGTGGCCGATCCGGCTGTCCGCAAGGTCAAGCTCGGTCTGGCCGACGAGGTGCGCGAGGGCAACGACCCGGCCGCGGTGGCCGAAGGGCGGGCCCTGGTAGGGCGCACCATGACCGACCTCTGCGGGATCGTCCGAGACCGGGAAGGTCTGGACAAGGCCCGGGAGACCCTCGAGGCACTGCAGGCCTCGCTGGCGGCGCCCGGTCTGAACGTCGCCGAGCTCGAGTTGTTCAACCTGCTTAGCGTGGCGGAGCACATCGTCGCCGCGGCGATCCTGCGCGAAGAGAGCCGTGGGGTCCATCTCCGCTCCGATTTCCCAGAGCGTGACGACGGCCACTGGCGATGCCACATTCTTGCGCGCCGGGACCCGGGGAGTGGGCGGCCGGCGCTCGAGACCGGCCCGGTGGAGAGCCGAGAGGAAGCCTGAGATGAGCCGGCAGGAGGGACGACTATGATCGATCAAGCGAGCCTCGGCCTCGTATGCCGGGCCCTGGCCGAGGACCTGGCAGGCTACGGAGACATCACGTCGGCGTGGACCGTGCCCGCCGAGCTGCCCGGGAGAGCTGTGATAGAGGCCCGCGAGGAGCTGGTGGTATGCGGGCTCCCGCTGGCCGAGACGGTTCTGGCTCAGATCGAGCCCCGGGCGGCATTCACCTGTCTGACGGAGGATGGGGCTCTCGCCAAGGCCGGGACGGAGGTGGCCGTCATCGAGGGACCGGCCCGCGGGATCCTCGGGGCAGAACGGACCATGCTCAATTTCCTCATCCATCTGTCTGGGGTGGCCACGCAATCGCGGCGCTTCGCACTGGCCGTGGAGGGCACCGGAGCCACCGTGGTCGACACCCGTAAGACGATCCCCGGGCTGCGCGCCTGGCAGAAGCGGGCGGTGGTCTATGGAGGATGCGGCAATCATCGCTTCGGGCTGTTCGACATGGCGCTGGTCAAGAACAACCATCTGGAGGCGGCCGGCGGGGTGCGGGAAGCGCTGGCTCGGGTGAGGGCCGCCCGTCCGTACTACACGAAGGTGGAAGTGGAGGTGGAGAGCGAGGCCGACCTGCGCGAGGCCATCGCCTGCGAGGCCGACATCATCATGCTCGACAACCAAGACCTGGAATCGCTGGCCCGGATGGTGCGGGTCGCCCGCGAACTGAGGCCCGGCGTGGTCCTCGAAGCCTCCGGCAGGGTGGGGCTGGCAACTGTCCGCGCCGTGGCCGAGACCGGAGTCGATCTCATCTCCACGAGCGCTCTTACCATGGGGGCTCCGCCGGTCGATCTCGGGCTGACCCTGAGCGTCGGCGGCCGATCGGCGGCCGGCCGTGAAGGAGGCGCGGATGCTGCTGGTCGTTGACGTCGGCAATACTCAGACCCACGTCGGCCTTTTTTCCGACAGTCAACTGGTGGGTAGCTGGCGCATCGCCACCGAGCGGGACAAGACCGGCGACGAACTGGCGATCCTGCTTGATGCGCTGCTGCGTCTGGATGGGTTCTCCCGTGACATGGTCACCGGGTTCGCCTTGGCCTCGGGTGTGCCGCGGCTGGTCGCTGAGTACACGGCCATGGCCAAGGACAAGTTCGGGGTCGACGCGCTCGTGGTCGGGCCGGGGATCAAGACGGGCATGCCCATCCTCACCAGCGACCCGCGCACGGTGGGTCCCGACCTCATCGTGCAGGCGGTCGCGGCGGCGGAACTGTACGGTATCCCCTGCATAACGGTGGGTTTCGGCACGGCCACCACCTACAGCGCGGTGTCGACCGCAGGAGAGTATCTGGGCCATGCCATCGCCCCCGGCCTCGAGATCTCGATGGACGCCCTGGCCGCCCGGGCGGCCAGACTGATGAAGGTGGAGCTGGTCGACCCCGGCACGGTCATCGGGAAGACGACCGTCCAATCCATGCAGGCGGGGGCGGTGTACGGTTTCGCCGGCCAGGTCGACGGCATCATCACGCGTATGCGGGCCGAGATGGGAGTAGAGGCGGTGACGGTCGCCACCGGGGGTCTGGCTCCCCTGATCTTCGGCCACGCCCGCCTTCTCGACAAGCTCGACCGGCTGCTCACTCTGCGCGGACTCGAGATCATCTACAGGCGCAATCATTCCTAGGATGGCGGGGAGCAGCGACCGTCACCGTTCCGGAGAGGTAGAGGGGAGCGCCGGGCCGGACCCCGGGTCGCCTTTGGCCGTGCCGTTCCGCATCGGAGAGGTGGACATCCCCAACCGGGTCGTACTGGCTCCCATGGCGGGACTCACCTCCGGAGCCTACCGGCGCCACCTCAAAGCGCACGGGGTTGGGCTGGTCACGACCGAGATGGTCAGCGCCTACGGGCTTGTGTACGGTAACGTCCGGACGGCCGAGTACCTCCGCTTCGTGCCCGAAGAGCGGCCTCTCGCAGTGCAGCTCTTCGGGGATACAGTGGACATCATGGTCCGGGCGGCCGAGGTCGTGCTCTCCCGCTCGATGGTCCCCGACATCCTCGACATCAACATGGGTTGCCCCGTGCGCAAGGTGATGAAGACCGGTGCGGGCGCGGCGCTCCTGGACGATGCCGAGAAGGCCGTGGCGATCGCCGGCGCGGTGGCCGGTGTAGCCGCCCAGGCGGGGGCGCCGGTCATGGTGAAGATCCGCAGTGGCGTCCGACCCGGCGAGCGGGTCGCGGTCGAGCTGGCGCCTCGTTTGGAGCAGGCCGGGGTACAGGGTCTGGGAGTCCACCCCCGCGCCGCCGCAGAACACTACCGGGGCAAAGCCGATCATACGGTCACGGCCGCCGTGGTGAAGAGCGTCACCATCCCCGTGGTGGCCTCGGGGGACATCACGGATGTGGATTCGGCCCTGTCGATACGGGAGGCGACCGGCGCCGCGGCGCTCATGGTCGCCCGGGGAGCGGCCGGTGATCCCTGGCTGGTGGGCGCGCTGCTCTCCGGCCGGAGAG
>JAJFUK010000138.1 GCA_021372435.1 Actinomycetes bacterium | reverse complement strand
GGACTGGGCGACCATCCAGGCCGTCGAGGACGGCCGGGTCTACGTGATCCCCCACGGTCCGTTCGACTGGGTCGACCGTCCCTATTCCATCGGGCGCATGCTCGGTATCCCCTGGATGGGCAACCTGCTCTACCCGGAGTTGTACGACTTCGACATGCAGGCCAAGGTGAAGGAGTTCTACAAGCTTTTCTATCACTTCGACCTGACCGACGGGCAGCTCCAGAAGCTCATGGAGCACGCCATCCCTGTCCGCTAGAAGAAGACGACCGACGCGCAATAGAACCAAGGAGGATCCGATCATGACCAGCCGCCGTCCCCACCACCACGTTGTCCTGGTCGCAGCGCTGCTGCTGACCGGGCTGCTGCTCTTGACGTCCGCCTGTGGAGGCACGGAAGAGACGACGACCACCAGCGCTGCGGAGACGACGACCACCAGCGCTGCGGAGACGACGACCACCGCCGGAGCCGGGGCGGCGGGGGGCGGTACGAGCGGGCACGTCTCGGTCGAAGGTCTGGTCGACAACCCTGTGGTCATCACGGCCGCGGAACTCGAGAAGATGACGGTAGCCGAGATCACGGTGGACCATCCGAAGCTGGGCATGACCGACTACCGAGGTGTTCGCCTGAGTGAGCTCTTCGAGGTTCTTGGAGTGCAGAGCGGGGCGGCCACGCTGACCATGACCGCTGCCGACGGCTACATGGCGGAAGTCCCTCTGGCCGACATCGCGGCTAGTGCCGACGCGCTCTTGGCCATCGGCGAAGGGGGAGCGCTGAGCGTGGTGATCCCAGGCATGGAGAGCAAATCCTGGGTGAAGGATGTCGTGTCCTTCGAGTTCAAATGATCCCGAGACTCCAGGTGATCCCGAGAATCCAAATGATCCCGACCGGAGGCCGGCCCCATGCGCTCACTTGAAGAGGATCTCGAAGCGGCCCAAACTTTCCATGGGCACTTATGCCACGGGATGGTGATGGGAGTGCGGATGGCCCGCTACGCCTGCCGGGAGCTGGGGATCGCCGATCCGAGGTCGCATCGCGACTTGGTCGTGTATGTGGAGATGGACCGCTGTGCCAGCGACGCTGTGAGCGTGGTGACCGGCGTGACTCTGGGCAGACGCCGGCTCAAGTGGGTGGATTACGGCAAGCTGGCCGCGACCTTCATCGATCTCGCCACCGACCGGGCCGTCCGGCTCGCCCCGAGGCCGGAAGTGCCGCACGCGGGGAACGACCTAGACCCCCTGGAATTCTGGAAGAACTGGACCGACGAGCAGTTGTTCAGCGTCACCCCGGTCGACATGGTCGTCCCCGAAGAGGACCGGCCCGGCCCTCCTGTGCGGACGGCGGTCTGCGCGCGTTGCGGGGAAAAGGTCCAGGATGGACGCGAGGTGACCGTCGGCGAAGAGACCCTCTGCCGGCCATGTGCGCACGGGGCGTACTATCAGGTGTGACGCGTCCCGGGCCATCGGGGCCGGGGCCATCGGGGCGGGGTCTGCGCGCGGCCGGAGGTGTGCGTGCGTTCTGATGCTCCCATCTACGTGATCACCGGCGAACGGGGCTCGGGTAAGACCACCGTCTGTGCACGCGTCGCCCGCGGGGCGCACGAACGGGGTCTGAGAGTGGCCGGGATCCTGACGGAGAGGGGCGATGATGCCGACCCGGGATCCGCGCGGCGGGTCGTCGACCTGCGTTCGGGTGAGGCAAGGCCCTTCGGCGCTCAGGACAGAGGGTGCGCCTGCGACCCCGGCCGGGAGGCAGGCGCCGCCGCCTCCTCCGACGGCGGCGCCGCTTCCGTCGACACGGCTTCCGTCGACACGGCTGCCGTCGACGCCGCTTCCGCCGACGCCGCCGGCTACGACCCTCTCACGCCCGGGTGGGAGTTCGACTCCGGAGTGTTCGCCTGGGCGAACGATGTGCTGACCCGCTCGCTACCCTGCGACCTACTCGTCGTCGACGAGGTGGGCCCGTTGGAGCTGTTGGGCGACCGGGGCTGGGCAGGGGCGCTCGCCGTGCTGGAGTCCGGCGAATATCGTGCGGCGATGGTGGTCTGCCGGCCCGGTCTTTTGAACGCACTGCGGGAGCGGTTGCCCGGGAGCGCGTATGCGGTCGTCGAGGTCACCCCGAAGAACAGGGACGCCCTGCCTGCCGCCCTCGTCGAGGAGCTGCTGCGCTCTGTCGGCGGCGCGTGAACCGAAAAGACGATCCGAAGAAAAAGACGGTCAGAAGAAGATGGTGATCGGGGGAGCGCTGGTCGACGGAGAACCCGGTTCGGTAGGGGTCGTTGTCCCCGGAGTCGTCGGTACCGTGGTTGTCGTCGTGGTCGTGACCGGGCTCACTTCGATGGTCTTGGGGATCATCGGGTAGTAGCTGTTGAACTTCTCGGTCTTCTTCCTGCCGTCGGGCCAGGTGATGGTGCGGGTCACCGAGCAGGATCTCCCCGACTGGCCGCTGATCTTGACCTTGGTCGTCCCGGGTCCCAGGGCCGGATTGATGACCGTGACCTCGGTGCGGGCGGCGCCCCAGGAGAAGCCGCTGAACTTGGAGGTCACCTTGCGTCCGTCGCTCGTCCCGTAGATGTTGAAAGTGGTGGTGACACCATCCGAGGTGCCGCGGATCCAGATGTAGTGGTCGGTGTCGTTCCTGAACCTGAAGTTCTTACTGCCCGAGGTCACTGTAGCGTCGCGCCCGTCGGGATAATGGCTGATGTAGAGGGAATGATTATGGCGCTCGACGATCTCCAACCCTGCTTCGAAGACCGCGTTGAAGAGGGTGGTGGATACCTGGCAGATACCGCCCCCCAGCACGTCCTCCATCTCGCCGCCGCTCACGATGCCCGGGGCCAACTTGTACCCGCGTTCGGCGGTGCGCGGTCCGATCTGCTTGTCGAAGTTGTACACCTCGCCCGGCGCCAGCATCACGTCGCCGGCGTACTTGGTGGTGATGCGGACATTGACCTGCCGGTTCGGGGAGCCCCAGTAGGGCTCGGTGGTGTAGGTGGCCAGCCTATCGCTGATGCCCATGGCCCTGGCTTCCTCGGTGGTCAGGTCGGGATCGACCGTCTGTACCACCACCTCGACCGTCCGGGAATCCTCCGTTAGCGCGGCCGCCAGGAGCGCTTCCACCGTCTTCTCACGATCGAGCGCCTTTCCGACGACTCCCGGCACCAC
>JAJFUK010000129.1 GCA_021372435.1 Actinomycetes bacterium | reverse complement strand
CCCGACTTGATCTCGATGGTCGCCCCGTCTTGGACCTGCAAGAGGTAGCGGCCTCCGACGGTGTCAAGGACCGACTTGGTGAGACGCAGGACCTTCTGCCTCTGGAGGCATTCAAGGTCGCTCTTGAAGATGCGGAACTCCTTGACGCCGAGCGCCATGGTGGGCGCCACGACCCAGATGTAGGTTCCGGGGATGAAGACCAGTGGACCGATGTCACGCGGCCCCTGGATGGTCTTGCCGACCCTCCGCCCCGACGTAGCGGCCTTGAAACGGGCGTTGGAGAGATGGAAAGCGAGCTGCCCCGGATGCGGCTCATATCCGACCCGTTTCCAGTACAGCATCTTCGACTCCAGGCTGAGAAGTTCTCTCACCTTGGCCCTGACCTCGAGCGTATCCAAGGCGGGCTTACTCCGCCTGCGGTGTGGCTGCGGGTGCCTCTATGACCGTGACAGTGGCACCTTTCTTGGTCACGAACGGCTCCAGGACGCTCATATCGCCCGTCTTGGACGCCAGGTCTATCGCCATCTGCATGGCGAGCGTCGCGGCCTCCGCGCTCCAGTCATCGGCCCCGTCGGCGTCGCCCTGACCACCGACCTTCTGCACCATGCCCTGACGCCACTGTTCGCCTGCGTGCTTGAACACGCCGACCAGGTCACGCACGGTCATCTTGTCCAGCGTGTCGTCATCAGCCAGGCGGGTGATGGCCTTGGCCGCCACCTCGAGCGCCGTGCGGATGATGTGCTTCCGACGCTTCTCGTCGATGAGTTCCAGTTGCTCCTCGGGGAGCCTGCGCAGGTGGTAGCGGATGGTGGTCTCTGTCACCCCGAGTTCCTTGGCCACCGCCGCCTTGGAGTTCAGCGTTGCCCACAGGTCCGGTATCTTGGCGATCTGCTCCGGGGTCAGTTTGCTCTCAGCCATGGTCGCCTCCTTGTGCGGGGCGTTTCTTGATGGGTTCGTAGGCCGCACAGACGCCGTCGCCTCTCTGGGCCTGCTTCTTGCACGTGGTCCTCAACAGGCGGCAGGAGCGGCAGGTAGTGGTGGGCTTCTGCTGCATGGCTACCACCGCACCAATGAGAAGCGGCGGCGCTTCTTGTGGATAGCCGGGACAGTCGCGAGCGGAGATAGGCCGTATCCGGCGCGGACCTCATCGAGCGTCTTGATGGGACCGAACTCATGCCCGGCACAGTTGGGGCAGGCCCCGGAACCATCCGGGCGGACCTTCTGGCCGCAGTGAGTGCACAGCGCCAGGCCGTCACCGTGGTTGACAGGCGAGGTGAGCACCGATGTCCTCCTTGCATTACCAAGACCGACGTGTACCGTCTCCCAGTCCTTCGCGAGTCTGCGCTTCTCATCCGCAGTGAGGCACCAATCAGTCGACATGACACCGGACGGTGGCGGGGACGGCGTGTTACCCATGCCTACCAGCCCTCGAACTCTGTCAGGCGTCGTCCGGCGGGGCCCTCAGCGAAGACCACCCGAAACCGCGGCCTGATATTGCCGTCGGCCGGAATATCCCGGTGGGCGACGAGGAACACGAAGTCGCCTCCGCCCGGATAGTCGACCCCTTCCTGCCTCTCTACGGGGATCACTTTGGTTCCAGACGGCCAGGGCCATGCTTCAACGGGAGTCTGCTCGACCAGTTGATGAGCCACGGTGATGAAGCCGGACGAGAGAACGACACCGGCATGAGAAAGCACAAGGACCCGCACGCCGGCCAAGAGTGCCCGGTCGATGATGTCCTTCGTGACCTTCGAGGTATCAAGGTCGTCGTGGAAGGCCAGCACCAGGTCGGGACGCTCGTCGATCATGGCCTGATTGGCGATGGAACCGGCCTCGCGGCCGTGGTCGTGCCAGTTGACCACCGGGCCCCCGTGGGAGATGTGCAGGTACTCGGCAGCCTCGCCGGCCATCTTGCCCGCGCCCTTGTCGGCGCGATGGATGACCGCGTCCGGCCGACGCAGTTCGAGTTGCGCGAGGATCACGGCGTCATCGGTCCAGTTGCGGTCTCCGCAGACGAGCAGCCTCATTGGGAATCGCCCTTCCGCCCGCAACGGCTGCTCAGTTCCATCAAGCACTGGGTCAATGGGTCGTCGCGGAAGTTGGTTATCGCCTTCATCAGACCGTGGAACTTGGAGTTAGGCGTCAACTCCACAGTAATCTTGGCCGGCGGAACACGGCGCGTGTATGAGTCGAAGTACGAAAGCGGGTCGCCAAGAAAATTGTTGATCTCCTGCCGCAGCGGCGTAGGAATGTACGGCAGGTCGCCCACGATCTGAGCAAGTCTCTCAGTCGAATCCGAGAACTCGGCGCCGCCGATATGAACCATGAGATGGCCGGCGACCGGGCTCACTTGGAGACCTCCGCGATGCGCTCCGGGTGAAGGTCCGGTACCCTCCAGGCCGTCCAGGTCCGCAGGGTACCCATTCTCCGGCCGTTCATGACGATGCTCAGGTTGCCGAAGTTGTCATAGCCCAGGTCGGTGCAGAGGTAGTCGTACTCCACCTGTCTGTCGCCCTCCTGGACGGTCACGATGAAGTGCTGTAACTCCCCCTTCGGAGCCTTCATCGCCCCGAGGTTGGGGACCGGGGACATGAGTGTGCCGTTGCCCTGCATGGGGTGTCCTCCCGTTGGACGTTGTGGAACGTGGTACGTGAGAAGGGGTGCTTTTGTAGGCTCTAGAGACGCGAAAAGCCGCTCTCTGGCGGCTTACCTATGAATTGCTGCTGGCCTTTTACAGCCTCTGTCCAGTAGTTTACTTCTGGGTGAAGTGTTTTGTCAAGAGGGGGCGATGGTGATGGTTCGCCCGTTATCCACGAGCCACATCTTCAAGAACTCGGCTTCGATACCCGGCGGATCGAAGCCGACGGGCGGAAAGCACACCCGCAGATGGCGCAGTCCCAGGCCCCCGGCGGATAGTAATCGTGCGTCACCCGGCGGGTGTGCGGGCAGTCGAGGCCGAAGTTCTCTAGGACCGCGAGATAGACCACCTCGTCGGGGGCCGAGGGTGCACGACGGTCGCGCTCCCGGAGTCCATCGATGACGTACCGGCCGACCCGCTCGCAGAACTCGGGACTGAGGTCCTTGAGTTTGAGGCCGGGGTACTGCACAGGATATCCGAGCGCTACGCGGACGGCGTTGATGGTGGCCTTGGCGTCGGCTTTCATCCCCTCACGACCCCGTCCCCCACGCGGGCATCGTGGTAATGAAAGCCGACGCTGTGGGAATGCCCACAGGGCTCACTCGGCCCAGGCTTCGGGACCTCTATGCCATTCTCCCTACAGAACTGCTCTGCCTTGTAGATCGGGCAGCAAGGGTCATGCGTCATCGCCACGTCGCGACCCAAAATGTGGTCTGTGGCGCTGTAACCGGCCGAGCAACCAAGATGCCGATAGGCGCAATAGACGCGCCACTCGCCAAAGCCGAGATACTCGGACGCTCCGCTGTTCGTGCCCGCGACCAGTTGAGCCATGACCTCAGCTATTTCAACAGTGTTCATCAGGGTTCCTTCCAAGCGAGATAGCGGTTCTCGGGTCTGATTGTAGGACGAGCGGGGGGCGGGGTCAAGAGGGAGGGTGACGACCGCCTGTAACCCCCAGCCGAAGTGGTTCGCTTCTCGGGAGCCTCCGCCTGCGCGGGGGAGTTACCCCTCCGGGTTCTGCCCGGGACTGTGTCCTCGGGCGGTCGTCGGGGAAAGTGTAGCACCGGGAGGGGTTGGGGAGGGGAAGTGGGCTCTGCGGGGGGAGCCTGGTCTACGGGGCGAAGCACTCCCGCGCGGCGCGCTGTAGGGCGCTGATGACCCAATGGGAAAGCGCGAGGGCATACTCGGCGTTCATGGCCTCAACGATCTCATGGAACAGGACATCGGGCGGCGCGTCGTCTTGGACCAAGATCACCTTGCAGACGGTGTTGCATCCCCCACTTGCCCCGGGGCCGTCACGCCGGATTCGGTAGACGCAGTCTTCAAGCAGAGGCAGGCAGACCTCAGTCCGGTCGGGGTTGAGGATGGGGGATGGCTCAGACCGAACAGGTTTCATGCCAAAGTCCTTTCTGCGAGTTTAGAGGACTGACCCTGGTTTTGGACCTTCCCGAGTGCAGAGGGGACGGTGCTTCCCTGCGAGACCTCCTCGAGAACTTCACCCCATACCCCCCCCGCATAGCTGGCACCGAAACCGGCAGCTCCGGGCTCTGGGCGAGCCACGGCTGCACATGCGTATCGTTTACGTGCTGTTTTCGCAACAACGGCGGCCGGACCACGGCAGAGCGCGCCGGGCACGGCCGAAACCCTCCATGGGCGCGGCAGCGAGTGGGCCGGGAACGATTCCAAACTCTCCCGCCTATGCATCGGTTCACTCTGCCGAACTCCCATTCTCTCTGCGGGCAACACTCCCCACGTCCTCCCTTCTTCGCTTCCAGTTCTGTCCACACAACTCCACCGAACTCCACACTCTGCCCACGCTAGAGCACTCCCGCGTCTCCACAAGTTCACTGCACCACAGATGACACTCTAGGCCTTTGTCCTGGTCTCTCCCCGGCCCCGCGCCGGTCGCACCTCTTCCGACACTCTGAAGGTGAAGGGCTGGTGCAGCCGCCGCGCCTATCTGGTACCGCTCCGACACTCTCAAGGCCCCGGGCCGCCGTGGTGGTCTGCTGCCGTGGCGCCACCCTACGGGCCGGGCTCCGGGAGGTGCTCTGCGCCGGGCGGGCGCTCTACGCTGGGCCGCTGTACTGCTGATGCTCAGTGGTGTTCTGCCTATCCTCGCGCCTGACGGCGCGGACCTGATCGACCTCCGGCCCCGGGACGATGGATTACGCAGGTCCCCGCTGCGGGTTGTGCGCTGGGAAGCCTGCTTGCAGCGCGTGGTCATGCGGCCGGGGTGATGTGCTGTGGTGTGGTGATGTCCATCGAGGGTGCCGGCCCATGCCTTGAGGTGTCCCTCTGACGGCCGTGTACCGCGCGTGCTAAGCGTCGGTCCTCCCGTTGGACTGCTCCACCATAGCACAGAGGGCGGACGGGTTGCAAGCGGTTTGGGCCCGCGCCGATACGGACGGCCGACACTGTCGACAATTTATGTCGTCGCCTCTCGACAACACGGCGCTACGGTGCTATGCTTGTCTTGCACTTGAGAAACGGCCCCGCGAGTCGGCAAACTCCGGGG
>JAJFUK010000127.1 GCA_021372435.1 Actinomycetes bacterium | reverse complement strand
GGGCCTACGTCACCGAGCGGATCAGGCCGGGAGCGGTCTATGTGGACCACGGGGCCCGCTACGATCCCATCGTGCCCGGGGAACTGGACCGGGGCGGGGCCATCAACACCCTCACCCCGCACAACCTCACCTCCAAGAACGCCACCGGCATGGTGGTGAGCGGCTTCCTGGCCGAGGTCGAGCGGACCGATCTGGAAGACCTGCGCCGCCGGTACCCGGAGGCCTTCAGCCGACCCTATCACCCGGGCGCCGGTCTCTGCCTGGAACGGGTGTTGGTCCGGGACGGGCAGGGGGAGAGTCGGTGAGTGAGGCTGAGGTCATCAGCGTGGTTCTCTGCAGGGCCCGCGACGAGAGATCAGACAGTCCGCCGTTCCAAGAAACGGACGAGCGAAGTCGAAAGAGGGGCACGGCAGTCAAGCCGGGCACCTGTCCGACCGACGTTGTACCATAAGAAGCATCCCCGGTTCCTGCGGCAAGAGAGAACAGGCCTGGCGTCTAGTTTCGCTTGAGGAGGATACGGATGAATGTCTTTGACCTGCATGGTCGGCTGATCGAGGACTATCGCCTGTACGTCGACAGCTTCATCCAGATCAAGGACGAGCGCATCCGTGACAAGGTCGACCGGGAGATCGACGAGGGTCTTCTGTGGCCTGCACCGCTGGTGCAACTCAATCCCTCGTTCGAGTCCGGTGGCCTGATCGGCGATCTGGTGGGCGAGGGGATCCTGCATCCGGAGTGCGAGCGGATCTTCCGGGTGGGCAAAGACAAGGACGGCGCCGGTACGCCCATCGCGCTTCACCGCCATCAGACCGAGGCCATCCGCGCGGCGGCCGGCGGCGACGACTACGTACTGACCACGGGCACGGGGTCGGGCAAGAGCCTCGCCTACCTCATCCCCATCGTCGATAGCGTCCTCCGTGAAGGTTCGGGCAAGGGCATCCGGGCGATCGTGGTCTACCCCATGAACGCGCTGGCCAACAGCCAGGCCGGCGAGCTGCGCAAGTTCCTGTGCGACGGCTACCCGGACGGCAAGGGCCCGGTCACCTTCCGCCGCTATACGGGCCAGGAGTCCGATGAAGAGCGCTTGGAGATCATCGGCAGCCCGCCGGATATTCTTCTGACCAACTACGTGATGCTGGAACTCATCCTCACCCGGCCCAGAGAGGAGGGGCTCATCGGGGCTGCCCAGGGGCTGCGCTTCTTGGTGCTCGATGAACTTCACACCTATCGCGGTCGGCAGGGGGCCGACGTGGCCTACCTCGTTCGTCGGGTCCGGGACCGCTTGGCTCCGCAGGGGCTGCAGGTCGTGGGCACCTCGGCCACGCTGGCCGGCACGGGCTCGTACGATGAGCAGCGCGCAGAAGTCGCCCGGGTGGCCTCGCAGCTGTTCGGGGCCCCGGTCAAGCCGGAGCGGGTCATCGGCGAGACGCTGCGCCGGGCGAGCGTCCCCGCCGACGTGCACGACAAGGCATTCATCGCCGCCCTTCACGAGTCTCTTCTTGACGAGATGGCCCCGGTGCCGGACCGATACGAGGAGTTCCTTACTCATCCGCTCTCGCGTTGGATCGAGGGAGCCTTGGGGGTCGAGCCTGACCTCGAGAGCGGGCGGCTGGTCCGGGTGCAGCCCAAGAGCATCACCGGGCAGACGGGCGTCGCCCGGGACCTCGCGGCCCTCACCGGCGTTCCCGAAGAGATCTGCGCTGACCGCATCGCCGACTTTCTGCTCGGCGCCGGCTGTTGTCAGCGCGACCCCGTCACCGGTTTCCCGCCGTTCGCCTTCCGTCTGCACCAGTTCATCAGCCGGGGTGACGCCGTGTACGCCTCTGTCGGGCCGGAGCAGACCCGGTACCTGACCACCAATGCCCAGCAGTTCGTCCCCGGCTCGCGGGACAAGGTGTTGCTTCCTTTGGCTTTCTGCCGGGAGTGCGGCCAGGAGTACTACGTGGTCCGAGCCGCCCAGGGATCGGATGGCGGCCGCGTATTCAGCCCTCGGAGCGTCTCGGAACGGGTCCGTGAGGACGACGGTACGGCGGGTTTCCTGTATCTCGACACCAAAAAACCTTGGCCGGAAGACGCCGAGGCCATCCTCGACCGCCTTCCGGAGGATTGGATCGAAGCGGTGAACGGTGACCGCAAGGTGCGCAAAGACCGGGTGAAGAAGCTACCCCAACTCATCCGGTTGCTTCCGAACGGCTCGTCCGGGGCGGACGACGAAGGGGTGGCCTGTCACTTTGTTCCGGCGCCGTTCGGGTTCTGTCTGTCGTGCGGCGTGTCCTATGCCGGCCGCATTGGCGACTTCGCCAAGCTCGGCCAGCTCGGCTCCGAGGGACGGAGCACCGCGACCACCATTCTCGGTCTCACTGCCGTGCGAAGCCTGCGCTCAGATACCGACCTCCATCCGCGCGCCCGCAAGCTGCTCAGCTTTACCGACAACCGGCAAGACGCATCACTGCAGGCCGGCCACTTCAACGATTTCGTGGAGGTAGGCCTGCTCCGTTCGGCGCTGTACCGGGCGGCCGAGGAGGCGGGCAAGGCCGGCATTCGTCACGATCAACTCACCCAGAAGGTCTTCGACGCCCTCGAACTCCCCTTGGAGCAGTACGCGGCGGATTCTACGGTGAAGTTCGCCGCGCTGGCCAATACTCAGGCGGCGCTGCGCAACGTGCTCGGTTACCGGCTCTATCGGGACCTGCAGAAGGGCTGGCGCGTGACCCTGCCCAACCTGGAGCAGTGCGGCCTGCTCAACATCGAGTACGAATCCCTCGCGGAACTCTGCGCCGCCGGGGACGAATGGGCCGGTGCTCACGAAGCCCTGGTGTCGGCCACACCGGCCACCCGCGCCGCTGTGGCCGACACGATGCTGGACTGGATGCGGCGCGGCCTGGCCATCAAGGTCGACTACCTGCGGGGCGAGTGGCAGGAGGGTCTGAAGCAGCAGAGCAGCCAGCACTTGTCTCCGCCTTGGGCCATCGATGAGCAGGAGAGGCTCGAGACGTCCCGGGTGGTCTTTCCCCGTTCACGCAGGCGGGACGATTCGGGGGGTGACCTGTTCCTCTCCGGTCGCAGCGGTTTCGGCCAATACCTGCGCCGCTCGAGCACCCTTCCCGGCTACGGGCCGAAGCTGTCCGTAGCCAATGCTGAGACCATCATTCGGCAGCTCCTGGCGATCCTGCGTCGAGCCGGCCTGGTAGAGCCTGTCATCGAAGGGAAGAACGGCGAGGTCTCCGGGTACCAGATCCCGGCCGCGGCCCTGATCTGGAAGGCGGGCGACGGAACCACCCCCTATCACGACCCCATCAGGGTGCCTCGTCTGCCTGCCGGTGGGGGACGCACCAACTCCTTCTTCCTCGGCTTCTACAAGAAGACCGCCCGCGGCATCGCCGGCATCGAGGCGCGAGAGCACACGGCGCAGGTCGCTTACGAGGCGCGCGAAGAGCGCGAGCAACGCTTCCGCGAAGGGACACTCCCCATCCTCTTCTGCTCCCCGACAATGGAGCTGGGAGTGGACATCGCGGAACTCAATGTGGTCAACATGCGCAACGTCCCGCCCAACCCGGCCAACTACGCCCAGCGGAGCGGGCGGGCCGGCCGAAGCGGGCAACCAGCGCTCGTCTACAGCTACTGCAGCACCGGGAGTCCCCATGACCAGTACTTCTTCAAGCGCCCGGAGCTGATGGTCGCCGGAGCGGTGACCCCTCCGCGACTCGATCTGGCCAACGAGGACCTCATCCGGGCCCATGTGCATGCCGTGTGGCTGGCCGAGACCGACCTCTCCCTGGGCAAGTCGCTGAAGGACATCCTCGACTTGAGCGGCGACGAGCCCACCCTCGCCCTCCAGGAGCATGTGTGGGCCGCCATCGAAGCAAAAAGGCCGCTGGATAGAGCCCGGGTCCGGGCGGCCGCGATCCTCGAAGGCTGCCGGGCCGAGCTGGAGGCCGCGGACTGGTACAGCGAAGGCTGGCTGGACGAGGTGCTGGATCAGGTCGCGCTGCGCTTCGACCGGGCCTGCGACCGCTGGCGCGACCTGTATCGGAGCGCCCTGGCCCAGTTCAAAGCGCAAAACAAACTCATCACCGACCCCACGAGAAGCGCGCAGGACAAGGCCTTGGCCAAGCGCCTGCGGGGGGAGGCCGAGCAGCAGATGAACCTGCTCACCGACGTCGACAAGCTGCTGCAGTCCGACTTCTACAGTTACCGCTATTTCGCGAGCGAGGGCTTCCTCCCCGGCTACAGCTTCCCGCGTCTGCCGCTGTCGGCGTTCATCCCGGGCAGGAAGGCGGGCAGGGGGGGCAGGGGACAGGAGGAGTTCCTCTCCCGGCCGCGGTTCCTGGCCATCTCGGAGTTCGGTCCGCGGGCCATCGTCTATCACGAGGGATCGCAGTACGTCATCAACAAGGCCATCCTACCCGTGAAGGAGGGGGAGGATCTGGCTCAGAACCGGGCCAAGATCTGCCCGCAGTGCGGCTACCTGCACCAGTTCGACGAGGGCGACGGCCCCGATCTCTGCCAGAGCTGCGGCGTGTATCTGGACCAGGCCATCACCAATCTCTTCCGGCTGCAGAACGTGTCGACCCGCCGGCGGGATCGCATCAGCTCCGACGAGGAGGAGCGCATGCGCCTGGGCTACGAGCTGGCCACCGCCGTCCGCCTCGGCCATGACGGAGTCAAGATGCACGGCAGCACGGCGATGGTCACGGCCGGCGGTACCGGTGAGCCTGTCGCCAAGCTCACCTACGGGCACGCGGCCCTCATCTGGAGGATCAACAAAGGGTGGGCCCGGCGGAAAAACAAGGAGCAGCTGGGATTCGTCCTCGACATCGAACGCGGCTACTGGGCCAAGAACCAGGAAGACGACCTTGACGATGACGATCAGGATCCGCTGTCTCCGCGTACCACCCGGGTCATTCCCTACGTGGAGGACCGTCGCAACTGCCTGCTCATCGACATGACGGCTCCGCTCAGCCCCGCAGAGAACGCCTCGCTGCAGGCGGCGCTGAAACGGGCGATCCAGGCCCTCTATCAACTCGAGGACAACGAGCTGGCCGTCGAGTCTCTCCCCAACGATGCCGACCCGCGCCGCATCCTTCTCTACGAGGCGGCCGAGGGCGGAGCGGGAGTACTGCGGCAACTGCTCAATCCGGGAGCGCTGGGCGCGGTGGCGCGCGAGGCCTTGGCGCTCTGCCATTTCGACCCGGGCACCGGCGACGACCTTCGGCGCGGCCCCCGTGCCAAGGAGGACTGCGAAGCCGCCTGTTACGACTGCCTCATGAGCTACCAGAACCAGCGCTACCATCACCTGCTCGACCGGCAGTCGATCCGCGAGCTCTTGCTACGCCTGCGGGATTCCGCTGTGGAGGCCTCGCCGACGACTCTTACCCGGGCCGAACACCTGCAGATTCTCATGAACCAGGCCGGCTCGAACCTCGAACGGCGGTGGCTGCAGATGCTCGAAGAACAGAACCTGCATCTTCCCTCGCATGCGCAGAAGCTCATCGAGGTGTGCGGCACCCGCCCCGACTTCCTCTATGAGACGGAGCAGGTCGCCGTCTACATCGACGGGCCGCCGCACGATTTCCCGGAGCGACAGGAGCGCGACGCTGCCCAGACCGCCGCCATGGAGGACTACGGATACACGGTCGTCCGCTTCCATCACCAGGATGACTGGCTGGGAGTCATCGACAAGTTCCCGTACGTGTTTGGAAAGGCCGGGGCCGCGGCCACGGCCGGAGCCGCCGGGGCGGCCGCGCCCCGCAGCGACGCCGCATCCCCGGTCGGGGCCGCGGCGACGGCCGGGCCGGGGACCGGGACCGCCGCGCCTGCGGCGGCGTCAGGGCCCGCGCCCGCAGCTGCGCCCGAGGAGGGCCCGGCATGAGCGGCGTTCCGGGCATGAGCAGCGTTCCGGCCGGAAACGCCGCCGGCGGCGCCGGGGCCGCCGGGAGCGCCTGGGCCACCCGCGCCACCGGGAGCGCCGCTTTCGCCGTCGGTTCCCTGGTGCGCGCCCGGGGG
>JAJFUK010000120.1 GCA_021372435.1 Actinomycetes bacterium | reverse complement strand
CTTGGGGACAAGAAAGGAAGAGATTCCGAGGCGGCCGGAAACCACCGCAGGTGGGTGAGGCGGCGCGGTTCCGGGTACCCGGCCGCCGGCGGGGTGTAGGTGCCAGGGCTCGGAGGGGCGGCCCTGGGGGGCCGGGACTTCATCGACGAGCTTCAGGGACAGGACACTAGAGCTCCGCGAACGGCAGGGCGGTGACTCCGGGTGCGAGCGGGAGCCGCACATCGCCGGCGTGGACCACGTAGCCGGGGGCGGCCTTGTCGCCGAGCAACTCCCGGAACGCGGCAATCCCCGCGGCCATCGCGGGACGCGGAGTGGCGGACGTCTTGGCCTCGATGGGAATGAGTGCAGAACCCGTGTCCACCACGAAATCCACCTCCGCACCGGTGGCCGTCCGCCAGAAGTACACCTCGGGGTCGCGGCCGCGTCGACCCAGTCCCTTGACGAGTTCCGCCAGGACGGCGGTCTCGAAGATCGGGCCGGCCATCGGGCCGGAGGCCGCGTGCGTCGCATCCCGCAGTCCGGCCAGGAAACACAGGATTCCGGTGTCGGTGAAGTACACCTTGGGGGTCTTGACCAGACGCTTGCCGACGTTGGCAAAGTAGGGACGCAGGATCCGCACCTGATGGGTGGCTTCCAGGACCGACAGCCACGCCTTGGCGGTGTTTACCGCGGCTCCAAGGTCGCGGGCCAGGTCGGTCAGATTGAGGAGTTGGCCGCTACGGGCCGCCAGCGCTCGCAGGAAAGCCTGGAAGAGCGTGAGATCGCCGACCTGACGGAGCACGCGCACATCGCGTTCCAGATACGTCTGGATATAGCTGCCGTGCCAGAGGGCGGCCTCCCGCTTCGGCTGGGCCGCAAGCTCCGGGTACCCGCCGCGGAGCAACTGCTGCCAGAGCGCGCGCAGCGCCGGAGGCCGGCGGGCCGTCAGGGTCCGTTCCCAGGGCAGCGGCCGGTCGGGCTGACCCGCGATCTCTCGACCCGAGAGGGGTAAGAGCCGCAGGGTGGCCGCGCGGCCGGCCAGCGACTCGGTGATCTGCGCCATCAGGAGCAGGTTCTGGGAGCCCGTCAGGAGATATTGGCCCGCGTCCGCCCGTCGGGCGTCGACCCGCTCCTTGACATACGGCAAGAGGTCGGGCGCATACTGGATCTCGTCGAGGATCACCGGCGGCGGATACAGCTCCAGGAACCCCCGGGGGTCCGCAGCGGCGGCGGCGCGGACGTCCGGGGATTCCAGGGAGACATACCGGGCGCGGCGGCCGAACAGGCGGGTGAGCAGCGTCGTCTTCCCGGCCTGGCGAGGGCCGGTGAGCACCACCACCGGGAACTCGCGTGCGGCCCGTCGCAGGACCGGCTCCAGGGTCCGGCGGATGTAGCGGGTGGCCATACGGGATCTCCTGTGTGTGCAATTATGCATTCAGAATGCACGATTGCAAGCACAAAGATCACCGGCGCCCTGCGCTCACGGCGCGATGGCGTTCGCAATCGGCGGGCTGCGGTAGGCCCACATCGACGCCGTCTCCCAGGACTGCCGCGGCACCCGGAGCCTGGGAGACACCTCGGTCTGGACGCCGCCGTGAACGTTCCTGAAATCCGGAAGTAGTACTGAACACCGTTTGCGGGCAAACTCCGTGGATTACTCGATGCGGGATCCCTGATCTTGCAGATGGCGCGGAGCGCGCGCCCACTCCTGGGAGGATCAGGCGACTCGGCTCACGCGGCTTTCGGTGAGGACGAAGTCGCGGCCGGACGAAACGGCGGCCAGGAGACGTGCGAGCTGTTCCACGGTGGGGGCGGCTCGCCCCTGCTCGTAGCGTGCATAGCTGTTGAGGGACTTCGCGCCGAGCCTCCGCGCGACCTCCTGAAGCGATACGCCTCGCATGACGCGCTGGCGGCGCAGCAGCAAGGCGGTGAGCGCCGCGCGGTTTGCGGAGCCGACCTCGAAATACTCACCCGCCCCGGGGAAGACGTCGACGTGGAAGTCCGGGGAGTTTACCAGGGTCTCCACGGCGTCGGCCGCCATGGCGTAGGCATCCTTTTTCGAGCGCCCCTGTGTCGCAATACCCAGGATGGGAATTTCGACCGCCCAAGAGCGGCCGGCCTTGAATACGCGCCCCTCGAATCGCATGGTCACTTTCCTCTGGCCAAGCGCAGAATGGCCTTGGCCAGTACCCTCGTTGATCTCGCGGTGTCGGGGCACGACGATCTCGCGCTCTTCCTTGGTCCACACGTCGTGCCGCCCGCCGTGGCGGGTCAAGTGCCAGTCCAGTTCGCGCAGGCGCCTTTCAAGCTCCCGCCGCTTCATGGCATGACACTACACTGATCGGTGTAAGAAGGCAAGCCCACACATGCCGCGCCGCTATCGCCCGTATTGCTGCACACGTCACGGCCGGGGGCGGAAAGGCTTTGGGGGACGAGCTCGATCTGTTCACTCTCTCGCCACGCACCATCTCGGGATCTCCGCCTGGCATCAAGGCGTCTGGGCCGCCCCCGCCGCCGGACCACCCGGGGGACCTTGCCCCGGGTCCGCCCTCAGGCGCGCAGGCGCTTCGCCACAGTGAACCTCCTCCCGGAAGATGCCCCACCGCTCATCACGTGCC
>JAJFUK010000078.1 GCA_021372435.1 Actinomycetes bacterium | reverse complement strand
TCCGAGGGCCGGGCCGGGGCCGCGGTCTTCTTCGACCTCGACGGTACGCTGGTGGTCGGGCAGACGACCCTGCTGTTGGTCGGCTTTCTCAGCAAGGCGGGGGTCGTCGGCCGGGCGTTCGTCTTGGGGACGGGGTTGTGGTTCCTTGGCTATAAGCTGGGATTGGTCAAGGTCAACGAGAAATCCCGGGAGAAGGGCGCAGCCGTCTTCCGCGGCCTCACCGAGGCCGAGGTGGAGGAGCTTATGGCCCGCTTCACCGACGAGGTGCTCGTGCCCCGGTTCCATCCGGCCGCGACTGCGGCCTTGGCGGAACACCGCGCGCAAGGCGACCGGGTGGTGGTCGTCTCGGCGGCGCTGGAGCCGGTGGTCCGGGGTCTCTGCCGGCGTCTGGGCGTGGAGGAATACGTAGGGGCGCCCTGTGAGGTGGCCGATAGGCGCTACACAGGCCGTCTGACCGGCCCGAGCCCGCACGCCGAGGAGAAGATCCGGGTCGCGACGGAGTATATGGCCCGCTGGGTGGTCGATCCGTCGGATTGCTGGGCTTATGCAGACCACATCACCGATCTCGGTCTGCTGCGGTCGGTGGGGCATCCGGTCGCCGTCAATCCGAAGCCCGCTCTACGCAAGGCCGCTGAGCAGGCGGGCTGGCCGATTCTTCCCTGATGATGCCCAAGATCATTCAAAGGAGACATGCCCGTGGCTGATAGGTTCCCGGAAGACATGGCCGAGGACCGCGACCTCGACGAGCTGGCGGTGGCCACCATCCGCACGCTGGCCATCGATGCGGTGCAGAAGGCCAATTCGGGCCATCCGGGGATGCCTTTGGGCGTGGCTCCCATGGCGCACGTCTTGTGGACGCGGCACCTCAAGTTCGACCCGGCCGATCCCGGCTGGCCGGACCGGGACCGGTTCGTGCTCAGCGGAGGCCATGGATCGATGCTGCTCTACGCGTTGTTGCACCTGGCCGGATTCGGTCTCTCCATCGAGGAACTGGAGGATTTCCGCCAGTGGGGCAGCCGGACGCCCGGACATCCCGAACGCGGACTCACACCGGGGGTCGAGACGACGACCGGGCCTCTGGGCGCTGGCTTTTCGAACGCGGTGGGTATGGCCATCGCGGAAGCGTTCCTCGCCGCCACCTTCAACCGCCCGGGCCATACCTTGGTCGATCACTTCACCTACGGCATCGTGACCGACGGGGACCTGATGGAGGGCGTAGCGGCTGAAGCAGCGTCGTTGGCCGGTCACCTCAAGCTGGGAAGGCTCATCTTCCTCTACGACGACAACCGGATCAGCATCGAAGGCGCCACAGGGCTCACCTTCACGGAGGACGTGGGGCTGCGTTTCGAAGCCTACGGCTGGCAGGTGTCGACCGTGGCCGACGGCAACGACCTGGGGGCGATCGACTCGGCGATCAGCGCCGCCTGCGCCGAGACCGCCCGGCCTTCGCTCATCAAGGTGCGCACCATCATCGGTTACGGCAGTCCCAACAAGGCCGCCACGGCGGACAGCCACGGCGCGCCGCTGGGGGTCGACGAGGTGAAGCTCACTAAGCAGGCCCTCGGGTGGCCGGCCGATCTCTTCTTCGCCGTGCCCGAGCGAGTACGTAGGCAGTACGCGGGCGTCGCCGCCGGCGGAGCCGCGACGCGGGCCCGTTGGCAGGATTCGCTCATCGCGTACCGGCGGGCGTACCCCGATCTCGCCCGGCAGTGGGATGAGGCCCAGGTGGGGCGGCTTCCCGAGGGGTGGAAGGACTGCCTGCCGGTCTTCACCGCTGGGGAGAAGGTGGCCACCCGGGCGGCTTCGGGACGGGTGTTGAACGCGCTTGCCGGCATCGTACCGACCCTCATGGGCGGTTCGGCCGATCTGGCCCCCTCGAACAACACATACCTGCACGGCCTGGGGGATTTCCAGGCCGGGGAGCGGGCCGGCCGGAACCTCCACTTCGGGGTCCGTGAGCACGCCATGGGCGGGATCCTCAACGGATTGGCTTGTCACGGGGGCATCTTTCCCTTCGGCGGGACTTTCTTCGTCTTTACCGACTACATGCGACCGGCCATCAGACTCGCCGCTCTCTCTGGTCTTCCGGTCGTCTATGTCCTGACGCACGACAGCATCGCCCTCGGTGAGGACGGTCCCACTCACCAACCCATCGAGCACTTGGCCTCGCTGCGGGCGATGCCGGGGCTTACGGTGATCCGGCCGAGCGACGCCGCCGAGACCGTGGTGGCCTGGCAGGTCGCCCTCGAACGGCGCGAGGGACCGACCGCCTTGATCCTGACCCGGCAGAACCTGCCCGTGTTGGACCGAACGGCGCTGGCGCCGGCGGAGGGATTGCTGAGAGGGGCCTACGTCCTCAAGGACGCTCCCGACGGCGACCCGGCCGTCATCGTCATCGCTACGGGTTCGGAGGTGGAGATAGCCCTGAGGGCCGAAGGGATGCTGATGGGCCGGGGCGTCGCCGCGCGGGTCGTGGCGATGCCCAGCTGGGAGCTGTTCGAGGCCCAGGACGCCGCCTATAAGGACGCGGTACTGCCGGCGCGAATCAGAGCCCGGGTGTCGATGGAGGCGGGTTCCTCCTTCGGTTGGGAGCGCTATGTGGGGGAGGATGGAGCCATTATCGGCATCGACCGCTTCGGAGCCTCCGCCCCGGCCGCGGTCCTGTACGAGAAGTTCGGCTTCACGGCCGAGAACCTGCTGGCGCGCGCGCTGACAGTCCTAGGGCTGGAGCCATAGACCGCCGGGACGCGCGGGCTGAAGGAGGGCTGCATTGGAACTGAATCCGCTGGCCCGGTTGGCGCAGTTCGGACAGAGCGTCTGGTGCGACGACATCGGCAGGGATCTGCTGCTGGCAGGCCGGCTCCGCACTCTCATCCAAGAGGACGGGGTCTCGGGCGTCACTTCGAACCCCACCATCTTCTACCGGGCCATCACCGAGAGCACGGCCTACGACGAGGCCATAAGGACCCTGGCGTCCGCCGGGGCGGGCGCGCTGGAGATCATGGAAGCTCTGATGGCCGACGACATCCGGTACGCGGCGGACGAGCTGTACCCGGTCCACGTGGCCACCGCTTCCAAGGACGGCTGGGTCAGCATCGAGGTGTCTCCGGCGCTCGCGTACGACACCCAGGGCACGGTCTCGGAGGCCATCCGGCTGAGAGCTTTCGTCGGTCGCCCGAACGTGATGGTCAAGGTGCCGGCCACCGCGGAGGGCGTCGGCGCGGTGCAGGATCTCGCTGCCCTCGGCCACTCCATCAACGTGACGCTCATCTTCTCTTTGGAGCGCTACAGGGAGGTGATGGAGTCCTATCTGTCGGGATTGGAAACCCTGCGGGCCCGCCGGGAGGCGGGGGAGGACGTCCCCGACCTGCGGGAGGTGCACGGAGTCGCCAGTTTCTTCGTCAGCCGGATAGACACCGTCGTAGACAGACGGCTTGGTGAGCTTATCGCCGGAAGGGCGGCCGCCGGCAAGGGGGGGGCCGGTCTGGAGGCCCTGCGGGGCAAGGCGGCGGTGGCGAGCGCAAAGCAGGCCTACCGGCTCTTCCGTGAGACCTTCTCCGGTCCACGCTGGGAGGCGCTGCGGGAGGCGGGAGCGACCCTCCAGCGTCCCCTCTGGGCCAGCACCAGCACCAAGGACCCGGCCTACAGCGACATCCTTTACGTGCAGGAGTTGATCGGCCCGGACACCGTCACCACGATGCCCCTCAACACGCTGGACGCCTTCCGCGATCACGGCCGGCCGGCCGAGACCCTGACCCAGGGCGTGCAGGAGGCGGCCGCTCATCTGGCCGCCTTAGAAGCGGCGGGGATCGCGATGGCCCAGATCGCCGCGGGGCTGGAACGCGACGGAGTGCGGGCGTTCGCAGAGTCGTTCGAGGCGCTGCAGGCGGCGCTTGAGGTAAAGCGGCAGGAGTCTGCTTGAGAGGCTGCTGAAAAACGAAGCCACGGCCGCCAAGACACACCGGCCGGCGCGATAGGGCGTCCTCGGTCGCGCCAATAGCGCTGCTATTCGCGCTTCCTGCGTTCTTCTCTCGGCCGCAGCCATCGCGGCCTGACGGCGCAGCGTCGTTTTTCGGCAGCCTGTTAAGACGGCTGAGTCGGGCGGCCGGACCGTGACGGTCGTTCGCCGCGCGCGCCGGCGGCGCCTTGACGGCGGCGCGGCGCGCCTGGAGGGTCGAGGGACAAGGTGGCGAATACCGTACCCGAGGTCGGGCTGACATGCCGGCGAAGGAAGGCGGGTGAGTGCGGTGGCCGACGGTGGAGCCGATCAGAGTGGCCGGTCGAAGGTCCTGCTCGATGAGGATCAGATCAGCCGTACCCTGGCGCGGATGGCCCATGAGATCGCGGAGCAGTCCCCTGATCTGAGCGGAGTGGCCCTGGTCGGCATCCAGCGGGGCGGGGTGGAGCTGGCCGCGCGCCTGGCCGCGCTGTTCGCCCGGTTCTACGGAGTGAGACCGCCCACCGGCGCCATAGACATCACCTTCTATCGCGACGACATCGACATACGCCTGGGCAAGGAGTACGAGCAGCCGAGAGTCCACTCCACCGATCTGCCCTTCGACGTCAACGATAGGACGATCGTGCTGGTCGACGACGTGCTCTACACGGGCCGGACCATACGGGCCGCCATCGATGCGCTCTTCGACTACGGAAGGCCGCAGGCCGTGCGCCTAGCTGTGCTGGTCGACAGAGGCCACCGGGACCTGCCTATCCGGCCCGACTTCGTCGGCAAGAACGTCCCCACCAGCCGCAACGAGAGGGTGGTGGTACATCTGGTGGAGACCGACGGCATCGACGAGGTCGTGATCGAGGAATAGCGCTCGGACCTGTCTGCCGTGGGGCCGGCTGGCCGCCGGGGCGGGCTCGAGTCGCGGTCGTGACTCGCCGGCCGCGGCGCGATACAATCCTGAAGACAACATGAGCCTTTTAAACGCGTCCCGTGAGACCGAAAGGGTAATGGCATGCACCTCATCTCCATCGATGATCTGAGCGTCTCCGACATCGAGAACCTCTTCAGGCTCAGCGACGGCTTTCTGGAGATCGCGTCGCGCTCCATCAAGAAGGTCCCGACTCTGCGCGGCCGCACCGTCATCAACGTCTTCATGGAGCCCTCGACCAGGACGCAATCGTCGTTCGAGCTGGCCGCCAAGCGGCTTTCGGCGGACGTCATCAACATCAAGGAATCCTCGTCGAGCGTGTCCAAGGGAGAGAGCCTCAAAGACACCATCATGACCTTGGAGAGCTATCGGCCCGACATCATCGTCATGCGCCACCCCCGGGTGGGCGCGTCGCGCATGGCCACCCGCTACACGAACGCCTCGGTGGTGAACGCGGGCGACGGGACGGGCGAACATCCCACCCAGTGCCTGCTGGACCTCTACAGCCTGCGGCGCGTGTACGGCGATCTCACCGGGTTGAGGGTGGCCATCGTCGGGGACATCCTGCGCAGCCGCGTGGCCCGCTCAGATCTGTTCGGTTTCCGCAAGATGGGCATCGAGGTGCGCCTGGTCGGGCCTCCGACGCTCATGCCGCCGGGCATCGAGTACTGGGACGTGCCGGTCTATGACGACCTCGAGGCTCTCGCCGACGTGGACGTGATCTACCTGCTGCGCATGCAGTTGGAACGGGCCAAGGGGAAAGTACCCCCGGTACCCTCTTTGCGCGAGTACAGCCGGGTGTGGGGACTCTCTCCGTATCGGGTCAAGGCGGACCAACGGATCATGCACCCGGGGCCGATCAACCGGGGAGTGGAGCTGTCTGCCGAACTGGCCGACGATGAACGTTCGCTGATCCTCCATCAGGTGGAATCCGGACTGGCCGTGAGGATGGCCATCCTGTACCAGTGTCTCGCCGGAAGCCTCAGTGAGGAGCCTGCCGCGTAGACGCGCTCATCGTCCGGTAAACTACAGACTCTGCCGTGCACACCGAGCCCCGGACCGGGGCGTTCCGGAGAGAGGACCACCATGGCCAGGAACATGGCAGTGATGGACGGTACTGAAGCCATCGCGCACGTCGCCCATAAGTTGAACGAGGTGATCGCCATCTACCCGATCACCCCGTCGAGCCCGATCGCCGAGCACGCGGACGCTTGGAGTGCGGCCGGCAAGAAGAACCTGTGGGGCACCGTACCGGTCGTGGTGGAGATGCAATCAGAAGGAGGGGCGGCCGCGGCCGTCCATGGGGCGCTGCAGGCGGGTTCGCTCAGCACGACCTTCACAGCCAGCCAGGGGCTGCTCCTGATGATCCCCAGCATGTACAAGATCGCCGGCGAATTGACGCCGACCTGCTGGCACGTGACGGCGCGGTCCATCGCGGCGCAGGCGCTCAGTATCTTCGGCGATCATCAGGACGTGATGGCGGTCCGGCAGACCGGGTTCGCGCTTCTCGCCTCGAACTCGGTGCAGGAGGCGCACGATCTCGCCTTGGTCGGAACCGCCGCGACGCTCAAGGCCCGGGTGCCTTTTATCCATTTCTGCGACGGCTTCCGCACCTCGCACGAGGTGCAGAAGATCGAGCTCTTGGATGACGACGTGCTCCGGGCCCTGATCGACGAGGACCTGGTACTGGCCGTGAGGCGGCGCGCCATGACCCCCGACCGGCCCACGATCCGGGGCACGAGCCAGAATCCCGACGTCTACTTCCAGGGGCGCGAGACCGTCAACAAGTACTATCTCGCCACGCCGGCCATCGTACAGGAGTACATGGACCACCTGGCCGGGCTGACGGGCAGGAGCTACCACCTGTTCGACTATGTGGGAGCACCCGACGCGGAACGGGTGATCGTGCTTATGGGGTCGGGCGCGGAGACCGTCCAGGAGACCGTGGACTATCTGACGGAAAAGGGCGAGAAGGTAGGCGTGCTGAAGGTCCGGCTGTACCGGCCCTTCAGCGTCGCTCACTTCGCGGCGGTGCTTCCCGGCACGGCGAAGTCACTGGCGGTGCTCGACCGCACGAAGGAGCCGGGAGCGGCCGGTGAGCCCCTGTATCTGGATGTCGTGAACGCGGCGGCCGAGGCGGGGTTGGACGTGAAGATCATCGGGGGTCGCTACGGCCTTTCCAGCAAGGAGTTCACGCCGGCTATGGTCAAGGCCGTGTTCGACGAGCTCGCCAAGCCGGACCCCAAGAACCATTTCACGATAGGGATCAACGACGACGTCACCCAGACCAGCCTGGAGTACGACCCGGCGTTCACTACCGAGCCCGAGAACGTGTACCGTGCGTTGTTCTACGGTCTGGGCAGCGACGGGACGGTCGGGGCGAACAAGAACTCCATCAAGATCATCGGGGACGACACCGACAACTACGTGCAGGGCTACTTTGTGTACGACTCCAAGAAGGCCGGGGTGCTCACGGTCAGCCACCTGCGCTTCGGTCCCCAGCCCATCCGTTCCGCGTATCTGCTCAACCGGGCCGATTTCATCGCCTGCCACGTATGGGCGTTCGTGGAGAGGTACAAGACCTTGGCGGCGGCCGTCCCGGGAGGCACCTTCCTACTCAACGCCCCCTTCCGGCCCGAAGAGGTCTGGGACAGGCTCCCATATGAGACGCAGGACTGGATCATCAAGCTCGGACTCAAGGTGTACGCCATCAACGCCTATGAGGTCGCCAAGGCCACCGGGATGGGCGGGCGTATCAACACCATAATGCAGACCTGCTTCTTCTACCTGTCGAACATCATCCCGCCCGAGGAAGCCGTCGCCGCCATCAAGAAGGCCATCGACAAGAGCTACGGCAAGCGCGGCGAGAAGGTCGTGCAGATGAACTACAACGCCGTCGACCAGGCCCTCGCCAATCTGCACCGCATCGCGGTCCCGCCCGCGGTCACGAGCACCTATCACAAACCGAGACTGGTCCCGGAGGAGGCTCCCGAGTTCGTGCGGCACGTGACGGCGTGGATCATGGCGGGGGAGGGAGACAAGCTCCCGGTCAGCCGCATCCCCGACGATGGCGTGTGGCCGGTGGGGACGACTCAGTGGGAAAAACGCAACATCGCCCTCGAGATCCCGGTGTGGGAACCGGGACTGTGCCTCCAGTGCGGTAGATGCTCGCTCCATTGTCCGCATGCCACCATCCGGACGAAACTCTACGATCCGGCGGTCTTGGAAGATGCACCCCCCACCTTCAGATCCGTCGACGCCAAGGGCAAGGAGTATGCCGGCAGGAAGTGGACCGTGCAGGTCGCGCCCGAGGACTGCACCGGCTGCAGCGCCTGCGTGCAGATCTGCCCGGGAAGGGACAAGAGCGACCCGCGGCGGCGGGCCATCAACATGGCGTTCCAGCCTCCGCTGCGCGAACAGGAACGTGAGAACTACCGCTTCTTCCTCGACATCCCCGACCCCGACCGTACCGAGGTGCGGGTGAACACCGTGAAGGGCAGCCAGCTGCTGCGTCCTCTGTTCGAGTATCCGGGGGCGTGCGCGGGATGCGGGGAGACCCCGTATGTCAAGCTGCTCACTCAGTTGGTGGGCGACCGGCTGCTCATAGGCAACGCCACCGGGTGCTCCAGTATCTATGGAGGGAATCTTCCCACCACGCCCTACACGACCAACCGGGACGGCCGGGGCCCCACCTGGAACAACTCGTTGTTCGAAGACGCCGCAGAGTTCAGCTACGGCCTGCGCCTCACCGTCGACAAGCACACCGAGTTCGCGCGGGAACTGGTCGCCTCGCTGCGTGAGGCCATCGGGGAAGACCTGGCCGATGCGCTTTTGGCCTCCAAGCAGGAGGACGAAGCCGAGATCGCGGCCCAACGGGGCAGGGTGGCGGAGCTGAAGGCCAAGGTGGAGGCCGTGATGGCCGCGGGCGGGGCGGACTGCCGCCCCGCCCAGTTGCTCGCCGTGGCCGACTATCTCGTCAAGAAGAGCGTGTGGGGCGTGGGCGGAGACGGGTGGGCATTCGATATCGGCTATGGAGGCTTGGACCACGTGCTGGCCTCGCAGCGCAACATCAATCTGCTCGTGCTGAACACGCAGATGTATTCCAATACGGGCGGGCAGGCCTCCAAAGCGACCCCGATGGGATCGGTGGCCCTGTTCGCCGCCGGAGGCAAGACCATCGGCAAGAAAGACCTGGGTTCCATCGCTATGACCTACGGCAACATCTACGTGGCCCAAGTCGCGATGGGGTACAGCGATTCCCAGACGGTGCGCGCCTTCGTGGAGGCTGAATCGTACGACGGACCCAGCCTGATCATCGCCTACAGCCACTGCATCAGCATGGGTTTCGATATGGCCAAGGGGTACGAGCATCAGAAGATGGCCGTGCAGTCGGGGTCCTGGATCTGCTACCGCTTCGATCCGCGGCTGGCGGCCCAGGGTAGGAACCCGTTGCAGATCGATTCGAAAGACATGTCACTCCCGGTTGATGATTTCGTGCCCACCGAAAACCGCTACAACATGCTCAAGAAGGCCCATCCAGACGCCGCGGAGCTTCTGTGGGACAAGGCGCAGAAGCACGTGTGCACCCGGTGGCAGATCCTCAAGCAGCAGGCCGAGATGGTCTACAGCGAAGCCTGCCCGTTCGAACCGGGCGTGGTCGACGAAGGGGTGTTGGCGGCGACCGGCGCGCGCGAGGTCACCGTCGAGAGCAGCGGCCCCAACCTGCCTGCGGGACGCGATCTCGAGGAGACCGGGGAGAGCTGATCCAGGGAACGGATGCGAGCCGCGGCGATGCGCACGGGGATACTTCGCAAGGCGTCCTGGGCCGTGCGGGCCGGCGTGCTTGCGGGGCTGGTTCTCTTCGTCGTCGGAGTGTGGCGCAACGACCCGCAGTGGCCCGGAGACCTGTGCAGAGCCGGTCTTGCCGTGATGACAGCGGGGTGCTGGCTGTTGACGGCTCTCGAGTGTATCGATCGCCGGCGCCTGGGGGAACGGGGCGCGGACGTAGCATTGGGACTGGTCTTTCTGGCTATCGGGGTATTCAGTCTGATGGGCGCCACTGATGAGGGTGGCTTCCATCTGTTCGTCGTAGTGGTCGGGACTCTGCTGGTCCTGGGAGGTTTGGCTTTGGTGATCGCGGCCGCGGCTGCAAAGAGGCGGAGCGAGGAATGGCGGAACACGCCGGGCGACCGGAGAGGGTGAAGAGAGGAGTGGACCATGCCTGTCCGGAAATCTGAGGCGGTTTGGGAGGGGACGCTCAAAGAGGGCCGTGGGACCATGAAGTTGGCAAGCGGCCTCTACGAGGGGCCATATACGTTCTCGTCGCGGTTCGAGGAGGCGGCGGGAACCAACCCAGAAGAGCTCATCGGCGCGGCGCATGCGGGGTGTTTCTCCATGTTCCTCGCAGCGCTGCTGACCGACAACGGATACACGCCCGGGCGGATCTTTACCACAGCCGCGGTGCATCTGGGGGCAGGGCCGCAGATCAAGCGGATCGACCTCGAATGCGAGGCGACGGTGCCGGGGGTGGGGGAGGCCCAGTTCCAGGAGTTGGCCGAAGCGGCGAAGGCCGGCTGCCCGGTCTCCAAGGCTTTGGCCGCTGTGCCCGAGATCACTCTGGTCGCAAGGCTTTCCGCCTGAGCACCCCATTCGAGACGAAGCCACGCCGGTCAGGCCGCGCCCGACGAGTGCCCGGCAAGAACGTAGGGAGCGGTCCTGCGCAGGCCCGCTGAGCCGGTGGAGAGCCGGCGTGCCTGGGTCGCCCGGGCGACGGCCGGGGTCGAGGAGAAACGCCGGTACCTCGAGCAGAGGCCTCCCCCGCTGCCGGACAGCATCGTCCTGCCGGCGGTGGGAACGACCTGGGTGGTGGAGTACCGTCCTGGGCGCGGGTCGGATCGTGCGGCCGCGGGTGCGCGGGGACGCGGGGCTATAAGGATGGCCGCGACGGCGGTGGCGCGCGAGCGCACAGGCGGGCGTATCGTGGTGACCGGCGACGTCGCCGATCCCTCCGCCTGCCGGGCGGCCCTCTGCCGGTGGTTACGCCGTAAGGCCCGAAAGGAGCTCGCCCCCCGCTTGGCCGGACTGGCTCTTCGCCACGGGTTCGAGTACCGACGGGTATCAGTGCGGCAACAGCGGACCCGCTGGGCGAGCTGCTCGCGCCGGGGGACGATATCGCTGAACGCCCGGCTCCTCTTCGTGCCTCCCGAGGTCGTGGACTACGTCCTGCTCCACGAACTGTGTCATACGCGCGAGCTGAATCACTCCCGGCGGTTCTGGACTCAGCTCGAAGCATACGATCCGGCATATCGGGCGCACAAGAAGGAGCTGCGGGCTGCCGGCGTTTCGCTCCCGGCCTGGCTCGATCATGAGCCGCGAAGGTCCGCGCCCTAACCCTCGGCCGCCGGTCGGCGGTCAGGAGGCTGCTGAAAAACGAAGCCACGGCCCCCAAGAGACACCGGCCGGCGCGATAGGGCGTCCTCGGTCGCGCAAATGGCGCTGCTATTCGCGCTTCCTGCGTTCTTCTCTTGGCCGCAGCGATCGCGCCCTGACGGCGCAGCGTCGTTTTTCAGCAGCCTGCTGGACCCTCGTTACCATCCGCGATACCATAAGACGACCTTTAAACGAGTCCCGTGAGACCGAAAGGAACTCGGATGGACACCAGTCCACGTCCCTCCGCGCCCAGGCTGACCTGCCGGCGAGCGCTCCCCGAACGATTCCTGATCCCCGCCGTCCACCTGTTCGACCCCCAGCATGGGGTGGACCTGGCCGGCGATCTGCTGGTCGAAGAGGGAGTGATCGCGGCCCTTGGGGAGAGGGTCGCCCTGCCTACGGGCGTGGATGTCCTTGACGACCTGGCCGGGTGCTCGGTCTTCCCCGGCTTTGTGGATCCCCACGTGCATCTGCGGACTCCCGGCCACGAGTACAAGGAGGATCTCGCCTCCGGTTCTCTGGCGGCCGCGGCCGGGGGGTACGTGGCGGTCGTGGCCATGGCCAACACCGATCCGGTGGTCGACTGCGGCCCGGTCGCGGCCTGGGTGCTCGACCGGGCGGAGACCGACGCCGTCATCCGCGTCGGCCAGGTCGGCGCGATCAGTAGGGGGCTCAAGGGCGAAGAACTGGCCGAGATGCGTGAACTGGCCGACGCCGGGGTGGTGGCCTTCTCCGACGACGGCAGGCCGGTGTCGGACGCCGATCTGCTGCTCCATGCCCTGCGTTATGCCCGAGGGACCGGGCGTGCCCTTCTGCTCCATCTGGAGAACAGCAGTCTATCTCTGGATGGGATCATGCACGAGGGCAGATGGAGCGCCCGGTTGGGTCTACGGGGGATACCGGCCGCCTGCGAGTCGGGCCCCCTGGCGCATGAACTGGAGCTCGTGCGGTACGTCGACGCGGAGGGCGAACGCCTGGCCGCTACGCGGCGCGAAGCGGAAGACCAGGCCGCAGGCGGCCCGGTGGCAGGCGGCCCGGTCCGCGAGGATGCGCCGGACGGGGACCCCGTGCCGGGCGGCACCGCGCTCGGCGCGGCCCGCGCTACGGTCCCTCTGGTCCACTTCCAGCATCTCTCGGCGGCCGACAGCGTGCGTCTGGTGCGCCGGGCGAAAGAGGAGGGACTTCCCGTCACCGCCGAGGCGACGCCTCATCACCTGCTGCTGACCGACGAGCGTCTGGCCGGGTTCGACCAGAATCTGAAGGTCAATCCGCCCCTCCGCTCCGCGGCCGACCGCGACGCGCTCGTGGCCGCCTTGGCCGAGGGCACCATCGACTGTGTGGCGACCGATCATGCCCCCCATGCGCCTCAAGAGAAAGAAGTGCCCATCGAGGACGCCCTCTTCGGCACCACGGGTCTCGAGACGGCCTTCGCCGCGCTCTATACGGGCCTGGTGCTGACAGGCGGACTGCCCCTCGGCCGTTTGATCGAGGCCATGTCGGCCGGACCGTGCCGGGTGCTGGGCCTGGCCGAACCGCGTCTGGCCCTGGGTGCCCCGGCCGACTTCTGTGTGGTCGACCTCGGTGAGACCTGGAAGGTCTCCACGGCCGGTTTCCGCGGCAAGGGCCGCAACTGCGCTTTTCTTGGGCAAACGCTCACGGGGCGGGTGCGGCTGACGGTGGTAGACGGGGCGCGCCGCTTCGCGCGCGCCCGGGGAGAGGTCTGATGTACCGCGGCACGGTGCCGGGCTACGTCGTTCTTAAGGACGGCACGGTGTTCTCCGGTTTCGGCTTCGCAGCCCAGGGCCGGGTCCTGGGCGAGCTGGTGTTCAATACCTCCATGACCGGCTACCAGGAGGTGGTGACCGATCCTTCCTATCACGGGCAGATGGTGGCCTTCACCTATCCCATGATCGGCAACTACGGGGCCTCCGCGGGACTGAGCGAGTCGGGCACGGTCCATTCCCGGGCGGTGGTCGTCAGGGAGGTGAAGAACACGGCCTGGAACGTCACCTGCGGGGAAGGATGGGTGGACTGGCTGGTCGGTCGCGGTGTCGTAGGGGTGGGGGGCATCGATACCCGGGCCCTCACCCGGAGGATCAGGGAGCACGGGGCCATGACCGCGTGTGTGGCGGCCGGTCCAGATCTCAAGGTCAACGAGCTGCTGGCCGAGACGCAGGCGTTCCCCGACCTGATGGGCCGTGATCTGGTGAGCGCCGTCACCTGTCGCGAGCCCTACGAATGGCGGGGGGTGGCTCAGGAGCAGGGCGGGACCCCCGGGCGGGAGCCTCTTCCGGAAGAGATCGTCCGTTACCGGGTGGTCGCCTACGACTACGGGATCAAGCGGAGCATCCTCGATAACCTCGCGGCCGCCGGCTGCGAGGTCACGGTCGTCCCCGCGCACTGGCCGGCCGAACAGACCCTGGCGATGCGACCGGACGGCGTGTTTCTCTCCAACGGCCCGGGTGACCCGGCCGCGGTCGGGTACGCCGTGGAGATCATCCGCGGTCTTCTGGGGAAGGTGCCGGTCTTCGGGATCTGCCTCGGCCATCAGCTGCTCGCCCTCGCCGTCGGCCTTTCGACGTTCAAGCTGAAGTTCGGCCACCGGGGCGCGAACCATCCTGCGCGCGACTACCTCAGCGGCAGGGTCGAGATCACCAGCCAGAACCACGGCTTCGCCGTGGAGCCTCCTCCGGCGGTACGGGAGGCCCTGGAGCGAGG
>JAJFUK010000039.1 GCA_021372435.1 Actinomycetes bacterium | reverse complement strand
ACCCCAGCCATGGCGGCAGCCGATTCGTTCGCCCACAGGCATCGTCCGTCGGACGAAAAGACTACTATGCCTTGAGGCGCATCTGCGAGAAGCACCCTGCTCAGTTCTGCGAGCAGCTGAGCCTTCCGGTCCTCAGCCATTGCCGCGTCTACCCTCCCGGCCCTGTATCTAGAAAGATCGCTCCGATTGGTCCGCAAAATGAACGGCTGTCAAGAGCTTCGGCAGGAAACGGCCGGAACTAAAGACCGGCGGTCGCGGCTTCACGATGGATCGGGTATCAGCAAGCCTCCATTCAGAGCTGGTAGCGCAATCGCGGGTGCCTGCAGGCCGGGCACTCCTTGGGAGGGGTGAGGCCCTCGTGTACGTACCCGCAATTGCGGCAGTGCCCCCGCCTTGGCGGCGAACGTGGGGTACAGCTCGCTCCACTCCTCCTTCTCACCTTCGGCGGCCGCAAGCAGGTTCTGCGCGGTCGTGCCGACCTTGCCTGCCGGGTACGTCGCCGTCATCTCCAGCGGACCGCGAACGCCTTATGGCCAGCTTACGCCACGGTTGGGAGAATCAATCAGCCTCAGCCACGGCGCGTGGACGGCCCGCGCGTACGACACCAGTCGGAGGATCGTTGAGAAGTCCCTTGCATATGCGGAGATCGGGGCTGATGCCGGCCCTCGTAGTGGTTCTGGCCGCGGTATTGCCGGCCACGGGGTGTGGCTCGACTGCTGCCGGCGGGAACACGGACGTCGACATGCCTGCGGACTACGAGGACATCCTGGCCGCCCGCTACGACGAGACTTTTCCGGACGACCGGGTGCTGACCGTGCACATCCTGATGGAAGACCCCGATTGGCAGGCCATGCAGGCCGAACCCCTGGCCAAGGAGTACTACCGGGCCGACATCTGGATCGACGACGAACTCGTGGAGGATGTCGCGGTGCGTACGAAGGGCAGCAGCTCCCTGTCGCAGGCCGCCTCGTCGGAAGGCTTTCGGGCCGGCCTGAAGGTCGATTTCAACTTCTTCAACTCAGCCCGCAGCTACCACGGTATCAAGAAGCTCTGTTACAGCAACGGGTTCAGTGATCCGACCCTGATGAAGGAGTTCCTGGGCTATGAAGTCATGGCGGCGATGGGCATCCCTACTCCCCGGGCCTGCTTCGTCGACCTGTGGGTCAACGACGTCCACCTGGGTGTCTACACGCAGGTCGAGGCCGGCGACGCGCGATTCGTCGAGGAGCATTTCGCCGACGGCGACGGCAATCTCTACAAGCCTGAGATCGCCGCGGGGAGGCTGGACTGGACCGAGGAAGACGTTGCCGCGCAGGCGGCCGTGACCGGGGGTACGGCGCCGGATGGGCAGGCCTCGACGACCACCACGACCACCGAGTCGTTCAACCTTGGCGGAGGCGATCTGGAGGAGATCATAGAACGGTCGGGCGACACCGGCTGGATCCCGGGCAGGTTGGACACCGCGGCAGGAGACGCAAACTCGACCACCACCACGCTCTCCGGCAGAGCCGGCTTCAGAGGCGGAGGCGGGCGACCGGGGTTCACGAACCAGAGCAGCGACTACCTGACCTCGGTGGGACTCAAGACCAACAAGGAAAAAGCGGACTACTCCCGGCTGTACGATCTGCTAAAGGTACTCAACTCCGAACCGGACGAGGTCACCACGGAGGCTCTGGAGGACGTGCTCGACGTGGACGAGGTGCTTCGCTACCTGGCCGTGTCCGCGGCTTTGGTCCACCTCGACAACTACATCGGGATGGGTCACAACTACTACCTGTATGAGGACGGCGGCCGGTTCTCGATCATCCCGTGGGATCTGAACATGTGCTTCGGGGGATTCGACTCCGGGCTCAGTGAGGAGCAGATCCTTGGCTTCTTCATCGACGAACCCACCTCGGCGTCGGTAGACCAGTACCCGCTGGTCGAGCAGCTGATGTCGGAGCCGGAATACCTGGAGACCTACCACGCCTATCTCCGGGAGCTTCTCGAGGGACCTTTCTCGGTTGAGCGGATGACCGCCCGCATCGACGAGCTCGCCGGCCTCATCAGGCCCTACGTCGAGAAGGACGGGAACGTGTCGTTCGAACAGTTCGAGCAGGGGCTGAAGGAGAACCTGTCCGGACAGACGCGAGGCTGGGCGGCAGGAGGGATGTTCATCGGGCTCACCTACTTCGTGGAGCAAAGGACCGCGTCGATAGCCGCTCAGTTGAGTGGGCAGGAGCCGGCCGGCAGCGGAGACGGCAGCGGCAACGGCGGCTCGGTAGGCCTGGGCATGCCGGGCGACCGGGGTGCGATGGGTGGCGGAGCCGGCATGGGCGACGGGGCCGGCATGGGTGACGGGGCCGGCATGGGTGGTGGGCGGTTCCAGCCCGGGGGCGCGGACGACGGGGGATCGCCGCCGGGAGGCTTCCCCGGCGGCGCGGGCGGGGGAGGCTGAGGCGCGTGGCGGCCCATCTGCACCTCGCCGGACATTTGAACGGCGGCCCTCCGCTGCCTACCAGGGTAGAGCAGAAGTTCTTCATCAGCCCGGCGCAGATGAGCTTCGTCTTCGCCCTAGTGCGCAGGACCTGTCGCTGGGATGACGACTATCCTGAGGAACAGATCAACAGCGTCTACTTCGACACCGCCGACCTCGACCAACACGAGCGGTCACTGTCGGGCGAGTTCACCAAGGACAAGGTCCGCATCCGCTGGTACGGGATCCACCGCGGCCGCGTCGAGGCCGGGCCGCCGGCCGGGCCGGAGCGTCCCGGTGCGGCGACCATCCCGGTCTGGATCGAGCTGAAATCCCGGCGGGGGTTCGCCTCGACGAAGCAAAGAAGGCGGCACGAGGTCCCGGCGGAGGCCCTGGTCTTCGAGGCGCTCCGGAAGGGGATCGTGCCCACCGACATGCTGGCCAAGACCATGGCGGAGTTCGGCTTCTTTCCCAGCAGGCGGCTGCTGCCGGTGATCGTGATCTCGTACCGACGCTGCCGGTTCGTGGAGCCACGCACGGGCTTCCGGGTGGCGGTCGACTCGCATATCCGTTCGTCGATGATCTTGCCCGGCCACGGGCACGGGGAGCGGGACCTCGAGCTTCCGGGGGCGGTCGTCGAGGTCAAGGGACCCTTTGGAGACCTGCCGCAGTCTCTGCGTACGCTGGCCGACGTCGGGTCTTCGTGGACCAGATATTCCAAGTACTCATCGAGCTTGGATGCACACGCCGCCGACTTGGGCGGTGTCTCCAGGCTCTGGCCGTCGGGGATGATGCACGCCCAGGCGTGCATGGAGGTGTCAAAACCAAGCAAAGGGGTCGCAACATGTGGGAGCAACTGACGTCGACGTGGCAGGGGATGCTTTCCTCGCTCGGCTGGACCGAAGCGCTGATCGCCTTGGCCATGTCCATCCTGTTTTCGCTGGTCGTCTACTTCATGTACCAACTGTTCTACGGGTCGAGGCACCTGGGGGCGGGGGTACACCGGATGTTCCTCGTCGGAGGGCCTGCCATCACCGTCCTCTTCTTGGGCATCCAGACCTCCATCCCGCTCTCCCTGGGACTCTTGGGCGCCCTGTCGTTCGTGCGGTTCCGCACTCCTGTGAAGGACCCGGCCGAGATAGGCTTTCTGCTATTGCTGATCGCCTCGTCCATCGGTGCGGCGACCGGCAACTTCATGGTGATCGCCCTGCTGTTGGTGGCGGCGTTCTTGGTGCTCGGCATCCGGTGGCTCCTGCGCGACCGTTCGCCAGCGGGAGGACGGAGCAGTCTCATGGTGTCCATGGACCAAGAGGACTTCACCGCTCACGAGGCCAAGGTCAAGGACCTCATGACCACCAGGCTCAGGGGCCTCAGACTCCAATCGATGTCGGTGGTCGACGGCAAGGTGAACCTCCAGTACCATCACCGCCCGACCTCCGCGTTCGACTGGACGGCGTTCGCCAATGAACTGACGGCGGCCGTCGCTCCTGCGCGGTTGGAGCTCTTCGTCGGTTGAAATAGCCGCATGGCCGGGAAAGCGCACACTCGGACGCTCGGCGCCCGTGGTGGACGATCGCCGGCCCGGCCGCGATCGGCCTCATCGCTCCGTAGTCTGCGCCGGCCGTGACGCGCTTCCAGAGCGGCCCGCGGCGCCCGGCCGACTTCACGCCGCCCTTACACCGTTTCGTCTACGCTCCGACATGCGACTCCGGCAAACCGGTAAACGAAGGTAACGATCCATCGTGAAGCGTAGGACCAGACTCATGATTGCCCCGGCTCTCCTCCTGAGCCTCACGAGCATCGCCGGCCTACTCACCGCGATCACGAACGACGCTGCGGCCGCCACCGGGGAGACGACCGTCTTCTCCGTCTCCGCGGGCGTACTCGCCGCTGAAGAGGCGTACGCCGAGGGTGTCATTGACATCGTGCTGGGTGAGACCATCACCGTCAGCGGCGAGGGCGCGACCGTCGACGGCACTACCGTCCGCATCACCGACGCCAAGAAGGTGACCATCACCCTGGTGGACGGCACGACCAACTACCGCATCGACGGGAAGAGCGATGCTGAGAACGATGCAGCGCTCTTCACCAACGACACCCCGGTGATCAACGGCGGCGGCACTCTCGTCGTCACCGGCAACAGCAACGAGGGTATCTCGAGCGACGACGACATCGTCATCAACAGCGGGACGGTGCGGGTCATGGCCGTCGACGACGCCCTGAACGCGCACGACGA
>JAJFUK010000073.1 GCA_021372435.1 Actinomycetes bacterium | reverse complement strand
GGCCGGCCGGAGGCTTCGGTTGGCTCGATGGAGTGGTAAAGGGGTGGGGGCTGGGTCCGCTCTGGGGCGGCCTGCTCTTCTTGCTGATACTCTTTGCGGCGCGCGGGGTCCTCGCTCTGCCGTTCGAGGTGTGGGAGGTCTTCGTCTTGGAGGAGAGGTTCGGCTTCAACCGCACCACCTTCCGGACGTTCGTCCTTGATCTCGCTAAGAGTCTGGCCCTGTCCATCGTGCTCATGGTGCCCTTGACGGTCGGCTTTCTCGCGCTCTTCGAGTACGGTGGCAGAGCGGCGTGGATCTACGCCTGGGTTGCCGCGGTCCTGTTCTCGTTCCTCATGCAGTGGCTGGTGCCTCGGGTCATCATGCCGCTCTTCAACACGTTCACGCCGTTGGAGGAGGGGGAGCTCCGGGCCGCCGTGCTGGCGTACGCGGAACGCGTAGACTCCCCCGTGAAGGAGGTGTTCTCGATCGATGCCTCGCGTCGCTCGGCCAAGGGCAACGCGTTCTTCACCGGATTCGGCCGGAACAAGCGGATCGCCCTGTTCGACACGCTGATCCGCCGGCATCCTGTCGAGGAAGTGGTGGCCATACTGGCGCATGAGGTGGGCCACTACAAGAAACGGCACACCGTCCAGAACACCGTGGCGGCCTCTCTGGAGACAGGCCTGTTCCTCGGGTTGTTCGCCGTCTTTGTAGACGAGCCGGGCCTGTTTGCCGCGTTCGGGGTCGACGGTCCGTCGGTCTACGCAGGTGTGATCTTCGTGTCGATCCTGCTCACGCCTCTACGACTCGCGCTGTCTGTGGGGTCCGCGGCGCTGTCCCGGCAGCACGAACGTCAGGCGGACCGGTTCTCAGGCAGCACCCTCGGCCGGGGTGACCGGTTGGCTGCCGCCCTCACGCGGCTTGCCAAGGATAACCTCTCGAACCTGACGCCCCACCCGTTCTACGTCTTCCTCAACTACTCACACCCGCCGCTCCTCGAGCGGGTCAGAGCGCTGGGACTCCGCCGCCCGGTGTGTACCGGCTCCGGCGAGCCGTCCGGATCCGGCCCGGCAGGATCGGCGGCAACGCCACCCGGCGAGCAGCCGCCGCCCGACATGGCGTCACCACCGGACATGGCGTCACCACCAGGCGCGGCTCCTTCCCGGGGCGGGGCCGCGTGAGCGGGCTCCAAGGCATGACTCGCTACTCCGGCCTGTTCAGGATCGGCTTCGCCGGAGTGATCTGGGGCACCATCCCTCTCTTTGTACGCATGCTGGAGGTCTCGCCCTTCATAGTGGTCTTCTGGCGGGTGGCTTTTGGGGCAGCGGCCGTTCTCGTCTACCTTCTCGTCACGCGGAAGATGGGGGAGCTGAAGCGGCTGGACAGGCGTACCGTCCTTGCCCTCGTGGCGGTGGGAGCCCTGCTTGCCGCGAACTGGGTCCTTTTCTTCGGCGCGTTCTCCCTGACCCAGGTGGCGGTGGTGGAACTGGTGAGCTACACAGGGCCGGTATTCGTGGCGGCGCTGGCTCCGCTCATCGGAAAAGAGCGCTACGACAGGCGCATCGTGCTCCCTCTCGTGCTGGCGCTTGGAGGGACGGCACTCATCATCGGGCTGGGAGGCCTGTCACTGGGGACCGGCGGGAGCTACCTGGGGGCCGGTATGGCTTTTTGCACGGCCCTCGCCTATTGCGGATTGATGCTCACCGGCAAGCGGCTGCTGGGAAGCATATCGGCCCCAGTGCTGGCCCTGGGGGAGTATGTCGTCGCGACCATCCTACTGTCTCCGGCCGTGTCCATCCTCCCAGGACCGTCCTCTGCCAAAGAATGGGGCGCTCTGGCCACCCTGGGGGTGGTCCACACCACGGTAGCCATCCTCATCTTCTTCTCCGGCCTGCGGCTCGTGCGGGCCGATCATGCCGCGGTGTTCACCTACGCCGAGCCGGTGACCGCCGTCATCTTCGCCGCGGTCTTCTTGGCCGAACCCCTAGGTTGGGTCACCGCGGTGGGCGGCGCGGCTGTGGTCGCAGCCGGGATTCTAGTGGCGCGTATGGCCCCGACGACCGGCATGGAGGCCCCGGCGCCGGTAGCAGAGGGGCCGCCGGATGCCGCAGCTTAGGTGTCTTTGGGCGCACAGGGGTTAGAATGTCCCTTGGCAGACGGACCGGCCCAGGAGGCGGGGCTTGAGGCATCCGGCCGGTCTTCCAGCGACCACGGGAGTGGGACATGAAGATCGCGCTTATCGGCCAGGCTGCCTTTGGTGAAAAGGTGCTCCAAGCGTTGCTCGACGCCGGGAGGGACGTGGCGGTCGTCTACATGCCGCCGGAGGCGGACGCCGGCAAGGGCGATACTTTCAGAGAACTGGCCGAAGCGCGGGGCATCCCCGTGCGCCGGCCGGCCCGGATGCGGGATCCGCAGGTGTTCGAGGACTACAAGACCTTCCAGGTCGACCTCAACGTCATGGCGTTCGTGACGGATATCGTGCCGCTCTCGATTTTGAACCATCCGCGGCTGGGGACGATCCAGTACCATCCCTCTCTCCTGCCGCGCCATCGCGGCGCGAGTGCCATCAACTGGGCCATCATCAACGGCGAGACCAAGACAGGCCTCACCATCTTCTGGCCCGACGAGGGTTTGGACACCGGTCCGATCCTCCTGCAGAGGGAGGTGACCATCGAGCCGGACGACACGCTGGGGAGCGTCTATTTCGGCAGGCTGTTCCCGCTCGGGGTCGAGGCCATGGTGGAGTCGGTCCGGCTGATCGAAGAGGGCAAGGCTCCGAAGATCCCGCAGGATCTCGCCAAAGGCGAATATGAGCCTATCTGCAATGCCATGAACATCGACTGGATGTACCCGGTGAGCGTTGTCTACAACGTCATCCGGGGCTGCAACCCATCGCCTGGGGCGGCGACCACCTGGGACGGCCGGAAACTGAAGATCTTCGATAGCGAGAAACGCACGGCAAGCGGCCCGGAGATCCCGGGGACCATACTCGACATCGCGGACGATGGGTTCTTGGTGGCTGCCAGCGGAGGGAGCATCTTCGTCAAACGGGTCCAGCCCGCTGGGGCGGCTAAGGTCGGCGCCGCGGAGTTCGCTGGGGGCGCAGGTCTCAAAGTGGGAGATAGGCTGGGCTGAGCTCCCAGGGATCACGCGGCGGTGGGCCGGTTGAGAAGCGGGCGGGGATGAGCGCGGAACGATCGGATTTCCTGGAGGCGCTGATCACGCACGAGGCGGCCGTCGGGCGGCTTTACCAGGTGTTCGCGGAGGTCTTTCCAACCCGCGAGAGGTTCTGGCGGGCCCTCGCGGCGGAGGAGCAGGGACACGCGGACAGGCTGGGGGTGCTCGGCTCCGACCCGACCATCAACGGCTGGTTGCTGCGCGAGAGCGGGCTGAGGCTGCAGGTGGTCAGATCGTCGATCGGATACATCGAGAGCCAGATGGAGCGGGCTCGGGAGGGCAGGCTCAACCTGCTGCAGGCGCTCTCGATCGCCAGAGACCTCGAAAACGCTCTGATCGAGGACCAGTTCTCCCGGATGAGCGGCTCGCCGCACGTTGCCGCGACCCCGATCCTCACCCGACTTGCCGGCGAGACCGACGGCCACCGCAGGATGCTCGCCGAGGCGATAGAAGCCGAGCGGCGGGCGCTCTCGTGAAACGGCGCGATGCGGTAGAGTTGATATGCGGGCCCGTGTCCGCGGGGATCGTCATGGTTTGCATCTCTGCCGCGGGTACGTCGGCGAAGAAGCGTACCGACGGCCGCGACGTCGACGACCGGCGTAAGGCAGTACGGCTGCATACTCAACGCGATGGTGTCGGAGTCCAACGGTCACCGGCAAGCACGGAACGCGGGAAAGGAGGCGCTTCACACACATCGGCAGGTCGGGAGGCTCTCAGGAGGAAGACGGCCTGGCCCCCCTTGGGTAACGTGGAACGAAGGAGGTAACGGTGTGAGGATTTCCGGTCGTCTGGTTCTCGTGGCGCTGGCGATCGCCGCTTTGGTGGCGGGGATCGGCGCCGGTGCCGCGCTCGCCTGGCCGGATGTGCCGAATCCGGGCCCTACGTCGATAGTGAAAGACGGTTGGCCCTGGGTGAGCTCGTCCGCCGTCACCGGCGAGGAGAAGGCCG
>JAJFUK010000066.1 GCA_021372435.1 Actinomycetes bacterium | reverse complement strand
CCGCGCCGCAGGCGCCCGGCGCGGGAGGGGGCGCGCAGGCGACCGCCGACGAACACCCCGCCTCCGGGCTCGACGAGGAAGACGTCGTGCGACTGTGCGAGGCCGTCATCGGGGCCTGCTCGCACCGGGAAGGGCCCACTTTCTTCGTGACCAACGAGGTGGGCATGGGAGTGGTGCCCGGGACCGCGGCGGGTCGCCGGTTCCGGGACCTGCTGGGGCGCTGCAACCAGACCATGGCCGAAGCGGCCGACCTGGTGGTGTTGATGGTGAGCGGTCTTCCTCTTGTGATCAAAGGACCACGGGTCAAAGGAGCGCGGGCTGAAGGAGCGCGGGTCAAAGGAGCGCGGGCTGAAGGAGCGCGGGCCGAAGGACGGCAGGCCGACGGAGCGTGGGCGGCTTCGTATCCCCTCGCGTCCACCGACGCCTATCAGATGTTGGAAAGGTGTGTGCATGAGCTTGCTGGATAAGACCGTGTCGTCGATCGTTCCTCCCGACCCGGTCGCCAAGGCCGCGGCCCGGGCCCGGCTGGAGCGACTGGCCATGCCCTTCTGGTCGCTGGGGCGCCTCATGGACCTGGCCGAGGAGTTGGCGGCGATGACCGGATCCACGCGGCCGCCGGTCGAGAGGAAGACCATCGTGGTCATGGCCGGGGACCACGGGGTGGCGGCCGACGGAGTCAGCGCGTATCCCCAGGAAGTCACCGTGCAGATGGTGGCCAACTTCGTGGCGGGGGGCGCGTCCATCAACGCGCTGGCACGGCAGGCGGGGGCCCGGGTGGTTGTCGTCGATATGGGGGTGGCCGGCGATCTGGGCGCCCTGGGTGGCGGCGTACTCGCTCGCAAGGTCGCGCCGGGGACGGCCAGCATAGTACGCGGGCCGGCGATGACCCGTGAGCAGGCCCTGCAGGCGGTAGAGGCCGGCATCGAGGTGGCGCGCGGGCTTGGACCCACCACCGACATCTTCGGGACAGGTGAGATGGGCATCGGCAACACCACGCCGAGCAGCGCGCTCGTGGCGGCCGTCTGCGGCGTAAAGGCGGCCGAGGTCACCGGACGGGGTACCGGGATCGGCGACGAGCAGCTTCAACACAAAGTGCGGATGGTCGAGCGGAGCCTCAGCGTCAACAAGGTCGATCCCGGTGATGGCGTTGGGTTGTTGGCCAAGCTCGGCGGCTTCGAGATCGGAGGGCTTGCCGGACTGATCCTGGGGGCGGCCGCGTTGCGCAGGCCGGTGGTGGTGGACGGCTTCATCTCTACGGCTGCGGCGCTGGTCGCCCAGGCCTTATGTCCTCTTGCCACCGACTACCTGATCGCGGCGCACCGGAGTGTGGAGCGGGGCCATCGCGTGGCCCTGGAGAAGCTGGGCAAGACACCCCTTCTCGATATGGACCTGCGCCTCGGCGAGGGCACGGGCGCAGCGTTGGCCATGAACCTGGTGGACGCAGCCGTGTGTATCCTCACCGAGGTGGCGACCTTCGAGGAGGCGTCGGTCTCGCAGAGACAGAGCTGAGGGGCACCAAGCGGCCGGACTTGTGTAGTAGACTAGCTGCCGCGGTGGACACTCGTGGCGCTCAGCCCAGCGGCTGACTCCGAGACCGCCGCGCGGAGTGGCGCCCGGCCCAGCGGCGCCGGGCACAGTGAGAGGGTGGTGATGGTCGACACGGAAGGCGAACTGGAGGAGCCGGCCCGCCTCGAAGACTACCTTAAAGTCGTCAAGGAACGGGCCTGGATCATCGTGACGCTCACCGTCCTCGGTGTGCTCGCCGCCTTCCTGTACTCCTACCTCACCACGCCTCTCTACCGCGGGACGGCGAGCCTCGTCTACGAGAAATCGAACCTCGACACGGCCTTCTTGGGCACCCAGTTGTTCACCACCGAGTCCGACCGGGCCCGCACTCTCGAGACGGCCGTGGCTACGATCACCCGGGAACCGACGATAGCCGAGACGGTGAAGTCCCAACTGGGCCTGCAGCAGTCCCTAGAAGAACTCCGGAAGATGGTCGAGGCCTCTGCCGCACGTAGTGCCGATGTCATCACCATCGAGGCGGTCAGCCCGGATGCTGCTCAGGCAGCCGATATCGCCAACGCCTTCGCCGAGCAATTCATAACCTACCGGCAGAACGAGGCCAGGCAGGCCGTGGCTACGGCGCGGGAGGTTGTGAAAGAGCAGCTCGATGGTCTCGGCTCGGACATGTTGGATAGCTCGTACGGACTGATGCTGCAGGAGAAGTATGAGACGTTACGCATCATCGAGTCCATGCAGACGGGCGGGTTCAGTGTGCTCAGCCGGGCCACGGTGCCCGAGGCTCCTTTCCGGCCGCGCACGGCCCAGAACATCGGTCTGGGGCTGTTGGTCGGACTCATAGTGGGATTGGGAGTCGCCTTTGTGGTCGACTATCTTGACAAACGGATCAAAGATGAAAAGACCCTTGAAGCGGAGCTGGGAGTGCCGGTGCTGGCCGCGGTGCCCGGCGTCAACGGCCGCCGGCGCGTCGGGAGGAAGGGTGAGCGCACAAGCGAGGTCATTGGCTTCAGCACCCACCACTCGCTGCTGGAGCCTTTTCGCACCCTGCGCTCCAATCTCCAATACTTCAGCGTGGGCAACAAGCACCCGGTGTGGCTTATCACCAGCGCCGGTCCCAACGAAGGGAAGACGGTGACCACCATCAATCTGGCCCTGAGTTTTGCCCTGGCGGGCAAACGGGTGATCGTGGTGGAGGCCGACCTGCGCCGGCCCATGGCTCAGAAGTATCTGGGACTAGAGGGCAAAGCGGGATTGTCCGACGTGCTGGCCGGGACCCAGCGTCTGACCGACGTTCTGCAACTGGTCAGAGCCGACGAGCATCTTCCTCCCGAAGGGCGGCGGCAGCCGGGGGGGGCCGACCCCCGGCTCCTACAGCGCAACATCTACGTGCTCACCTCTGGGCCCTTGCCTCCCAATCCGGCTGAGCTACTGGCTTCGCGCCGCATGGCCGAGGTGATGAAGGATCTGGCCGAGATGGCCGACTGTATATTGGTCGACACGCCTCCGGTGCTGTTGGTCTCGGATGCGCTGGCGCTGATCCAGTACGCCGACGGGGTCATTGTGACGGCGGTGCTTGACGTGACCACCCGTGACGAAGTCGCCGAAGTGCGCAGCATCTTCGAGCGGGCCGGAGCCCGGGTGATCGGCGCGGTGGCCGGGGGGAAGAAGCACAGCCGGGGCTACCACAAGCGGGGCTATGGGGGAGACTACTACAGCTACGGCTACGGGTACGGCCCCGAGCGGCCGAAGGAGCGAGGCGGCGGCGAGGCGGCCGGATAGGGGTAGGTCCGATGACTCTCGGTTGGTGAGACCGGTGGTGGAGCACCGGGTCCCGGATGGGTACGGACTGAGCGCGAAGCTTCCTCTCCACGGGGGCGGCAGGCCAGGCATGGATGCGGAACAAGATTTCCCCAGTTTTGCCGTATCGAATTTGACTTACAAAGAACACGCTAAGTACCTGTCACATGTCTTCTGGATTGATGGGTTTCCGTGGGTGGATTACAACCGTGTTCTCATGCCCCTACCAATGCCGCATATATCAGTTGATACGGATCGGGCAGGCTTGCGGAAAGTCCTGAAGCAAAGCGGGTGCCTGCTTGCAGTTTGGACAACTGAGTGGGACACGAGCCAAGTCACTGAATGGTGGTGGACCTGCTACGACCGTCAGCCTGTAAGTGTGGACAACATCTCTGACCGTCGTGGCAGGCGATCTGTCCGGAAGGGACTGCGGTGTTGCACTGTCAGGCGCGTTCATCCCGAAGAGTACGCTGAATCAGGCTTCCCCATCTATTGCGCAGCCTGTGAACAATATGGGGTGTCTGCTCCCACGCTGGAAGAGTTCAGGGAGGGCGCTAAACGGTCGGCTGCCTACCGCGGCAGCGAGTTCTGGGGCGCTTACTACGATGAGATCATGGTAGCGTACGCTACCTGCGTGGTTCAGGATGATGCAGTGTCACTCGGCAGCACTAAATCCCTCCCAGATTACGATAAGTATCAGTCCAATGCCGCACTGTTTTACTCTATTTGTGAACACTATTCGCAGCGGGGCTTGCGATATATCACTAACGGGTCTAGGACCCTTTGGCATCCCACGCAAATAAATGACTATCTACAAAGGCTCGGTTTCCGCAAGGTCTATTGTCGGTTAAACCTGGAGATGTCTCCGCCGTTAGCGGCTGTACATAAGACACAGCTCTTGCATTTGGCAGGGGCGCTTCACCTGGAAAAAGTGATTGGCAGACCATGGCACAAGCTCATGGGCCTGGCGAAGCTGGTGGATATCGCGGAGTCTTTTGGGGACCGATGAAGCCTGCTGTTGTGTTGAGGCAGTTGTTGCACTACAAGAGGGTGCTACTGCTGTACCGTGCCAAGCCTGATGGTGTTGAGCTCTGTAAGCCAGAGGCTTTTTACCTTTTCGTCGGGTACGCTGACATACCTTTGCCTTGGAGGGGTGTTGTATTGCCTAGAGGCTTGGCTAACGTAATGCTCTGCCGGCTGTTGGCCGGGAGGGCAATGCTCGTGTGTTACAGCGAGGATGGCCAGACGCTGTTGGGCTATGGGTGGATTCAGAAGTGGGCGGCGTTCAGAAGACGGTTCGGGCTGTTTGCTAGGGATGCTTGGATGTTGGGTCCTTTCTGGACGGCCCCAGCCGCACGTGGTCATGGGATATATAGGAGCCTGCTGTGCTGGTGTCGTTCATATCTGCGTGGCGAGAAGGATCTATTCATCTATACATCACCTGACAACATACCTTCTCAGCGCGGGATCGCAAGTGCAGGGTTTGAGCCGGTCGGTGCGTGGGAGATGACTGTCTGGCTTCGGCTTGTAGTTCGGTGGACCAGAATAGATTGAGGGGACCGACAGCGGGAAAACACGGCTGTCTACGGTTGGCGTGGGTTGAGCCCCGTGGCTGGGGAGAACCAATAGGTCTCTCCGCAACGCCGACAGCCAGCTGTGGCCCTGGCCTCGGGCTGGGTAGGTAGAGGTAGCACCTCGCCACAGCGGCATACCCAGCCGGCCGGCCGGGTGGGGACGCCCACTGCCAGGCGATGAGCAGGGACATCCTGGCATACCACGGCGCCTGCCCCGACGAGGGCATAATCCCCGATGGTGGAGCCGCAGACGATGGTGCAGTTGGCCCCTAAGGAGGCGCCCCGGCGCACAAGCGTGCGTTCGAAGCCGTTGTGGCGGTTTACGGCGGCCCGGGGCGTGGAGACGTTGGTGAACACTGCTGACGGGCCGCAGAACACGTTCTCTTCCAGTGTGACTCCCGAATACAAAGACACGTTGTTCTGGATGCGGCAACCGTCCCCTATGCTGACTCCCGAAGCCACGAAGCAGTTTTGGCCCAGGACCACGTTTCTGCCCAGGCGCGCTCCGCTCATCACGTGGCAGAAGTGCCAGATCTTGCTGCCTTCCCCTATCTCAGCTCCGGCATCAATGACGGCGGTGGGGTGGATGAAGGTGGTCACCTCTGTTCCCCTCACGCCTGCCCGGTTTCCCGCTGAGGCACGAACCCCACCGGCTCCTCTGGACCCGGTTCTACCGGCACGGTGCGTATCTGGTAGGTGAGTTCTATGGCGGGACGGGCGTCATCCAGTCCGAATCCCTGCCCGGCCAGCGTCCGGCGGTAGACCTCGGTGTGGAGATCGGTAAAGCCCCCTGAGAACTCGACCTCCTCAGCATCCATGGTAAGAGAGCGGTAGGTGGTTAGGCCTTGGTCTCGGGCGCTTAGAGGGAGGTCTTCGTAACCCACGCTCAGGAACCAGCGCACCCGGGCGCGCTCCAGCCGCATGGTGCCGGCCATACGTCTGCGCTCCCGCAGGTGCACGTGTACCTCGCGGGCCGGCCCGAACAGCCACAGCAGAAGGTCAAAGAAGTGCACCCCGATATTGACCGACACTCCTCCGGAGAGCTCCTCCTGTCCCTTCCAGGAGTAGTCGTACCAGCGTCCCCGGCTGGTGACGTACGTGAGGTCCACCTGGTGCGTCCTCTCCTCCGCGCGCGGAGCTCCGCGCGGTCCATTCCCCAGCGCAGTATCGAGCGGCCCGCCCCCTCCGGAGTCTCCCTCGGCCTTTTGTCGCTCCCGGTCCAGTCGCTCCTTGAGCGCCACCAGCTGAGGGTGGACGCGCAGCTGGAGGATCGTGGACACGGTGCAGCCGGTCTCCTTCTCCAGAGCGGCCAAGGCGTCCAGGTTCCACGGGTTGATCACCAAGGGTTTCTCGCAGATGGCATGGCAGCCGTTGCGAAGGGCCAGGCGGATGTGGGTGTCATGGAGATAGTTGGGCGTGCAGATGGACACGTAGTCGACGTGGTGGTCTTCTTCTCCGCGGTGACTGCGGTAGAGGAAGCGGTCAAAACGCTCTATCTCCCGGAAGTAGGAGATGTCGAACCCGTAGCGGTCGAGGATGCCCACAGAATCCGAGGGATCAGTGGCCGCCACGAGGCGGTTTCCGGTCTGGCGGATGGCCTCCAGATCGCGGGGGGCGATGTAGCCGGCAACGCCGATGAGGGCGAAATTGAGGGGGTCCTGGGAAGGGGCGAGGTGGTTCATGAGCTCATCCTCTATAGAAACCCGCAATGACTTCCACCACCCGCTCCTGCTGCTTCTCGGTCAACTCGGGGTATATGGGAATGGCCAGAGTCTCCTGGGCGGCCGCTTCGGCTACCGGGAAATCCCCTTCCCGGTACCCAAGATACGCGAAACACGGCTGTAGATGCAACGGTAGCGGATAGTAGACCTCGCAGCCGATGTTGTTCTCCCGCAGGTACGTGATGAGGGCATCGCGCTTGCGGGCGCGGATAACGAACTGGTTGTAGATGTGGCGCCGGCCGGGGCGCTCGTACGGCAGCACAACCGGGGCATCGGCCGGCGACGGCGAGGTGTTGCTCCGGTCGGAGCTCATGGCCAAGCCGGCTTCCACGAACAGGCGGCGGTAGCGGGCGGCGTTTGCCCGCCGGGCCTCTGTCCAGGAGTCGAGATGGGGGAGCTTTACCCGCAGCACGGCGGCCTGGACGGCATCCAGCCTGAAGTTGCCCCCGACGATCTGATGGTGATACTTGGGCCGGGCGCCGTGATTGCGCAGGATGTCGAGGCGCTCTGCCAGGTCCCCGTCGGTGGTGGTTACCGCCCCGCCATCGCCAAAACACCCTAGGTTCTTGGAAGGAAAGAAGCTGAAACAGCCTACTCTCCCCAGGGAGCCTGCCCGGCGTCCCTCGAGCTCGGCGCCGATGGCTTGGGCGGCGTCTTCTACTACCCAGAATCCATGCTCCTGGGCTATATCCAGCAGGGGCTCCATGTCGGCCATTTGACCGAACAGGTGCACAGGGAGAAGACCCTTGGTGCGCTTGGTGATAGCCCGCGAAGCCAGGGCCGGGTCGAGGTTGAAGGTGTCGGGCCGGATGTCGACGAACACAGGAACAGCGCCCAGCCGGGCGATAGAGCCCGCGGTGGCAAAAAAGGTGTAGGGGGTGGTGATGACTTCATCGCCTGGGCCCACTTCAAGGGCCATGAGAGCGGCCAAGAGCGCGTCGGTGCCCGAGGAGACGCCGAAGGCGTGGGACACCCGGCAGTAGGCCGCGAGGTCATCCTCGAACTCTGCGACCACCGGTCCCATAATGAAGTGCTGCGTCGAGAGCACCTCGTCCAGGGCGGCTCGAAGCTCCGATTCCAGGGAGCGGAACTGGAGGGTGAGGTCGAGGAGAGGAATCGGTTTTGGGTCGCGGCGCACAGCTTGTGAGAAATTCTAGGATTCAACCAGTTTTTGGCCTGCGGTCCTCTCCTTGCCTGATGAGAGCAACTACGAGGCAAGGGCGCTGCACGTACGGCCCACCCAGGCCTTCTCCCCGCATGTCTCTCACGGTCAGGGTTGCTTGTGACCTAATAGGAACCTACCATAGCACTTTATGTACCCCAGCTGGCAGGCAAATGCCGCCAATGCTGTGGAGTTACACCCTCATGAGTAGGCCAGGCGGACGGCTCCAAGGGGGCGTAGAGGAATGAGCCAGGGGTTGTGAGAGATTGACTGGGAAACGTCACCAAACGCAGTCTTTCTGCGGTTCCCCAGCCGCACGGCCCAGACGTATCTCATGGACGGCCATGGTCTTTGCCGGGGGCAACCTTATTGCGACGGGGCTGCGGCTTGTGGGTAGCCTCGTTCTTTACCGGGTCGTTTCGCCTGCGACGCTGGGCGCCTTCCAGGGCTTGACGCTTCCTCAGTCGTACATATCTCCCTTACATCTCGGAGTGCCTGATGGCCTTACGAGGGAATTACCCCTTGCCCTGGGCAGAGGAGACCGGCTTCGGGCTGAGATGTTGGCCGCCGCAGCTGGATGGTGGGTGGGTGCGGTCAGCGCCGTGGCCTGCGCAGCCGGGCTGTGTCTGGCCGTGGTCTTCGCTTGTCGAGGTGACACGCAGGCGGCGGTAGCTTGGGTTGTCAACTCGGTAGCATTCGTGTCGATTCTCTACGGCGGAGGGTATCTTCAAGCAACTTTTCGGACGTCATCGGAGTTCCGCGCGCTTGCTACCAAGGCTGTGCTGGAGGCGCTAATACTCTTGGCGGGTGTTCTCTTGGTGTGGGCGCTGGACTTCTTCGGGTTGGCAGGCAGGGCGTTGTTGGCTGCGGCATTTTCTCTGGCATACCTGTGGATGAACCGCCCATTTCGTGTTCGGCCAAGATGGTCTCGCTCGCTTCTTTTGCAGATGTGGCGAGTGGGGTTTCCTATCCTTGTCAATAATGCTGTTCTTGTCTGGTGGGCCGCCCTGGACCGAACACTCGTGCTCACGTGGCTGGGAACGCGTGAATTGGGCCTCTACTCTGTTGCACTTCTCACGTCCTCCACCATTGCGCAATTCCCGCAAGCCTTTGCACAAGTGGCGTACCCCTCTCTCGCTTTTGACTACGCGGGTGCAGGGGAACCTGGGGATGTCATCCGTGGCGCCTGGAGAAGCTGTCTGGTGCCGTTTTTGGTCTCTACCGCTATCGCCGCTGTCGCCTGGCCGGCTCTCCCGTACGTGCTCCAGATAATCGCGCCTCAGTACATGGAAGCCCTTGCGGCAACGCGATGGGCAGCTATAAGCAGCATACCATTATCGTTCTCGCCTGCCAGGGTGGCGCTCTACGTACTCGGAAAGCCCTGGCGGTCTCTAGTTGCGTCTGTTGTTGGGGTTGGAACCTACGGGGCCGCTCTGGCACTCCTTGGCGAGCAATCCCTGTCTCTCGCCGACTTTCCCAAGGCCTTGTTGGTCGGGCAGTCCGCGACTGTAGCGGTCACTGCCGGGCTGCATTGGCTGGAGCTCAGGCGGACAGATCGGGGATAGCGCACGACGACAAGAATTGCCGGATGAACGACGTTCTCTCTTGTCCTTCATTCAAGAGGTTTTGCACACAGGTCAGCACACCACCTCGAACTCGTGACGCAGGCGCCCAAGGTTGCGCAAGGACTGCGCGTGCTGAATAATGATAAAGGAAGGTCAGCAGCGGCGTTCAACCCGGTTGTTGGGCAGAAGGTGCTTCTCTTCGCGCAGCCTGGGCGCCCTGGGCCACTTATCTGGGAGGCACACAGTTGTCGAGGCTACTGGCCGACGCCGACGTGCGCCGGTCCAAGCTTTAAGTGCGCGATGATTCGGTTAGTAAGGCTGTCTTGGTGCTGATGGGTCATGGGTAATACGGGCCAGAAGACCGTAGGCATAGTGATTTTGACTTACAAGAACTATGCCGACACGATTGCTTGCCTAGAGAGCGTGCTTTCGATTGATTATGAGGCTTTCGACCTGTTCCTAGTGGACAACGCCTCTGGCAATGGGGCTGTAGAGAGCCTCCGTGCGTATCTTGATGGTCGAGCTCTTCGCTATGCTGTCGTTCCATGGGACCGTCCGGTCGACGCTGCGACCGTGGAGGAGCGGATTATCATTACAGAGGCCGCGTTGAATCGTGGCTACTCGGCTGGCAATAACATCGGCATACGTATGGCTCTAGCCCGGGGGGCGGATTATGTCCTTGTCCTGAACAACGACACTTCTGTGACTAACAACTTTCTAGAGCCCTTAGTGCGGTTGGCTGAATGCCAGGCGCATATTGGTGCGTGCGGTCCAAAGATAGTCAATAATACTGGTGAGGTGTCGAGAGTCTGTGCCCGGCGCCGGCCCACCGCATCGGATTTCTTATTTGTTTTCGGGATAGGTGGACGTCTCTTTCCGCACAACTGCCGCATACAGCGCTATTTCTACATGGGTGAATACAACTTTGACATACCAAGGCGCGTCGACATTATTTCAGGCAGTTGCATGTTGCTCAAGACTAGCTATCTCAAAAATGCTGGGCTTCTTGATGAGAATGTATTTCTGTATTGTGAAGAGTTCATCCTACATGAGGGATTACGGAACGCTGGACTCCAGTCATTCGTGGTTCCTGAGAGTGTGATATTCCACAGTGGCGGCCACTCCACGAGGCTGCTGCATCGCGGGCTGGCGGAGGAGGCAGCGAAGCGCAGCGAGTATTACTACCTGACCAGGTATAGAGGCTACAGCCGCGTATTCGCCCGATGTCTGATAGGTATGCAGTTTGTGCCTCTGGGTATCGCAAGCAGGGTGCGGAACACGGTCCGTGCGATCGCACTCACGGCCCGGCGAGGCTGGAGGACCCTCTCGTGACGCAGCCTGAACGAAACGGGTCGTGGGCGGGAGAATATCTCAGGGGTGGTAAAATCCTGGCGCACTCCTCAAGATTGGATGGCGCTGCCGTTTGCTCGGTTGGAAGCCTTCAGAGTCGGGCTCGGGCGCAGCAGGGTCGTGATGTGTATCTGGGGAACTCATTCGTGAACCGGGTTTTGCTAGGTGGCTGTAGGATGTCCAACCCGACGGAGACATTGGGGTACACGGTCGTGGACCGGGCTCCGTGGCCCCCGGTCTGGGTGAGCTCTACTCCTGCCTTGATGTCGCCCGTTGCTGTCGCCTGGCAGACCCGGACGCGCCGGCTCAACTCGTCGGCGTGTGCATCTCGGCCACGGCGCCGCAGGAAACTTCGGCGCCCGGCCTCTCGCCGGGAGCTGCCGCCAGCAAGGTGGAGGAACATGTGCTCAATCACGCGAGCGCTCAATAGTGGGAATGAGAGGAAGAGGGATTTACGGATTGTGGCACGGAGGAAGCAACTCCCCTCGTGATGGAACGCACCATTTCGGTGTTCATACCTAGTCTGGCCGGTGGCGGGGCTGAACGGGTCATGGTCAACCTGTGTAACGGCTTTATCCAGCGCGGGTATGAGGTTGACATGGTCTTGCTTGAGAGGTCCGGGCCATACCTCGCTGATATGTCGCCTGAGGTCAGGGTTGTAGACTTGAAGAAGAGCAGCGTGCGCGCTGGGGTCCTTCCACTCGCGCACTACCTCCGGTCGGCGTCGCCTGACGTGATGTTTTCAGCACTAGACCACGCCAATCTTGGGGCATTGATCGCGAGACTAGTTGCTCGCGGGTCGACACGTGTGATACCAACGGTGCACACCAGCCACATGGTGCCAGGGCGCAAGTCATCCTTCCATGAGACTGCCCTCGTCCCCCTTCTAAGATGGCTGTATCCTTCTGCCGACGCTATTGTGGGCGTCTCCCAGGGAGTTGCAGAGGATGTGGCTGTCAGGTTTCGGGTTCCCCGGCCAAAGGTTCGGCTCATATACAATCCTGTCATCACACCTCGGATGCATCTGTTGGCAGTTGAGCCTGTGGATCACCCCTGGTTGGAGAACCAGGAGGTGCCAGTTGTTGTAGCGGTGGGCCGTCTGACGGCCGCGAAGGACTACCCGACATTGCTTGCGGCGGCACGGTTGCTGCGCCAAAGGAGGGCTGTGAGATTGCTGATTCTCGGGGAAGGAGAGGAGCGGCCGAACCTGGAGCGCCTCGTCGAGTCCTTGGGGCTAGGCGAGGATGTGTCTCTGCCTGGCTTTGTCGACAACCCGTTTAGGTACGTTGCTCGGGCTTCCGCGTTCGTGCTGTCCTCAGCCTGGGAGGCATTGCCGACAGCTCTGATTGAGGCATTGGCTCTTGGGATCCCCATAGTTTCGACCGCGTGTCAAAATGGCCCAGCCGAGATCTTGCAGGGTGGGCGGTTTGGCCGGCTAGTTCCTGTTGGTGATGCGGACGCTCTAGCGGATGCTATAGATCAGGCTATCGGGTCACCCCCTGTCGAGATCCCGACTGAGGTTCTCGAGCCGTTTACTGTCGACGGTGCTCTCGACAGGTACGAGAGTCTTCTGGCCGAGCTGATTCCGTGAGTTGCGGTTCGCAGAGACTGGTGCTTACTTGGTTGCGAGTAGGGACGATGTCCGGGACTTCCAAGGGGTAACTGCCCCCCCGATGTACTGGCGGTGATGCCGTGCATATTGGTACCGTGACAAGAACGACTACGCCAGCCGCAGCCGGTGGCCGTGTCATCTTCTTTCTGCTGTGCGTAGTGACGATGTTAGTCCCCTGGGAGGGTACGGCCGCCATTCCGGGTGTACACACGGGTGTTTTCTTCATTTGTGCGATTGCGCTGGTGCTATCAGTCATAAGGGTAGTTTTTACCTGCAAACTCCGGAGAGTTCCCCCCGTCTTCTTGTTGCTAGTTGCCTTCGTTACGTGGTCCCTAGTTTCTCTTTTTTGGTCCAGGGATGAATCGGCTTCGCTGCGAGCTATAGGCACATACTGCAGCCTATTATGTTTAGCCTGGATGATTTGGGAGCACTGCCAATCCACGAATAGGCTATACTGGATGCTGAGAAGCTACGTGCTAGGATGCGTAGTAGCGCTAGGTTTGCTATTCGTCAATTATGCTAGAGGCGTCGAAGCTGCTCTGCCTGAGACAACTCGATATACAGTGGCTGGTGTTAACGCTAATACGCTAGCTTTACTGCTTAGCGTGGGAGTAGTGATGAGCGTATTCTTGGCAAACAACGACCGCTATGCTCGATGGGCTTCCTGGCTCTACTGGCTGTTGCCCGTTCCGGCTGCTCTAGGCACGCTTCTTACCGGTTCTCGTATGGGCGTGATCACACTGGTCGTTGCTCTGCTAGCTGGTCTTGTCATCTCCTGGTCGAAGAGTATGAGGATGGCGTTCTTGGTGTTTCTGATTGCAGCTTGTCTTGCGGCAATTGTGCCAGAAGCCATACCCGCTGCGTTGATTGAACGGGTGGGGGAAGGCACGGAATCGGAGGGGTTTCAGCTTCGCCAGGAGCAGTGGGCCACTGGCCTTGAAGTGTGGAGCGAGGTTCCTCTGACTGGGGTAGGAGTAGGGGCATTCCAATCGGCTGTTGGGCGCGCGGGGGGTCATGATATAGTCGCTCACAACACGTTCATCCAGGTCCTCGTGGAGAATGGCATTGTGGGCCTCGTCATGATGATTCTTCTCTGGGGCGTTCTGGTTTGGTATGTCTGGCGTCTGCATGGGCAGGCAAGGCTACTATGGTTGGGGATATTTGCTGTTTGGGTTGTGGGCAGCACCGTGCTCAGTCTGGAGTCCTTCAAGATCACATGGGTTATCTATGCTTGGATCATAGCCGCGTCCCCCTTGGGACAACGAGCGTCTTCGCTGGAGTCAACGGGCCCCGTCCACACGGGGGTCATACTAGCGAGACCTAAGAGCTGAAACGATCTGGGTCCAGCAGGGTGAAGAACGATGCTGCGGCTAGTCGTGAAAAATACACTGTGAGCGATCAGAAGACGAACATCTGTCTCGTGGCGCCGAAGCCGCCTCCCTACGGCGGCATAGCAAATTGGACCTTGCTCGTTCTCAAGCAGGCCGAGTGCCGGGCGGACACAGATATACGCGTGGTTGATACGGCACCCCGTTGGCGGAGGATTGAAAATGTCTCAACAGTAACGCGTGTGGTCGGCGGAGGGCTGCAATTGGTCCGCGATGTCGTGCGGTGCTGGCGCATTCTTAAGACCCACCCGAACGTGCTGCACCTGACTAGTTCGGGAGGCCTCGCCATTGTGCGCGATCTTGGCGTTGTGGCCTTGGCGCACGCTCGAGGTATTGCCAGTGTGTACCACCTGCGCTATGGCCGAGTGCCCAAAATCGCCCGGGACGGCGGTGTTGAGTGGCGCGCACTGACGAGGGTAATTCGGTCTACGGAGATGGTGCTGACTGTGGACCCGACCACGGCGCGTCTGCTCGAGCAGCGCTTCCCTGACGCCAAGATTGCTCACATTCCGAACGGCGTCGATTTCGATAGTCTACCGCCGGTTGGGCCCGTGTCCGGGGCCCGTACTGTTCTGTTTCTAGGCTGGGTGATCCCGACGAAAGGGGTGGAGGAGCTAGTTCAAGCGTGGAAGGCGGTCGGGGCTCAAGATGTGGATTGCCTTATAGCAGGCCCAGGATCCGAGGCGTATCGAGATGAATTACGGCGCCGGTTTAGCCCCGACCGTCTTGAGTTCTTAGGAGAGCAATCGCACGAGGATGCTCTTCGGCTGATTGCCGGGTGCGAGGTGTTTGTGTTACCTAGCTACAGCGAGGGGTTTCCGAATGTGATACTGGAGGCGATGGCTCTTGGCAAGCCTATCATCGCGACCGCCGTTGGAGCGATTCCCGAGATGCTTTCTGGTAATTGCGGGCTGGTAGTTCCGCCGCACGACGTGGCGGCGTTGAGTGATGCAATAGGGCGTGTGCTGTCGAACCCCGAGATGGCCAATGACATGGGTGCTCGGGCCAAGGAAAAGGCGCGGGCTGAATACGGCATGGAGCAGGTGTTTGACCAGCTTGTTGCGGTGTGGCGTGCTGTAGGACTGTCTGGAGGCGCCGAATGCTGACCTGCTGGGCTCGTCACGCCTCGAGCCGGAGTGTATTGGCCTTCGTGGCTTTCCTACTCTCCACATGGCCACTGGGTACTTCAGACGTGTCCGGCGCCACCCGGGCGCCCGGCTTCCAGCAGCGGTTCCACTATTGCCAGGCACGGCTTCTGGCCTGATCGGCCGCCTCCTGATATATGCGGCTAAAGTGACGTAGACCGGCCGCCATACTGAGATGGGTCGTGTAGAAGGCCCGCCCCTGCGCGCCGATGCTCCTGAGTCTCTCAGGGCTCATGATCTCTAGCAGCCTCGCCTTCTCCGCGATGCTGGCTGCGTTTTCTGGTTCGCAGACCACTCCAGCTTGCGCCTGCTTGACAAGCCTTGCACTATCACCAGCGATGGCGGCAAGAATCGGCTTTCCGGCGGCCATGTAGCCTTGGATCTTGTGAGGAATGGTGACGGCAGACAAGGGCGTGTTCTTGAGCTGCACGAATAGCGCGTCAGCCGCCGAATAGAGGGATTTCATAGCATCTGGAGGTTGTCGGTCGATGAACAGCACATTGCTTAGACCTAGGGCTCTTGCTCTACTTTGCAGCCGTGCAGCTTCAGTGCCAGTCCCTACAAGGAGGAAGACCACGCGCGAGTCGCAGGCACGGAGGAGCGCGGCGGCATCCAGGAGGCTGTCGAGGCCCTGCAGTGGACCCATGTTGCCCGCGTACATGATCAGGAACCGATCGGCAACGCCCAGCTGTTCTCGGAGTGCGTCATTCTGTGTACCGACTTCATGCAGCGTCTCGTCTGCCCAGTTGTATACGACATCCACCTTGCTCTCTGCTACGCCGCGGGCGATGAGCAGCCTCTTCATGCCTGGGGAGAGGGTGGTAATCTTCGCTGCTCGTCTGTATGTGAACGAACACCATCTTTGTGCCGCCGCCAAGAGGGTTCTGTTTGTCAACATGCCGGAGACCTTCACACTATCAGGCCACACATCCTGTATGTCGTAGACGAACGGCACTCTCCGAATCAGGCGATCCACCAATGCTGCGGCTGCCAAAGTCGCAGGGCCTTGATGCACGTGAACCACGTCGGTGTCCCCGAAGGGTACAACTGCAGCCGACGACGAAACTCCATAGCTCAAGTAGCACAGGGCGCGTCGGAGAGCCGAACGGTCATGGCTGGGATACAGGGGAAGGCGGAAGATCTCTACCCCACTCACCCGCTCGTGTGACCAAATCTTCCCTCTGTACGCCTCATAGATTCTGCCATCAGGGTAGTTGGGAAGGCACGTCAGGACCCTTACTTGATGGCCCATCTTGGTGAGTTCTGATGCGAACAGCAGGCCTTTGAGGTCAGTCGGCTCGGGGTCGAAGAGCTGCGTCAGGAAAAGGATGCGCATCGTCCCGCGGATGCCCTGGCTAGCCCAGTCGCTCTCTCATGACACGTGAGCATAGCATGCCATTTGCTTGGGTTGTTGGAGCACGATTGGGTCTCGTCGCTTTGGCCGCTCTCTCCCGTCTCTTGCCGGCGAACGAAGACTAACGCGCCTTTTGGATTGCGGCAGAGAGGCAGAACGGCCGAACTGCCGTCCGGCCGTTGAACAGCTCGCCACAGATAGAGGTCAACTAGGCTCTGCCTACCTGGCTCTGCCGGCTCTGGTCCGCAGTCCCACACCCACTCCGACGAGCGCGAGCATCGCCAGGGAGGCGAAGGCAACCTCAAAGCCCGTAAACGGGAAAGTTTCCCGGCCGCCCAAGATCTCAATCACCTTCTTGTCAAGGCCGGCGATGATGCCCGGATCACCATATCCGTGGACGGTGGCGTCGTTGAGATAGGCTTGGAATTCGGCCTCAGTGTAGGTGCCGTCCAGTCTACCGTCGGCTGCGAAGTCATCGTAGATGTCCTGAGGCGTTGCAGCCAGGGCCACCCCGGATATCACCATCGTGAAGAGCACAACGAGCCCACCAAAGATTGCGAGCCTCTTCATCTCCCAGCTCCTTGCTCGAGGTCAGAGAACTACAGCTTACCCGACTATCATCGGCGGCCTTGCCCATACCGCTTAGTAATCTATTCTACGCACCCGTCCCGAGACCTGTCAACGGGCGGCCCCACGCACCACCGCACGTATGCTCTCCGCCCACGCCCCCAGGCGGTCCCCGCTCAATGTCGGGTGGACCGGAAGAGCCACGCTGGTCTCACCCAGCTCCTGCGCGATGCGGAGTCGCGTCGCCGGCTGCAGCCCGGCGTCTGCAAAGCAGCGCTCGCGGTAGATCTCCGAGCACGAGCCGCTGGTAGCGGGGACACCGTGCTCCGTGAGCGTGGCGAGAACCCGATCTCGCGTCCATGCGTGGCGGAGTCTATCGGGCCGGATGTACATGTAGAAGCGATAGTAGGCCGGCTTCACATGGGGTGGCGGCTCGGGGATGCGCAGAGCCTCGAGGTCGCCCAGGAGCCGCTTCAGCAGCAGAGCGTTGTCCTGCCGGCGCTTTACCCACCCTTCTAGCTTAGTCAGTTGGACTCGGCCGATGGCCGCTTGGACCTCGGTCAGACGCCAGTTGCTGCCGAAGGAGTCGTGGACCCAGCGGAAGCCCGCCGGGTGCTCCCGCTCGTACACCGCCTCCCAACTCTTACCGTGATCCTTAGAGCTCCATGCGGACTGCCAGTACTGCTCATTGTTCGTGACTACCATTCCGCCTTCCCCACCGGTACTGAGGATCTTGTCCTGACAGAAGCTGAAAGCTCCAATATCACCGAGCGAGCCTACCAGCTGCCCCTTGTAACGGGCGCCGTGGCTCTGGGCGCAGTCTTCGATCACGTAGAGTCCGCGATCTCTGGCCAGAGCGAGGATCGGATCCATCTCGCATGGCCACCCGCCCAGGTGGACTGTGATGATGGCGCGGGTGCGCGGGGTGAGAACGTCTGTGATCGTTTCGGCGGTGATATTCCCGCTGTCTCGGTCGACATCTGCGAAGACCGGCCGCGCTCCGCGCAGCACGACTGCCGTAGCCGAGGCGACGAACGTGCGTGCCGGCACGATCACCTCATCACCCGGGCCAATGTCGAGAGCCGCCAAGGCGGCTTCCAGTGCTACTGTGCCGTTAGCTAGAGCCACCGCGTGGCGCACACCATGATAGGCGGCGAACTCCTCCTCGAAGCGGCGTCCGTTGTCCCCGGTCCAGTAGTTTGTGAGTCCCGAGGCCAGGACTCTGGAAGCGGCCTCGATTTCATCCGGCCCATGGTATGGCCAGGTCTCGGGGACCGGGGAAGAGATGTTCTCAATCATTAGCGGAGTTCACCCTTGTATCTGTCGGATGCGCGGGCACACCGACCACCGTCACAGAGTCGGGTATGTTGGTGACCACGGCGGCTCCTGCTCCTACCATCACCCGTGCTCCAATGGTGATTCCGTTTTTCACGCTTGCCCCAACGCCCAACCAACTCAGATCTCCTACTCGGACCTCGCCGCCGATGTGGACACCGGGGGACAGATGGACTCCCGCACCGATGTGGCAGTCGTGATCTATCGTAACTGCGGTATTCACGATACATCCCTCGCCCAGAGTTGCTCCAGGATGGACCACACACTGAGCAAAGACAACTGTCCCCGCGCCTATCTCAGCATGTTCGCTAACCGCTGCACTAGGGTGTATCACCACAGGTAAACGAAACCCCTGGCCACGCACCTGGCGCATGAGATTCATGCGTGCCCTCCCATCGCCCAGTGCCACTACCGCATCTGCGAAGCGCGACACCAGAGTAGAAGCCGCGTCAAGGCGTCCTAGTAAAGGGCAGTCGTCGATCACCTGAACGCCGGGGAACCGGTCGTCGAGGTAAGCGATGGTTGACCACAGGCCTGTGCAGCGGGCGGTGTATGCCACGACTCGGCCATGGCCGCCAGCCCCTAGTACCAAAAGGCCGCTCATGTTTTGTCGCCTCGGGAGCACACTGACGCCGCGTGTGTCCCGTCCTCAACACTGACGCCACATGACCCAAAGCCCGGAGCAACTGAGCTCCCAGCGAAGCGTGTAGCAGTCACGTATCGCGACTGGTCGACTCCTTCCTGGCGCACGACGCAAACAAATGTGCGGAGGAGGATGCGCAGGTCGAGGCCCCACGACTGGTGTTCCACGTAGTAGATGTCGAGCGCGAATCTCTTTTCCCACCCCAGCTTGTTTCGCCCGCTTATCTGAGCCAGGCCTGTGATCCCGGGGCGCACTTCGTGGCGGCGTGCTTGATCGGCGCTGTACAGTGGCAGATACTCAGCAAGTAGAGGTCGCGGGCCTACGAGACTCATGTCTCCCTTGAGGACGTTGAAGAGCTCCGGCAACTCATCGAGGCTGGTGCTGCGCAGGAAGCGTCCCAACCGGGTGAGCCGTTGAGAGTCCGGAAGGAGCTCACCTTCTGGCCCGCTGCAGGCGCGCATCGTACGGAACTTGTACAGAGTGAAGATGCGCCCGTGCAGCCCTGCCCGCTGTTGCCGGAAAAGGATAGGGCTTCCCATAGAGAGGAGGACGAGGAGCGCAAGGGCGCAGAGAACAGGAGCCCACACCACCAGACCCGTTAGGGCTGCCGTTCTATCGAATGCTGACTTGCTCCATGCTTGCACCCCCATATTCTATAGTAGTCCACGGCGGTGCGCACTGCCTCCGCAGCCTCCATTACCGGAACCAGGCGTCAGCTCGAAGGCCTCATGGCCCTGTCAACGGTTCGCTCTCGCCTGCTGCGCGAATCGGGTGTTATCAAGCACCTAGCGCTGCGACCAGCTCCTGCAGCCCAGGATCCTGCGGGTCTCTCTCCAGCGCCTCCTGCAGATGCTGCTCGGCCCGGGCCAGCAGCTCTCGGTTCGTCAGCTCCAGGATAGTTCGGGCCGCTTGGCGCTCCTCGCTCGTCGCCCTCGCCCTTGCCGCGGCCACTATGGACACGCCCCCGGCCTCCTGGGCCGATGTCCCCAGCTCCTGGGCCGCGTCTGGAGGCCCGCCTGCCCCTAGCTCCGCCCAGCGGGCTACCTCCGTCCCGTAGGCCGTGCCGTACACGGCCTCGCTCAGTGCTGCGGGCTGTCGCGTGGCCAACAGGTCCAGAGCGGCCACGCCGGCCTGGGTGTGAACCTCGGAAGAAGCCTCCTCCTTCTGTATCGCCTGCTCGTTCACGGCCAAAGCCAAGGCCAGCGCCTCCAGCACCGCGGAGGTCGACTCTGCCGCCTCCTCCGGCTCCTGGGCGCTCTCGAAAGCGGCTGCCTTCTCTGCGGCCGCCCGGTACACGTCGGCGCGCACAAGCAGGGGGTCGGGAGACACCGGGAAGAGCGTCTGCGCAGTGGAGGCGTGGTCCAGAGCGGCAGCTTGGTCGGTGCCCATCTCAGCCAGAGCCAAGTTCTGGTACTGCAGTGAGAGGTAAGGGAGGCCGGCACCGACGAGCAGGGCCACCGACACCACCCCGAGACCCACCCGGAAAAGCCGAGGCCGGAGCCCGGCGCGCCTCCCGGCGCTGCGCCGGGAGGCGGCCAACGCATAGGCGAGCAGCAGCAGAACGCCCAGGACCACGCCGGGGAACTGCCACAGCCAGTCCACCGAAGCATGGATCAGCCAGAACCCGACGGCGGTCACCAGGGCGGCGATCCAGGCCTGGCTGCCGGTGGTGACGATGCTGGTGCTGCCGCCGGTGCCGCCGCCGGTGCCGCCGGTGGCGCGGCCGGTGGCCATGTCTCCGGGCGCCACGTCATCTCTAGCATCAAGAAGGAACGGGCGCCGCCGCCGCACCAGTGCCCGCCAGGAACGGAAGCGGGGAACCAGGGCCAGACCCAGCGCCGAGCCGAAGGCCCCCACGAACAGGATGGTCCCTACGACTCCCGTCTCGGCCAGCAGTTCGAGCTCGATCGAGTGCGCATGCTGGGGATCGGTCCGGGCATCGGTGCGGTGCAGTTCGTTGATGTATCTATAGCCGGCGGCTCCGTTTCCGGTAAGGGGGCGCTCAAGAAACCCCTGCCAGGCGGTTTCCCAGATCACGCCCCGCCCGTTCCCGCCCATGGCACCGAAACGACTGCCTCCCAGGCCTTCAGTTCCTGTGCCCGTCTCCCCATGTATCACGCTGTCGACCACGTCCGCCGCCCACTCCGTCAAATCGCCGACCCTCTCCCGGAGCTGGACGGTCCCCGTAACCGCCGCCACCAGCAGAACGACGCTTACCAAAACCGATAGCACCAGCCGCGGGCGCAGGGGAAGGCGCAGGTGGCGATCGGCCAGGGCAAATAGAAGGCCCGCTATCGCGGCCACTACAAGGGAGCCGCCCAGCCACAGCAGGGCCACCCGGTTGCCGACCCGGCCGACCCCGTCGGTGTAGTACGCGGTGAGCGGCATGAAGGCTAAAGCGACCAACACCACCGGCACCACTAGAAAAAACAGGCTGCGCAGCCGCGCGGGGGTGACCAGGAAGTAAACGACGGCGCTCAGGACCAGGGCGGTCATAGCCCCCCGTGACTGGGTGAGCACCATGAGTTCCAGAAGCACTGGGATCGTTCCCAGCGAAACTGCCCGCACCCACAAGCGCTCCTGCGGATCGGCGGCCAGCCACAACAGCGGCCAGACAAGCAGCAGATAGAAATTGCCGGTGGAGTTCGGGTAGGTGAGCGGGTAGCTCAGCCGGCGTTCACCAAAGAAATCGGCCGCCATAGTGGAGAGCGAGCTGAAGCGGACCAGGGCCACCGCGATGATGACCAGGCCGGCGACCGGGAACAGCCACCGGCTCTTCTTCTCGACCTGCGGGGGGCCGAGGTAGGTCAGGGCCAGGGCGAAGAACACCAGGTAGAAGCCCGCCCGGGCCGTCTCTCTCCAGGCGGGGGCGGGCCCGGGAGCCCAGGTGGCTGAGAGCGCCATCCAGAGGACGTACAGAAAGAAGAAGCCGAGAATGACCGGCAACGGCCGGGCCGGTGGATGTGGGTAGGCGCGAAGTCCCGCCGCCACTAGGCCGGCGAATCCTACCAGTAAGGCCAAAGGCAGCCATTTCTGGGGCAGATATCCCCCGGCAGAGTAGGAAGCGGCCGGCCAAACGGCGAACAACACAGCGACCGGCGCCAATTGGGCCGGCGGGAACGCGGAAGAGGGGCTAGAAGGTCCGGGCCGCATCGTTATACTATAGGACAGGTGCGCGTTCAGGGCACCGGTCGGGCGTAGGGGTGGTTGTTGAACCGTTCTATGCGGGGTTTTCTCCGGCGTATCACCTGGCGGCGGCTGCTGGCGGCCGGGCTTGACCTGGCCATCGTTGTCGTTGTCTACTACGTTATTCTTGCCTTCCGGTTTGCCGGTTCGGTGCCCGAGGGCATGGGCTGGGGCTCCTACCGGCTCACGGTGTTTCTGACCGCGGCGGTTATCATCCACTTGACGGCGAACGCGGCCTTTGGCGTCTACTGGATCGTGCAGCGCTACGTGGGCCTGCCGCAGGCGAAGCAGATCGTAAAGGCCACTCTTGTCTCGGTCGGGTTGCTCCTCCTGCTGGACCTCTACTGGCCTACCGGGGGCGCCCGTCTGGTGCCTTTGTCGGTGGTGGTCGTGGGTGGCCTGGCGGCCGGCGCGGTTATGACCGGGGTCCGCTTCTACAGCCGCGTCTTCCAGACCCGCAGCCTCAAGCCGGTGGAGGGGGCGAAACGCATCCTGGTGGTGGGTGCCGGCGCCGCGGGGGAGATGCTGGTGCGCCAGGTCTACAACACCCCTTCCCTGAAGACCAAGATCGTCGGTCTGGTGGACGACGACGCCCGGCTGCACGGGAGTTTCATTCACGACTGCCCGGTACTGGGCGCGGTGAGTGCTGCCCCCCGGCTGGCCGCCGAACACGATGTGGAGGAGTTCCTGATCGCCATCCCATCGGCAACTTCTGAGCAGATGCAGAGGATCCACGACCTGCTTGAGCCGGCCGGGCTACCGATCAAAACGCTGCCGGCGCTGTCTGATCTCATCGCAGGCCAGGTGAGCGTGGCCGATGCGCGCGCTCTCAAGATAGAGGACCTGCTGGGCCGTTCCCAGGTCAATACCGACCTGGCCGCCGTGGCGGGCTATCTGAAGGATCGCCGAGTGCTGGTGACCGGCGCGGCCGGTTCCATCGGGTCGGAGTTGTGCCGGCAGATCGCGGCGTTCGGTTCCACGAGCCTGGTGCTGGTTGATAGGGACGAGTCGGGGCTATACGCGCTGCATGAAGACCTGCGGGCCCGGGGCAGTGAGTCCTACACCCTGGTGACGGCCGACATCCGGCAGCGCAAGAAGATGAGAGCGGTGTGCGAGAAGTACCGGCCCCAGGTGGTGTTCCACGCGGCCGCCTTCAAGCATGTACCACTCATGGAGGCCTGTCCCGACGAGGCGGTGCTCAACAACGTCCTGGGCACTGCGGTGGTGGCTCAGGAAGCGGCCGCGGCGGGGGCCGAGCGGTTTGTGAACATCTCCACGGACAAAGCGGTGGACCCTATCAGCGTGATGGGGGCCAGCAAGCGGGTGGCCGAGATGGTCGTGCGTCGCATTGCCCTGGACTGTCCCGATACCTGTTTCTGCTCGGTGCGGTTTGGAAATGTGCTCGCGAGCAAAGGGAGCGTAGTGCCTATCTTCGAACGCCAGATCCGGCAGGGCGGCCCGGTCACGGTCACCCACCGGGATATGATGCGCTACTTCATGTCCATCTCTGAAGCGGTGCAGCTGGTGCTGCAGGCCGCCTCCATGGCCGACGTGGTGGCGGACGGGATGGGGCTGCTGATGCTGGATATGGGCCGGCCCATAAGGATCTTGGATCTGGCCCAGAAGATGATCGCCTTCATGCATGACGGCAACGCGGGGCAGGTGCGAATAGAGTTCACGGGCCTGCGTCCAGGTGAGAAGCTGCAGGAGGTGCTCGTAGGCCGCCAGGAATGCTCGGTTCCCACGGCGCATCCTCTGATCCACTTGGTGACGCGGGGTCCGGGCGGCAGCGATGGGGACGGCGTTGCCCAGGGCCTCAGCACGGACGGCGCGGCAGCGGAGGACCGCCGGCCGGCGGATGCGGCCGCCGCCGGGAACGCAACCGGCACCGGGGATGCGGCCGGCGCCGGGAACGCAACCGGCACCGGGGACGCGGCAGACTTCGGGAATGCAACCGGCACCTCGGCTTTGGAGCGGGCCGGTCTTCCGGCGGACTTCGATGAACGGGTGGCCCGCCTGATCGACCTGGCCAGGAACCACGCCGACCGGGAAGCTCTGATCGATGCCCTGTGCGTTCTGATTCCGACCTACCGGCCCTTCGCCTTAGAGGAACCTCTCTCTCCGGCTGCCAGTGCCTTCCTGCCGGCGGGGGTCTGGCGGAGGGCCAATGGGAAAGAGCCGGGGAGGGAGGACGTCTCGGTCGAGGAGGCGTCGCGTCCACCCAGTGCCGACTAGGTTATCGGGCTCCGGCAGGCGGCTCGAGGCCCGCGCCGTGATCAAACCCTTCTTCTCGGCGCTGCGCTTCCTTACCCCGGCGCCCGTGCCGGCCTCCTGGGCCGGGGGCGAGCGGGAATTGGCGCTCAGCCCCTGCTACTTCCCTGTTGTAGGCCTGCTGGCAGGCGCCGTGATTGCAGCGGTTTGCTTCGGGCTCGACCAGGTCCTGCCCCCGCTTGCCTCCAGCGCGGTGGTGGTCTGTGCCCTCGTAGCGGTCTCTCGGGGCCTGCACATGGACGGCTTGGCCGATACCGCCGATGGTCTGCTGAGCTCGCGGCCGCGCGAGCAGGCCCTGGCCATCATGCGCGATAGCCGCACCGGGCCCATGGGCGTCGTCGCCGTGGTCTGCGTGCTTCTGGTGAAGACAGCTCTGTTCGCGGCGGTGGCGCCTGAAGGCGCCCGCTGGAGGATTGCCCTGCTTATGCCCCTGGCCGGTCGCTGTGCGCTGGTCCTTACGATGACCGTGTTCCGCTACGCCCGCCCGGAGGGCGGGCTGGCCACGGTGTTTACGGCGGGCGGCGCCCGCGG
>JAJFUK010000033.1 GCA_021372435.1 Actinomycetes bacterium | reverse complement strand
GACTGTGGGAAGATTGCATCCGACAGGTGCCTTTCTCTCGGGGTGTTTGTGGTCTTCAGCAACTCACATTCTCCCAGGAAAGAGGGCACTTGTCGTCTATCTAAGACATGATTGTGCGGTCAGGGGCCGGTGGATCCCGGCCTACCTCCTAACCCGCTTACCCTTCAGTGTGAATCGGTTGGACTCTCGGAGCTGAACCATGTGAAGCGACGGTGCTCGGTCTGTATTATCCCCCAGATGACCGATGCCTTATCTAAAAGGATACCACCATCACCCTGCATCGGCCTAAAACCTACTACCGTAGCCCACGTACGCCGTCAACCTAGTCCGGCGCTCCTATGGCGCTCCTATTGTTTATTGTATGACCGTGACGGTCTCATCCCGTGGTTCGTTCCCAAACGCTCGGGGCGGGACGGCGTGGCGGGGAACCTCATCGAGCGCCGAGGCATCTGAACCGCAGTATCCCAACGTCGATGCTAAAGTCCTGGGGCTCTAAGGGGCGCCGTTGGGGCGCCATTGCAGTTACGCACATGGCGATGATTGATAAGGAGAACTCGAGATGACTCTTCCTCTCACCCGTCGTCCTTCACTCACAGCCATAGTGGTGTTGCTCGTGGCCGGCCTCGGTCTTTTCGCCGTGTGCTGCGAAGATTCCGACACTGAGACCACGAGCAGTGTTCCCAGCACTTCCTCCGGCACCGCCACAACTGACTCCAGTGCCGCGACCTCCACCACTGGGACCTCCACCACCGGGACCTCCACCACCGGGACCTCCGCCGGTCAGCGGACGACCACCACGGTCCCGAAGGGAGAGACCGGCGTCGTCGAGGTGAAGGGCTTGGTCGACAACCCCATGACCCTGAAGACGGAAGACGTCGAGAAGATGAACGTGGTCACCGTCACGGTGGAGGGTCCGGATGGTAAGCAGGAGTACCGGGGCGTGCGCCTGAGCGATCTGTTCGCCACCTTCAAGATCCGGAGTGGTGCCACCAGAGTCGCCATGACTGCCCACGCGGACGGCTTCGTGGTCGAGCTTTCACTGCAGGACATCGCATGGAGTCCGGATGCGCTCTTGGCCATCGGTGCGGACGGCACGCTCAACATCGTGATTCCCGGCTTCGACAAGAAGTCGTGGGTCAAAGACCTGGTGTCGATGGAGTTCAAGTAGCGCTATCGCGGCGCGGCGGGGCCGTTGCCTGGCGCCGGGGTTCCGCGTTATACTCTTCTTCCCATAACGAGGAACCGACGGTGCCGGTGGGCGACATCGGCGGGCATGAGCGAGAGAGCGTGGGTTGAACGAAAGCTGGGCCATCTACGACCGGCTGCTTGAACAAATCCCGGGCGAGGCCACCGTCGCCTCGTGCTTGGTGGGGCGGGGTTGGACCGTGGTCGACAGCGGGTGGATGGGTGTCGCCATGACCTACCGGGGCGGTTCGAGAGGCAGTCTGTTCCGCCCTCCGCACGCGGGGCGTAGGCTGCGGGACATGGCTGCCTATCTCAAGAGCTGGGATCTCTACGAGGCGTCGCTGGCGACGGCGGCGGTCAACTCCTTCTACAACACGCCCGAGCGGGTCGGCGCCTGGTTGAACAAGCCGCTTGCCGCAGTGCACGGAGGCGGGGCTCTGACCGACATGCTCGACGGCATCGCCGGCAAGAAGGTGTGCATCATCGGTCACTTCCCCGACAAGGAGGCGGTCGCCGAACGATGTGCGCTGACGGTTCTTGAACGCGACCCCCAAGACGGCGATCTGCCGGACTTCGCGGCGGAATATGTTCTTCCCGAACAGGACTTCGTGTTCATCACCGGCGTGACGCTCACCAACAAGACCCTGCCGCGGTTACTGGCCCTCTCCGCGCAGGCGACCGTCGTCCTCATGGGTCCGAGCGTGCCGCTCGCGCCGTGGTGGTTCGACCACGGAGTGGACGTGCTTGCGGGCATGGTGGTGGTGGACCGTGAGCAGGTATGGCGTTATTGCCAGGAGGGCGGGATGAAGGGCCCCTTCGACGACGGCGGCTGGATGGTCCAAATCACCAGAGACGACGTGCTGCGCGAGGCGGGCGCGCGGGCCGGCACGGCCGCGCGCGCGGCGGCGGACTGACGCGGATGGCCGACGGACTGACAGAGACGGCTGAGGCGAAAGGGGCCGAGGCCCCGGAACTGGGCCTCGGCTCGCGGGTGAGGGCCGTGACGGTGCGCCTGCGGACTCCGACGTTGGTGGTGCTGCCCATCCTTGTCTTCCTGCTGTCGCTGACGCTGGGGCGCTACCAGGTCTCGCTCGGTGAGCTCTTCACTCTGTTCGGCGCCAGGCTCGGGTTGGCGGACGCCACGGTCTCGCAGGAGGTCAGCACCGTCATCCTGAACGTGCGCCTGCCGCGCATCATCGCGGCCATGCTCATCGGCGCCGGGCTGGCACTGTCCGGCGCGGCCTACCAGGGCATGTTCCGCAACCCCTTGGTGTCGTCGGACATCCTGGGCGCCTCCGCCGGGGCGGGCTTCGGCGCCGCCCTCGGCATCATCCTGTCGAAGAGCGTGATCGTCACGCAGTTGCTGGCTCTGGGCTTCGGCTTGGCCGCGGTGCTCATCACCTACATGTTGGCCGGCCGTCTGCGCCGGGGCGATCCGACTCTGTTCCTGGTGCTGACCGGGATCCTTGTGGGCACCGTCTTCACCTCGCTCATCTCGATAATCAAGGTCCTTGCCGACCCGTCCGACAAGCTGCCGACCATCACCTTCTGGCTGATGGGGAGCCTCGCGGCCATCAACCGGCAGGACATCCTCATCCTCCTCGGGCCCATGCTCGTCGGAGGCATCGCCCTTCTCCTCGTACGTTGGCATCTGAATCCCCTCTCGTTCGGCGAGGAGGAGGCGCAGGCCATGGGGTCGGAGACGACTAAGATGCGGATCATCGTGATCGGCGCCTGCACCCTGATGACCGCCTCGGCGGTGGCCATCGCCGGTATCATCGGCTGGGTGGGGCTCATCATCCCCCACGTGGCCCGCGGGCTGGTGGGACCCGACTACGGCAGGCTGCTGCCCGTGTCGGCCGTCATCGGAGCGGTCTACCTGCTCTTGATCGATGACATCGCCCGCATGGCCGGACCCTTGGAGATGCCGCTCGGGATCCTCACGGCCTTGATCGGGGCCCCCTTCTTCATATTCCTATTGGCGCGGACCAGGCGGGCCTGGACATGATCCTGGAGCTGCGGCGGCTGTCTTGCGGGTACGGGCGGCGTACCGTGCTGAGCGGGGTCGACCTGTCGATCACCGCGGGAGAGAACCTCTGCTTGCTGGGACCGAACGGGGTGGGCAAGACCACGCTCTTCCGCACCATCCTCGGCGCCATCGAGCCCATGGGGGGCGACATCCTGGTCGACGGTACGAGCCTCACCGGCCGGTCACGGCGGGAGCGCGCGCGCCTGATGGCGTACGTGCCGCAGGCCCACACCGCTCCCTTCCCCTTCCACGTCATCGATGTAGTGTTGACCGGCCGTACGGCCCACATCTCCTTGACCGCCTCCCCCTCGCGTCACGACGAAGAGGTGGCCATGGCGGCTCTGGAGCGTATGGACATCGCCGACCTGGCCGGTCGCCCCTACACTGAATTGAGCGGCGGCGAGCGGCAATTGGTCCTCATCGCCCGGGCGCTGGCCCAGGAACCGCGGGTGCTCATAATGGACGAGCCCTCATCCCACCTGGACTTCGGTAATCAGGCCCGCCTGCTCTCTTTGATCAAGACCCTCGTCCACGAGCGGGACCTGGCCGTGCTGATGTCGTCGCATTTCCCCAACCACGCCTTCGCGTGCGCCTCCAGAGTGGGACTGATCAAGAACGGCCACCTGGTGGCGGTGGGGAACCCGAGTGAGATCCTGACCGAATCGAGCCTGGAAGACATCTACGGCATACCGGTGCGCATCCTGGAAGGCGATCCGGAGACTGATCCGGCCCTCAAGGTCTGCGCCGCCCGGGCTGTGTGAGCATTTGTCGGGACGGTGGTGGGAAGCTCTTGAAACGCGGCACTCACAACCGTTATACTCCATTTCGGATTACGCCTGACGGTGGTCCCGACGCGAGGAGATGTGGGGTGGTGAAGAGACGAACCAAGAGGCACGGCCGGGCGAGTCACACGGGCGCGGCCGGACCTGCTGAGGGACGGTGGGCGAAAGCGGCCGCAGCCACCGTCATCCTCCTGGTGGGCCTGCTGAGCATGACGGTCTCGGCCTGCGGGGCCGGCGAAGACCCGCCGGAGGCGTCATCCGAGGCGGCCGGAGGGCAGACGGTCACCATCACCGACCATGCGGGCAGGCAGGTCACCATCCCGGCGCGGATCACCAAGGTCTTCTGCAGCGGCCCGACCGGGACCAATCTGGTGTACACGCTGGCTCCCGAGCTCTTGGTGGGATGGAACATCACGCCCACCGACCAGGAGAAGGAGTACATACCGGCCGAATACTGCGCGGTGGCGGGCCTGGGGGGCTGGTTCGGCAAGAACACGACGGGCAACGTGGAAGAGATCATCAAGCTGGCTCCGGATGTCGTTCTGAGCATCGGTGACGTGAACGAGGCGGCCGCATCCGACGCCGAGCGCATCCAGGGTCTGCTCAATACTCCGGTGGTACTGATCGATTCCACTCTGACGAAGACCGGCGACGCCTACCGCTTCGTCGGCGAGATCCTGGCCATGCCGGAGAAGGCCGAAGAGCTCGCTGCGTACTCCGACGAGGTGATACGGCAGGCCCAGGAGAACACGGCCAAGTTGGCCGAGGAGGATCGCATCAGTCTCTACTACGCCGAAGGCGGCAAGGGGTTGCACACCGATCCCGAGGGTTCCAATCACACCGAGGTGTTCACCCTGGTGGGCGCGCGCAACGTAGCGGACGTCGAACTCCAGGAGGGATATGGGATGTCCCCGGTGTCGCTGGAGCAGGTGATCGCCTGGGACCCGGAAGTGATCGTGGTGGCCAGCGACCCCAGCGGGGAGACCAATGTGTACGAGCAGATCACCACCGGTGAGGACTGGGCGACCATCCAGGCCGTCGAGGACGGCCGGGTCTACGTGATCCCCCACGGTCCGTTCGACTGGGTCGACCGTCCGTACTCCATCGGGCGCATGCTCGGTATCCCCTGGATGGGCAACCTGCTCTACCCGGAGTTGTACGACTTCGACATGCAGGCCAAGGTGAAGGAGTTCTACAGGCTTTTCTATCACTTCGACCTGACCGACGGGCAGCTCCAGGAGCTCATGGAGCATGCCATCCCTGTTCCCTAGAACAAGACGACCAACGCGCAGTAGAACCAAGGAGGATCCGATCATGACCCGCCGCCGTTCCCACTACCACCACGTTGTCCTGGTCGCAGCGCTGCTGCTGACGGGGCTGCTGCTCTTGACGTCCGCGTGTGGAGGCACGGAAGAGACGACTACCACCGTCGCCGCGGAGACGACGACCACCGCCGGAGCCGGGGCGGCGGGGGGCGGTACGAGCGGGCACGTCTCGGTCGAAGGTCTGGTCGACAACCCCATGGTCATCACGGCCGCGGAACTCGAGAAGATGACGGTGGCCGAGATCACGGTG
>JAJFUK010000021.1 GCA_021372435.1 Actinomycetes bacterium | reverse complement strand
GCGCGTCGAGACCCGATCTCCAGAGGTGATCGCCCGCCAACAGCGTCACGCACTTGAAGGAGAGCACGAGAGATGAGAGCAGCGTTTGTGGTGGCGCCCCGTAGGTACGAGATACACGAGGTCCCCACCCCGCGGATCACCGACGATGAGATGCTGGTCAAGATCGAAGCCTGCGGAGTCTGCTCGAGCGACATGACCGCCTACAAAGACTCCTACAGCGACGAGCTGAAGAAGGCCAATCCCTTCCCGCGGCGGGCGGGGCACGAGCCGGCGGGCACGGTGGTGGAGGTCGGCGGGCTGGTCAAGGGCTTCCAGGTCGGCGATCGCATCACCGGCTATTTTGCCGACGACGCCTACTGCGAGTACGTGGCGGTCGATCCCACCAGGTTCGCCGCCCACCGCGGACACGGCTTTGTCATCGAGAAGATCCCGGACGGCATCCCCTTCGAATACGCTCTCGGCGAGCCGCTGATGAGCTTCGTATCTATCGCTAGGACGACCACCCCGGAGCTGGGGGACTACGTGTTCCAAATAGGCGCGGGCTTCATGGGGCTGGGGATCATCGCCGGGGTCTCCTCTCCCAAGCTGCGCGAATACATCGTCGCCGACCTTGACGACAGCCGCCTCGAGCTGGCCCAGGAACTGGGAGCCACCATCACCCTCAACCCATCGCGGGTGGACGTGGTCGAGGAGGTCATGAAGATCACCTCGGGCCGGGGAGTCGACGTGGCCATCGAAGTCGTCGGCCATCCGATAGGCATCAAGATGACCGGCGATGTGATCAAGACCAACCGGGCCAAAGTCATCCTCGTGGGGTGGCACCAGGCGCCCGACACCTACGAGCTCTTCAACTGGATCAAGTGCCCGATCATCTACAGTCCCCAGGGGATCGGCATGTCGACCGACTACCAGAGCGAGTTGCAACGAGCGATGTGGGCGTTGGAGAAGGGCGTCTTCCCGATGGAGAAGCTGGTCACCCACAAGTACAGGCTGGAGGACATCGGGCAGGCTTTCGAAGACAACCTGAGCATGAAACCCGGCTACATCAAGGGCGTGGTCATGCCGTTCCTGGAGTAGAGGCGGAGGGCCGGGCGAGACCCCAGTGGCGGCCCGAAACGGATGGAGAGGGACCGCGTCTCACGCCCTGGGTTCTCACCCAAGGGGCCAGCAGAGCATCATTTCCTTCGTTGCCTGCGCCGCCAAGAGTCCCCACCTCGGGAACCTCGGAGCCATCATCACAAGCAGCCTTGAGCCCGCTCTCGCTCAAGGGCGGCCGCCATACCGAACGCGTCGAAGTATCGGCGCCAGGCCGGGTCGGACGACCCGAACTCGTTGGGACCGAAGAAGTAGTCGAGAAGAGCCTCCCGCAGGCGGGTCAGTTCCCTCAGACGCTGCCGATGGCGCGGATCGGCGATGGTGAGATCGAGGAGTTCCAAACCGCGGTAGACGGCATTGGCGCAGAGATCGGGCCGGCCCTTCTGTGACCACTTGAGGGCACGCTCCACCTCGCTCCCCACGTTGGCCAGCTGTGCAAACAACGAAAGAGATTGCCACTTCTCGTCGGTCAGTTGAGGGTGCTGAGCGCTCATCTGCATACGAGGGATTCGACGATCTCGGTGATCCGGCTCTGCATGCCAGGGTCGTCCACCCCCCGGGAGCGATTTCCCTGAGAGGGACGGATGTTGATCATCGAATCGAACTCGATCCAAGCGGCGGGCGGGAGGTCAGGATAGAGATTGATGCCCCAAAGATCAGATTGCAGAGAGCCGTGCTCCAGAAGCAGTGCTTCCTCGTCGGAGTGAAGGTCCGCATCGACCGCCATGATCATTCTCCGAACGTCGACCACCGCTTTTACCAGATCGCCAAACCGACCTTCCGCCATCGATCGCAGCTCGGCCATCGTCATGCTCGTATCGACAAGCTTCATAGGTTGACTCTACCATACGCGCCGCCGTGGCCCCCGCGGGCCCGGCGTTCGCGCCCTTCACTCCCGCTCGGGGCAGGCCACCACGGTCCCGCATCGGGCGGCCTACGTCGTCGGCCGGTCGGCCTTGATCTGAGCGTACCTCGCAAGAGTGGTCGGAACCGGCACCGGTAAGGCCTCGATGACGCTCCAAGGCAAACCCTGGAGCGGCAAGATGTCAACAACGGCGAAGCCGGCAGCGGTGAGCAGCTGCTCGAACTCCGCCGCGGTGCGCTCGCGACCGCCGACCACCGCCAGCATTTCCAGATCCACCTGCCTGACGAGGCGTCTCAGAACATCCGCTCCCGGCCGCCCTTCCTCCGGAACGACCATCTCCACCACAAGCAGAGAGCTTCCCTTCCCCATGGCCTCCCGGCAGCGGCGTAGGATGCCCGTCGCGGCCGGATCATCCCAGTCGTGCAAAATCCACGAGAGCAGGTAAGCATCGCCTCCTTGGGGGATCGCCTCGCGAAAGTCGCCGGCGACCACCTCCCAACGTCCGGCCGGACCGGCCTGCTCGAGTGATTCCCGGGCGCCTTCGCTGACCCTTGGGAGATCGAACAAGATCCCGTGAAGATGAGGATAGGCTCGGAGCAGAGCACGCAGCAGACCGCCGTCACCGCCACCGACGTCAACCACGCAGGAAAAACGCCTGAAATCGACCGAGGTAACGATCGCCTGATCGCGGGCGGCGCTGATGCGGGTCATGCTTTCTTCAAAGGAGGAGGCGGCATCGGGATGAGAGGCCAAGTAGTCCCATAAGCGACAGCCGTAGGCGGCCATGAACCCGGGCTCACCGGTTCGGAGAGTGTGGGCGAGATGACAGAAGGCATACCAGCGCCAGTCTTCGGTAGACACGATCGCGTATCGTCGCAGCGAACCGGGCACTTCCGTGCGTAGAAGGTTCCCGAGCGCAGTCAAGCGATAGCGGCCGTCCTCGCCGAGCGTGAAAAGGCCGATATCAAGAGTCGCCTCCAACAGACGGGCGAGGGCACCCCCCTGTGCACCGAGACGCAGCGCCAGTTCACCGGCCGTGGCCGGCCCCTCTGCCAGAGCATCGGCGACACTCAGGCGGGCAAGCGCTCCGATCGCAGCGCTCACTTGATAGCCGCCGATGAGGTCGGCCAAGTGGCGTGAAGCAGCTGCAGGATCTTCAGAAGGTTGGGTGCTTTCTTCCACCACTTCCACCATTCACTCCCTGCCGCAGATGGTTGTGTGTCGAGCTCCACCTGACGGCACAGCATAGACCATCCGGTCAGGCCGCGGGCAGTCCGTGCAGGCCGGTCCATGAACATCTCGACCCCGAACCTCTTGACACGAAGCGTCCCTTACCTAATACTGTTATGCATAGCGCTGCTATGTATAGCGCGGCTTACGGCAGTGGGGAGAGGCAGAGTAGCTCAGTGCCAATGAATATCTCCAAAGAGCTGGTGGCGGCCTCCGCCACCCCCATCATCCTGGCCATCCTGCGCCAGGCCGACAGCTACGGCTATGCCATCATCCAGAAAGTCCGGGAGGTGTCTGACAACCGTCTCACCTGGACCGACGGCATGCTCTACCCCGTTCTTCATCGTTTGGAAGACGCGGGCTTAGTGGTGTCGTATTGGGACGTCGCGGCGACAGGACGCCGGCGCAAGTACTACGGCCTGACCGAGGCCGGAACAGCCGAGCTGGAACGCCTCAGAGAGCAGTGGTCGGTGATCCACCGCGCTCTGGAGCGACTGGCCGGGCCTATCGACAAAGGGGATGAAGATGTTTGAGCTGGAGTCGCAGATCCGCAAGTGGAGAGGCCACCTGAGGTCGTCGGGTTCCCTGCGTGAGCAGGACCTGGAAGAGCTCGAGTCCCATCTCCGCGACAACATCGACGACTTGACGGCGCGCGGCGTGACCACCGAGGAGGCCTTCCTCATCGCGGTCCGCCGGATGGGGGACACCGAGGCGCTGAGTAACGAGTTCGCCAAGGTGACTACGGAGAGTCTCTGGCGGCAACTGCTGGTTCCTGCGCCCGACGAGGGGGCGCGCCGGCGCCAACGTACCGAGGTGGTCCTCCTTGTCGGTCTGGCAATCATGGCCGGGCTGCTGGGGAAGATCCCGGCCCTCTTCGGCTTGGACGTGACCGATGAGGATCCGCTCGTTTATCTCAAGAACGCCTCTCTCTTCGCGTTTCCTTCGGTGGCCGTGTACCTTATCTGGAAGCGGTCCCTGTCGCTGCGCTTCATGGTCTTGGCCGGAACGGTGTTTGTCGCCGCCGCCCTTCTCGTCAATCTTTATCCCTCCTACGAGCCCCATCAGACCGCCGCGCTCATGGCGTTGCATCTACCTATCGCCCTTCTTCTGTTGGGAGCCGTTCTCTATGGCGGGCCGGGTTGGCGCAAGACCGGCCCGCGGCTGGACTTCGTCCGCTTCGCCGGCGAAGTGTTCATCTACTCGATACTGATCGGATTGGGCGGAGTCGCGCTGGTCGCGGTCTCAGTCGGCGTCTTCCAGTTCGTCGATATCGACATCGAGGCCTTCGTCGCCAATTGGGTAGTGATATTCGGCGGTTGCGCCATACTCGTGGTCGCCGCCTATCTGGTGGAGCGCAAGATGGGGCGGATCGAGAGTATCGCTCCGGTGCTCGCGCGGATCTTCACCCCGCTACTGTTGGTGGTCCTTGTCTGCCTGCTGCTGGCCATGCTGGTCAGCGGCAGAGCCCCGGCACAGGACCGGGAGCTACTCATCTGGTTCGATCTTCTCCTGGCTTTGGCCGTGGGTATGACCCTCTACGGCATGAGTGCGCGCGACGCCGAGGAGCCGGCAGGTCTCTGGGATATCCTGGTGCTTGCGCTGGTGGTCGTCGCCCTCATAGTGGACGGGGTCGCCATGTCCGGCATGATCTCCCGCCTTGCCGAGTACGGCGCTTCTCCGAACAAGCTGGCGGGCCTGGGAGCCAACGTCCTCCTCCTGGTCAATCTGGTACTCCTGGGGATAGGCTATGTGCGCTTCGTAGCCGGGCGGGTCAGATACCAGGTCATCGTCGAGGCGCAGATGCGCTACCTGCCCATCTACGCCCTCTGGGCCGCCTGTGTCGTGATCGTGTTCCCGCCGTTGTTCGGGTTCCAGTAGAGGGGGACG
>JAJFUK010000004.1 GCA_021372435.1 Actinomycetes bacterium | reverse complement strand
CTCCGGCCGTGGCGCTCGCCTTCCCGGAGGACGCGGCCGCTCTCGGAGATCTCGCCAACAACCAGTGCGGCGAACTGGGCTGGCACCACGCCATGCCTTTCACATCACCGCTGCTGAACGGCGAGACCTGCCGGCAGTTCGCCGACAAGTTCACCGCGGCGACCGGCAAGCAATGGAACCAGTCGCTCAACCACTTCGTCATCTTCGACTGGACCTACGACGTGCTCAAGCGCACTGCGAACGTGGACGACAAGAACTCGATCATCGAAGCAGTCAAGAGCACCAAGATGGAGACGATCGGCGGTCCGCTCGACTTTACCGTGCCGGTCGAGACCCAAGTCAAGGTAGGCGCCGGTCTGATCAGCGCCAACTGCTACAAGACCCCGTTGTTCGGCAACCAGTGGCGCAAGGCTCCTGTGGGTAGCCAGTTCCCCTACGAGTCTGTGATCGTCAGCAACGTGGCCGGTACGATGGTGCCGAAGCAGGGCGACGTCCAGCCGATGGTCTACTCCTAGCAGCAGCTTTCTGGGCCGCGGACGTTAGGTCGGTTATATGTACACCCTACGGCTTTATCACGATTCCTACGCGCCGGGCGGTCACACCGGACCGGATCTCGAGGCGCAGCACACTATCGCCTACGTGCTGACAGGCTCGGTGACCGTGAACGGGCAGAGACTGGCGGAGGATACTGCCCAGTACTGCAGAGACGTGGCCTCAGTGGAGGCCGGACCCCAGGGGGCGATCGTCTGGCGCTGGGAACTCGTGCGCACGGACTCCCCCAACAACCTCGCTCGAGGCGACGCCGTCTCTTCGCATCTTCGCATGTCGCGGCGCATCCGCATGTTCGAACTCGTCCCCACCTCGAAGTGGCTCTTCCGCCTCGACTGCATCTACAACAACCGCGGCAGCACGGGGCTGCACTCCCATCCCGGTTCCGGTATCCGCTGTATGTTGAAGGGCCATCTACGGGTGGAGTCCGACAAGGGCGAGTGCTCCGATAACCGGCTGACCGGCGACTGCTGGTACGAAGAGGGCAGCTACCCGCTGGTCTCGACCTCCGATCCCGGTGAGACCGCCGACTTCCTTCGGGGCATGGTTCTTCCTCCGGAGTATGCGCGCTACCCAGACACGGCGGTATGGATCGAGGGCAAGAAACCATGCGAATCCGATTGGAAGAGCTACGCGCAGACGGTAGTGACCCTGCTATGAGCCGCCTCTGAGACCGGCGGGCTTCTGAAAGGTTCTGAAAGGGATAGAACGATGGAGACTCTCTTCCCCCGGCTGTCGGAGCCCGGGTACGTAGGCAACATCAGACTCAAGAACCGCATCATCAAGGCGCCGCAACATACGGGCCTCGCCAATCCGGATGGCTCAGTCACCGAGAGACTGCTGCGCCACTACCGGGAGCTGGCCCGGGGCGGCGCGGCCATGATCATCGTCGAGTACGCTTGGGTGGACAACGACGCCAGTAAGGCCTCGCCGTGCCAGCTCGGCATCTCAAGCGTCGAGCACCTTCCCGGGCTGTCCCTCCTCGCCCAGACCATCCAGGCCAACGGCGCTAAGGCCGCCATCCAGATATCACACGCCGGCCGGCAGCGCTTCACGCTGGAGACACCCAAAGCGCCCTCGCCCGTACCTTGGGAGGAGATATACGCTCAGGGCTGCCCGGCTCCCCAAGAATTGACCTTCGCCGAGATCCTGCAGGTCGTCAAAGACTTCGGACGGGCCGCTAAGCGGGCCCAGACCGCCGACTTCGACATGGTCGAGGTCCACGCCTGCCACGGGTACCTCATCTCCAACTTCCTCTCCCCCAGGACCAACAAGCGCACCGACTGGTACGGCGGCTCGCTCGAGAACCGCATGCGCTTCCTGCTGGAAGTCGTCACCGAGATCAAGAAGCAGGTAGGACCCGACTACCCCGTCTGCGTGAGAGTGAGCGGCACCGATTACGAACCCGATGGCCACACCATCGAGGAGACCATCGAGCTCAGCAAACGCCTGGAGGCCCTGGGGGTGGCCGCCATCCACATGTCCGGCGGGAATCACCACCAGACGATCCACGAAGTAAGCCCGATGGGCATGTCGCTCGCGCACAACGTGTGGGCGGCCGAGGCCGTCAAGAAGGAGGTCGGCCTCCCGGTGATCGCCTCCGGGTCGATCAACCTGCCGGCGCTGGCCGAGAGCATCCTGGCGGAGGGCAAGGGCGACTTCATCGCCCTGGGACGGCCCCTGTGGGCCGACCCCGAGTGGCCGCGGAAGGCCCTGGAAGGCCGGCCCGAGGACATCCGGCCCTGCATCCGCTGCAACGACGGTTGCCTGGCCCGGGGCGACCACGCCGCGAAGACCATCTGGTGTTCCGTGAACGTAGCTGTATGCCGCGAGGACGAGTTCAGGATCACCAAAGCGGCGCGAGCCCGGAAGGTCGCCGTGGTAGGTGGCGGACCGGCCGGGATGGAGGCCGCCCGCGTCTGCGCCCTCAAAGGCCACGATGTCACCCTGTACGAGAAACGCGAACTGGGCGGCGCCTTGCTGGAGGCCGCCCTCCCGGCATTCAAGGCCCCCGACCTGAGGCCGCTCATCGACTACCTGCCTACCCAGATGGCCAAGCTGCCGGTCAAGGTGGTGAAGGAAGAGGCGACGGTCGAAGCCCTTAAGAACGGTGGCTACGACGCGGTGATAGTCGCGGCCGGCGCCACTCCTTTGGCCTTGGAGGACGTCTGCGGTATCGACGACCCCAAGGTGGTCACCGCTTCTCAGGTACTGCACGGCGAGGCCACGACCGGCCGCAGGGTCGCCGTCATCGGCGGCGGCATCGTGGGAACGGAAGTGGGTCTGGTCCTGGCCGAGCAGGGCAAGCAGGTGGTCTTCATCGAGATGCTCGACACGTTCATGAACAACATCACTCCCGACGAGAAGCAGGTATACGAGCAGCGCTTCAAGGACCTCGACGTCCGCATCCACACCGGTGAGCGGCTGGAAGCCGTCACCGATACCGGCATCACGGTGATCGACCGTTACGGTCGCAAGACCCAGATCGCCGCCGATTCCGTAGTGCTCGCCGCCGGGTTCACACCCAACCGCGACCTCCTCGAGGGCCTGCAGGGCGATCCCAAGCTCCAGGTAATCGAGGCGGGGGACTGCGTGAGACCGCGCAAGATATTCGACGCCATCCACGAGGGGCACCTGGCGGCCAAGCTACTGGACTAAGAACTCGTTTCAAGATGAGGCTCCGCCGGGCCGCGTGTCCGGCGGGCCGTGCTTCCGGCCCGGGCGGGCGCCCGCGCAGCCGGGCGCCCGCCCGGGCCTCGACGGGGCGTACCCGTACGAATGAATCCGGCCGACATTGGGAAGCAGGAGTCTGAGATCAAAGCGCGCGCGGGAAGGAGCTCAGATGACCAGGTTCGCCGATGTCGCCGCGGGGGCCGACCTGAGCGACGGGGGTCTGAAGGCCGTCACTCTTGAAGGCAAGGAGCTTCTGCTGGCCCGAGTCGGAGATGAGTACTTCGCCGCCGACGACCGCTGCCCGCATATGGGCGCACGCTTGTCGGGCGGCACACTGGAGGGCACCATCGTGGTCTGCCCCCGGCACGGGTCGCGCTTCGATCTTAGAGACGGCCGGGTGGACCGATGGACCGAGTCATCAGGTCCGCTGCTGAGCATCGCCAAGATGGTCCGCCCGCCCCGCCCGCTGCGGACCTACCCTGTGCAGGTGAGGGAGGGCAGGCTGATGGTGGACGTGGAGCCCGACGTGTAGGAGTCGGTCGTGGGCTTGGTAGCCTGGCTCGTATTCGGAGGCTTGGCCGGCCTGGCAGTAGGACTGATCACCGGCGGCACCGGCGCGATCATCCACAACGTCATCGTCGGTCTCGTAGGAGCGTTCCTCGGGGGGCTCATCGCCAATCTGTTCGGCGAGGTAGGCGTCACCGGGTGGGACTGGCGCAGCTTCGGAGTGGCCGTCGCCGGGGCCCTCGTCCTGCTTGGCATCCTCCGCTTGGTCCGAGG
>JAJFUK010000191.1 GCA_021372435.1 Actinomycetes bacterium | reverse complement strand
GTGGTCGTCGTGAGGGTCGCTCCATCGGCCGCGGTGAGCGTACAGGTGGCGCCCTCGATGATCTCCTTGGCAGCCGGGTCGTACACCGTCCCGCCTATGAACTTCTTCGGTATGTTGAGGTAGTAGACGCGGGGCTTGGCGCCCAGTTCGGGCTTCAACACTTCGGCCTTGGCGATCTCGGCGGCGAAGTCACTCTCCTCGCCGAACTTGATGGCCTCGGTCGGGCAGGCATCGACACACCGGGGAACCTTCCACTCCCCGCCGTCAAGCAGATGGGCGCAACCGGTGCACTTCTGCGCGAGGTTCAGGTCGTCGTTGAAATAGATGGCCTGGTACGGGCAGGCGTCCACGCACCTGCGGCATCCGGTGCATTTCACCGCATCGATGATCACCAGGCCATCATCCCGCTTGTAAATGGCGCCCTCGATCGGGCAGGGCGGGATGCAGGGGGGCTCGTCGCAATGCATGCAGGGGTTTGGAACGTAGTGCATCTCCACTTTTGGCACGGTGCCGCGGATATGCTCGTCCAGCCGCATCCAGAACTGGCCGGTGTCGGGCTGGGGTTTCGCGATCGGCGACCAGTCGTTGCCGACGTGCTCGTCTTTGCAGACGAACTGGCAGGCATAGCAGCCCACGCACAGGCTGACGTCTATGACGAAGGCCTTCATTTGTCGCCTCCCTCGATCCAGGCGTCGAAGCGCAACCCGGCACCCGGGTCGTAGATCCTGGAGAAGGCCTCGGGATAGTCCCTGCGCCATTCCTCCCATTCTTCGTTCTCGACCTTCTGCACGTCGACCAGGTAGCCGCTCGTGGCCTGGCCGACCGCATTCCGGGACGTGGTCCCGTTGGGGGCGATGGTGTTGATGGCTCCGCCTCTATCCACCTTGCCGGGGACCAGCGGATCGTGCCGGGAACCATGGTCTACATAGACCACGCCGGGCATGACCCTCTCCCAAACGCGCGCTCCCACGAGCACGATGCCCCGTTCGTTGAAGATCTTGACCACATCGCCGTCTTTGATGCCGCGGGCCTCGGCGTCCACGGGGTTGATCCAGATGGGCTCGTACTTGTAGCCGTCGAATCCCAGGACCTTGCCGGTCGGGGTCTCGCGGGCCCAACTGTTGTCGTCACCTTGGGCGTGGGTGCGCCAGCGCGGGTGGTTCGAGACGAGGAGAAGCGGGAACATCGCAGCCCGTTCGCTCGACAGTGCCTCGTCGTGAGTCTCGCCCTTCTCGATCCACTTCGGGAACGGCGGACGTTCCTTGTCGCAGGGGAAGTGCTGCGCCAGCCGCTCGGAGTAGAACTCGAGGAGGCCGCTGGGGGTCTTGAGCGGGTTGTTCTTCGGGTCTTCGTAGAACTTGCGGAAACCGGGCGGGTCGTCCTCCCAGTCGGGAGCAGTCTTGTACACGTAGTGTTTCTTCTCCAGGAACTCTTCCCACGTGGTGAGCTGGTCCATCTTCATGGCGTCGAAGACGATCTTCTGGAGGTCTCTGGTCGTCAAGCCGCCCGTGAACTCCTCACTCAGGCCCAGCTTGTCGGCGATGGCGGCCACGATCTCGTAGTCACTCTTCGACTCGCCGACGGGGAGGATGGACTGCTCCTGGATGGAGACGCTGGCGAAGTGCGGACCCTGCCTGACAGTGGTGACGATGTCCTCGACCTCGAGGGTCGTGTTGGCCGGCAGCACGATGTCGGCGTACAGGCATTCGTTCTCCAGCCAGGGGTGCTGGGCGACGATACACTCGATGCTGGGGTCCTTGAAGGCCTCGATGGTCCAGTTGCCGTGGTTCCAGCAGGTGATGCGGCAGGGGGTGTCGGTCCAGATCATGTGGATCGGGACGCCGCCTTTCTCCTTCTCGACCGGATACGTGTAGCGGTCGAACTGCTCCTCGGTCTGGCATTCCTGGCCCCCGCTACCGTAGAAGACCAGCGGTGGTTTGAGGATGGCGTCCTGGATGAGGGTCTTGGGGATGAGCTGCGGGCCCCACGCATGTACGGTCGTCCAGCAGGGCTTCGTGAGACGCTCGGGCAGTTCGGGGTTGAAGAAGCGGACGCTCCCCAGCCCCTCAGCGCGGGGCATGCCGAAATAGGTCATCTGGCACTGATGCACTCCCGGCCTGCCCAGTCCCTGCATGCCGAGGAGGATGCACTCCAGCCGGCCCGGTTCGTGGGAGTACGGCCCCCGGAAGGCCGAACCTCCGAAGTAGTGGATGATCGAGGTCGTGTTCTTAGCAAACTGCCGGGCGAGGGCCTTGATGGTCCACTCGGGCACGCCGCATTTCTTCGAGGCCCACTCGGGCGTCTTGGGAATCGCTTCCTCGTCTTCCCCGAGGACGTAGGCAGCGATCTTGTCCATGCCCACAGCGTGGCTAGCGACATATTCCTTGTCCCAAGTATCCTCCTTCAGCCACACATAGATGATGGCCAACTGCAAGGCCGCATCCGTGTTGGGCAGCACAGGGATCCACTTGTCGGCGTGCACCGCGGCGGCGTAGTTGAGATCCGGGCAGATGTACACCTGCTTGATGCCGGCTCGGGTCCAGAACTGCGAGATGCGGCTTGCATACTGCCCGGTGAAGCCCCAAGGCGTGGTCTCTTCGTCGCATCCCCACTTGAGGACCATGTCGGCATGCTCGGAGATGTCCTTGATGAGGTTCGCGGCTGGGGACATCATGCCCTGGAAGCCCTGGCCCCATACGTGCTTGGCGCCCCAGTACCACCCTTCCCAGCTATCTGGGTTCCGCACCTGCTGAGTGAAGCCGCCCATCATGTCGAGCAGGCGGGCCTGGTGGCCGTGGGGCGTGTGGATGGTCTTGCACTCGCCGTGCCCGTCTCCCTGTGCCAGGATGGCGAGAGGGCCGTATTCTTTGTGGATGCGCCGGATCTCGGAGGCGACCAGGTCGGTCGCTTCGTCCCAGGAGATCCTCTTGTACTTGCTCTTGCCGCGATTCTGGGGATTACGCTCGCCGTTGGGGTCCCAATCGACCCGCTTCATGGGGAACTTGATACGGTTCGGTGAGAACGTCCTCTTCTTGTATGCAAGGGAGAAGGGGGCAGGAAGGGCCTTGGGGAGGGGTTCCAAGGTCTCGCCGTTGCGCTCGATCTTCCACGGCCTGAGCGACTGGTAGTCGTACTTCCAGTCATACTTGAACGGCCTGATGCGGACGGCCTTGCCGTCTTTCACATCGACGAAGCACTCTCCGCCTCCCCCCAGCAGGCCGCCCAGGGCTAGGTTCTTGATCGTGACCTTGTCGACGGTTACGTCAACCTTCTTGCGTTCCACGTCTGCCATCGCACTCTTCGTCCTTTCAATCGACGGGTCGATAGATGCCTGCACTCATGGTCACCATACTAATACGCGCCTCCTCTCGGGGTCCAACCCAGGTAGGCAGAGAACGATGCGGCGGCTGCCTTGACAGCCTCGGTACAGCGGGCGCTCTCGGCAGGGCCGAAGCGACCGGTGGGAACAACCACGGAGATGGTGGCAACGATGGTCCCGAACTGATCACGCACAGGGGCCCCTACCGCGCACAGACCTGCGTATCGTCCCTCGATGTCGTAGGCGACCTCGTCTCTCGCCACTTGCTCCAGTTCGGCCGCGATGGCTTCCGAATCGGTAACGGTGTGCGGGGTAAGCTGGGGGATGGCTCTGGCGAGGATCGCCTCCCTCTCTTCGGGCGGCTTGAAGGCGGCGAAGATCTTGCCGTGGACCGTGGAGACATCGCCCAGTATGCGACCGGGCGCCGTTCTTCGCTTGAACGGACGCGTCGTGTTGATGATGTCGAGACATACCGGGTATCCGTCGACCTCGACGGCCAAGGTGACCGATTCCCCGGTCTCCTCCACCAGCGCCTCGAGGAACGGCCGCGCCGCCTTGATGAACTGCGACTGGTCATCGGCCACATAGCAGAGGGCAAGCGTCGCAGGGCCGAGACGGTAACGGTTGGTCGCGGGGTCACGGACGAGGAACGCCATCGACTCAAGCGTCCGGACCATACGGTACGCGGTCATCCGGACCAACCCCGTCTGCTCAGCTATCTCGTCGACGGTCCACTCGCGATGATCCACGTCGAACAGGCTGAGGACGGACAGGCCGCGGGCGAGCGCCCTGACGGAAAGGGGGTCGACGTCTCGGGATGCCGCGCTTTGGGCCATTTCTCCCCCAACGGTACATGCTGAGCGTGGGACGGGCGCCCGCCTTGCAAATCGCCCGTGCCTACTCTACGATACTAGCAGTATTACCAAACAATATCGAGATATCGTTTTGTCCCGCCACGATCCCCGACCATCTCTAATCACACGGGAGTTGATGATTGATGGCTGAAAAGGCATTCACAAGCTGTACGAACAGTGGGCCCGTCTCGGTCTATGTGGACGACGGCAAGATCGTGAGGGTCAGACCCCTCGTCGTGGAAGAGAAGGATTTCAAACCCTGGGTGATAGAGGCCGGGGGTAATCGGTACTCCCCTCCGAAGAAGGTCACCCTCTCGCCGTATGTGCACGCCGAGCGGCGCCGCATCTATTCCGACGAGCGACTCAAATACCCGATGAAACGGGTGGATTTCGATCCGAACGGGGAGCGCAATCCCCAAAATCGCGGTAGATCCCGGTATGAGCGGATCTCGTGGGATGAAGCCGCGACTTTGGTCGCGAGCGAGCTCACGCGCGTCAGGGACACCTACGGCAGCTCGGCCATCAGTGGGATAACCTCCTCCCACCACAACTGGGGCATAGTCGGCTACAAGATGGGTCCGTTCGGCCGCTTCTTGAACTTGGTGCAAGGCACTCCGGTGCTCGACAACCCCGACAGCTGGGAGGGGTGGCACTGGGGAGCGACGCACAGCTACGGGTTCTATTGGCGTCTCGGCATGCCCGAACCCTACGACATGTTGACCGATGCCCTTCAGAACGCGGAGATGATCGTGTACTGGTCGAACGACCCGGACAGCACCCGGGGGACGTATTCCGGCCAGGACTCGGCCCTCTGGCGGCAGTGGCTCAAGGAGAAGGGCGTCAAGATGGTCTTCATCGACCCCTTCTACAACTACACCAACGCGGTCATGGGGGGCAAGTGGATAGCCCCGCGTACGGGCACCGACACCGCCATGGCTCTGGCCATCGCCTTCGTCTGGATCACCGAGGACACCTACGACAAGGACTATGTGGCCGCCCGCACCATCGGCTTCGAGGAGTTCAAGCCGTATGTACTGGGCGAGACCGACGGCGTTCCGAAGACCCCCGAGTGGGCGGCCGAGGAGTGCGGCGTCGATGCGCGCGACATCCGGACCTTGGCCCGGGAATGGGCGGCCAAGCGCACGATCCTGTCGGGTGGTTCGCGGGGCGGAGAAGGCGGCGCCTGCCGGGAAGCCTATGCCACCGAGTGGGCCCGGATGATGGTGTTGCTGCAGGCCATGCAGGGGCTCGGCGCCCCCGGCCGGAGCATCTGGGGCACGACTATGGGGGCCCCCAACGACACGACCCGGTGGTTCCCGGCCTACGGCGAGCCGGATGGACGGATGTCCTCGGCCGCTAAGGTGGCGAAGTACATCCCGGTCAATCCCAACCCCCAGCGCCTGTGGCGTCTGACGGTGCCCGACGCGATCCTGAACCCGCCGGTCGACTGGTACGGCGAGGGTTTTTGCGGCAAGAGCCTCGAGCAACAGTTCACGCACTTTGTGTATCCGGCCCCCGGATGCTCGGAGATCAAGCTCTGGTACCGCTACGGCGGATCGTTCATAGGGACCATGAGCGACACCACCAAGTGGGTGCGGATGTACCAGAGTCCGAAGCTCGAGTTCGTGGTCAACCAGGACATCTGGTGGAACAGCGAGACCGCCATGGCCGACGTCATCCTACCGGCCTGCACCAACTTCGAGCGGGATGACGTGGGTGAGTGGGCGGCCGTGAACGGGTACACGTGGCATGCCAGCAGCGGTTGCAACTACCGGGTAATAGTGCGCGAGCAGAAGTGCATCGAACCGCTGTGGGAGTCCAAGTCGGACTATGAGATCTTCGCCCTCATCTTCGAGAAGATGGGTCTGAGGGACGAGTATACCGACGGCGGCAAGACCGAGGTCGACTGGGTAAAGGGCTTTTTCGATGCCTCCGACCTGCCCAAAGAGGTGAGCTGGGAGGAGTTCAACACCAAGGGCTATCACATCATCAATATCGCTGACGATTACGAACCGAAGCCGGGGCTGCGTTGGTTCTACGAGGGACGCCCCTGCGACACGCCGGACCCGGGTAACCCGAAACGGGTCGACCCCGAGCATTGGGGCGAACTGGGGACCTTCAGCGGCAAGATTGAGTTCGCCTCAGAGAGTCTGAAGCAGTACTTCCCCGACGACGAGGAGCGGCCGGTGGTGCCGCGCTACATCCGCAGCTTCGAGGGGTATCTCACTCCCGGTCTCTACGACAAGTATCCGCTGCAGCTTGTGTCGCCACATCCCCGGTTCACGTTCCATTGCCATTACGACAGGCACACCGACTGGCTCGACGACATCCCCGTGCATCGCATCAAGAAGGACGGTCATCCCTGGTGGCCGGTGCGCATCAATCCGGAGGACGCGGCTGAGCGTGGTATCGACAGCTACGACATCGTCCGGCTCTATAACGACCGGGCCTCCGTGCTCTGTATCGCAGTGGTGACCGGGCGGGTGCGTCCCGGGGTGGTCCACAGCTATGCCTCGTCGGCTCTGTACGATCCCCTGCAACCCGGCAGGCCTGATTCCGTAGACAGAGGCGGGTGCGTGGCCCTGCTTACGCCGTCGCGCATGCTGTCGAAGAACGCGCCCGGCATGACGCCCAACTCCTGCCTCATCGAGATAGAGAAATGGGAGGGCTGAAGACCATGGCACGCCTGAGCCTGCTGATCGATGTGACCAAGTGCAGCGGCTGCTACAACTGCTTCCTGGCCTGCCGCGACGAGTACTACGACAACGACTACAGCCCATATTCGGCCGCCCAGCCCCTCGACGGACAGTTCTGGATGCAGATCAAGGAGGTCGAGCGGGGCGGCTATCCGAAGCCCAAGGTCGACTACATCCCCGTTCCCTGCATGCACTGTGAGCAGGCGCCCTGCATCGACGTCGCCGCGGACGGAGCGGTGTATCGTCGCGAGGACGGGATCGTGCTCATCGATCCGGAGAAAGCCAAGGGTCAGAAGGCGATCGTGAGCGCCTGTCCGTACCGGGTGATCTTCTGGAACGAGGAGTCGCAGCTCCCGCAGAAATGCACGCTGTGCGCGCACCGGCTGGATGAGGGTGACAAGCAGCCGCGTTGCGTGGAGGCCTGTCCGACCGGCGCCCTGGTCTTCGGAGACCTGGACGATCCGGATAGCGAGATCGCCCGGCTGGCGGCCTCCCGTAAGACCGAGACCTACCATCCTGAGTACGAGGTGTCGCCGCTGGTCAAGTATCTGGGTCTCCCCAAGCGCTTCATCGTGGGCGAAGTCGTGCGGCGGGACGTGCCGGGCGAGTGCGCCGAGGGAGTCAAGGTCACCTTGGAGGGGAGCGGCCTCAAGTTGGAGACACGCTCCGACGGCTACGGAGATTTCGAGTTCGACGGGTTGGAGAAGAACACCGATTTTCTGGTAGGCATCGAGTGCGAGGGCTACGCGTCGATGATTATCGAGGTGTCCACCCAGACCGATGTCGACCTGGGCGAGATCATACTAGAGCCGTTGAAGTAGCGGCGTCCATGGCGGTGTTCACATTCAGGTAGCGGTTCAGGTAGCGGCAAACAACCGGAAAAGGGTCTCATGGAAGAAGTAGTCATCGTCAGTGCGGTGCGTACAGCGGTAGGCAGGCTGGGTGGCGGGCTCAAGGACGTCGAGCCGGAGGATCTAGCCAAGATCGTTATCACGGAGGCCATGGAGCGGGCTCAGGTGGAGCCGGCGGAGGTCGACGAGGTCATCATGGGTCAGGCCAAGCAGAGCGCGGATGCGGCCAACCTGGCTCGGGTGGCTGCGTTGAAGGCGGGTCTGCCCGTCGAAGTGCCGGCCTATACCGTGATGCGGCAGTGTGGGTCGGGGCTGCAGTCGGTACACAACGCGGCTCAGTCCATCATGATCGGCGAGGCCGACGTCGTTGTAGCGGGCGGAGTCGAGAGCATGAGCAAAGCCCCTTACTACTTAAGGGGCGCCCGCTATGGATACCGGGCCGGCAACGCGCTGCTCCTTGATTCCAATACGGAAAGCCAGCCGCGCTCGCAGCCGTACGAAGTATACGGTGACCTCACCATGGGACTGACGGCGGAGAACCTCGCGGAGAGATACGGCATCAGCAGGGAGGAGCAGGACGAGTTCGCCTTGCGAAGCCACGACCGTGCGCTTGCCGCGATCGAGTCCGGACGGTTCAAGGACGAGATCATTCCGGTGGAGATCCCGCAGCGGAAGGGAGCGCCGCTCATCTTCGATACCGACGAGCAGCCTCGTAAGAGCACCCCCGAGGGGCTGGCCGCTCTGCCGGCGGTCTTCAAGAAGGGCGGCACGGTGACCGCGGGCAACTCCTCGGGCCGCAACGATGGGGCCGGGTGTACGGTGGTGATGTCGGCGAAGGAGGCCGCGCGTCGTGGTCTCAAACCGATGGTGGCGATTAGAGGGATGGCCGTCGCCGGGGTGCCGCCGGAGATCATGGGCTTCGGACCGGTACCGGCCTCCCGGCGGGCGCTGAAGCGCGCGGGTCTCACCTTCGACGATATGGCGTTGATCGAACTCAACGAGGCGTTCGCGGCGCAGTCGCTGGCAGTCATCAAAGAGCTGGACCTGAAGGACCGCATCGACGTCCTCAACGTGAACGGCGGAGCCATCGCGCTCGGCCATCCCATAGGCTGCTCCGGTGCGCGTGTCTTCGTCACGCTGCTTTACGAGATGCAGAAACGCGGCACCCGCTACGGCCTGGCCACGCTGTGCATCGCCGGCGGGCAGGGCATCGCGACGGTGGTGGAGGCGGTCTAGTAGCCAAGGGGCCGCGGGGCGTCGTTGAGTGTGACCGCGTCAAGTGACAGGGAGCGCGAGGCTTCTCCTTCTCTTTGGTGCGAAGCTCCGGAAACCGCTCCGGGAAAGCCTCGCGCTCCCCGGCCCATGCTGACGCAGGAAGGCCGCGGCGCTCGCGGGAGACCACGGCGGCAACCGGAGCGCAGTCTCAGTAGACTCCCCGGTGACCCGGGGACCTGAGCGGGCCCCCGCCTAGAAAGCGCCCCTGCCCGCTTTTCGGAGTCGAAAGGCGGCCACGATCTCAAGGACGCCCAGCAAGACCAGCCAGACACCCAGGAGTATGGCAATACCAAAGGCTGAGTCAAGCGGGAAGCACAGCAGCAACAACCCGGCGAGCAGAGACAGGATCCCCGTGAGCACGGCCAGGCCGGCAAAGGGGACAAGCGGGCTGCCTACGGCCACGACGATTTGGATCACGCCGCTCACGACCCAGTAGATGCCGAGCAGCAGGGTAAGAAGCACCACCGTCTGGGTTATCTCGCGCAGGCAGAGGATGCCTACGATGATCGCGAGTATGCCCAGTACCGTGTTAAGCACGCGGTGACGGTCGTCCCCAGAGAAAGCCATCACCACGTGGAACACGCCCACGACAAGCAGTTGGAGGCCGAAGAGGACGCCGATGACGCTGAGGGTGATGCCCGGGTAGACAAGAGCCAGGATCCCTACAACCAGGGTGATCACCCCGAGGACAAGAAGCCCTCGCCAGGGCAGGCCCCGGTGGTTGGCCACCCTAGCGAAAAAACCGCCTTGTCCGTCTTCCATTGCAGCCTCCTCTTTCTTTGGGTCCGCGTTTACCTCCATCAGCCACGGTACACCGTACCCCTTGCGGTTCCAACCGGAGTAGGCGGCTCCGTAGTAGGGGACGGGCACGTCTGCGGCCGACGTTCAACAGGGCACGGCAGCGCCGGTTGCCCCCTGCGCACATCTCGCCCGGCGGTCTGGCGCCGCGGTCTGGCGCCGCAGTCTACGGCGCCAGCGAGATACGCGGGGTCTCGGCGGTTAGGTAGTCGATCCGGCTGGTGCCTCCGCAGAAGCGCTGGATCAGCTCGGCCACTTCGGCGCAGGCCGCCTCGATCTCCCCGCGGGTGACGGGCGGCAGCCCATCGACGTTGAACTCGATGGCCGTCGTCTCGGGAAGGGTCAGCGTGTGGTTACCCTGGCGCCAGGTCCAGCGGCGGGTCAGCACCGTGTTGGTGCCGTTCTCGACGAAGATCACCTCTCCCGGCAGCGGGTGCTCCAACTCCTCGGAGCCGAAGGCGACGAAGTCCTCGCCGCCCGTGGCGAAGCGGAGCTCGATGTCACCGTTCAGAAGGTCGATCGCATGGGCGCCGGCCGGGATCAGGTGACGCAGAGACATGACGTTACCCAGGTCCACCAGCGCGCTGATACTGGGGAGTTGGTCACCCCGCAACGCGCGCCGGGCCATGGCTTCCACCGATGACCGGAACTCCGCGGGCTTCGCGCCGAACGCCCGGTAGGCCTCGCGCCACGACTTGATGCGGGGCTCCTCGGCGATCTTCTCGGGATCGA
>JAJFUK010000023.1 GCA_021372435.1 Actinomycetes bacterium | reverse complement strand
GTGGAGATTGTGCCCTACAAGGAGGCGTTCATCGCCAAGCGCGACTTCTTCATCCTGGAAGTGCAGAAGGTGGGCGACGTGCTCACTTGGGTGCCGGTCAGGACCTACGAGCAGGTGCTGCTGGGCGAACTGGAGTGACGTCCGTCGGGACGGGTCCCGGCACGATCGGAAGGGCTTGACCAGGGGCTTCACGCGGGAGCGTGAAGCCCCCTTTGGTACGGGTGGCATCCGTCTGCGGGCGTAGACTGCAGACAGAGGTCGTGGGATGAGATGAGCACCGAAGACAAGAAGACGATCACGGTAACGTTGTATCTGCATCCGTTGCTGCGGCCATACGCCTCGTGCCGGAGCGGCGACCAGGCCGGCCGTCTCTCGGTACCGGCGGGAACGACGGTCGGCGGGATAGTGCGGGACATCTGCGGACTGCCTGCCGATATCCAGGTCTTCGCGGCCATCAACGGCAGGTCGAGCGCCTTCTCCGGGGAGCTCCACGACGGAGACATCGTGAACCTGTTCATGGCAGCGGGCGGCGGCTGAGCCGTCCCTCAGCGCTTCGCGGCCGGGGCTTCGCCGCGGCCGCCCGTGAAATCCGCCGTCTGTATCGCGGTATACTGATACCAACAATGTCCGCTTCCGTGAGAGAACGAGCGCAGGGGGTGCTCCCGTGAAAGTAGAAGAGGTGAAGAAGGTCGCGATCTTCGGCGCGGGCACCATGGGTCCAGGCTTGGCCCAGGTATTCGCCACCGCCGGATATGACGTGACCATGTATTCACGCAGGGCGGAGACCATCGAGAAGGCGATGAGAGTCACCAAGGCCAACCTCTCCACCTTTGTCGAAGAGGGGATGCTCTCCGAAGACGCCGTCCCGGGCATCTTGGCCCGGATCACGACGACCCAGTCGGTGGAAGAGGCCGCCACGGACGCGGACTTCGTGATCGAGAGCATCGTCGAGAAGATCGACGCCAAGAAGGCGCTCTATGAGGAGCTCGATGCCCTCTGTGCCGAGAGGGCCATCCTCACCAGCAACACCTCGTATCTGAACATCTACGAGGTGATGCCTGCCGCGCGACTGCCGCAGACCGTCATCGCCCACTGGTTCGCTCCGCCACATATCGTGCCCCTGGTCGAGGTCGTCAAGGGCCCGGAGACCACGCAGGAGACGGTGGATTTCGTCGTGGAGTTGCTCAAGAAGGTCGACCGGGTTCCGACGGTTCTCGAGAAGTTCGTTCCCGGCTTCTGCATCAACCGCCTCCTGCGGATCATCGGCCGGGAGGTCTTCTTCCTACTCGACAACGGATACATGACGGCCGAGCAGCTCGACCTGGCGGTCAAGGCCAGCATCATCCCCCGGGCGATGGTGTTGGGCTTCGTGCAGCGGTATGACTTCACCGGGATCGACCTGAGCTACGGCAATCTGCAGAACCCTGATTTCATCGAGGCGCCTATCGACAACAACCCCCGCAGCCTGCGGGAACTGATGGAGAAGGGCCACTTGGGGGTCAAGACCGGCAAAGGCTTTTTCGACTACAGCGACCGGCCCTTGGAGCAGGTGCTGAAAGAGCGCGACGCCGCCCTGATCAGAGTCTTCAGGGACGTCAAGGATCTGATCTACAAGCGCATATGAGGCAGGAGACGGAGAAGCAGAACGGATCGGAGGAGCCACTATGAAGATGCCGGCCGGTAAAGTCATCATCACGGCCGCCCTGGACGGGGCTATGGTCACCAAGGACATGAACCCCAACGTGCCGGAGCAACCGGACGAACTCGCACGAGACGCGCTGGAGTGCTACAACGCCGGGGCTGCGATCGTGCACATCCACGCACGCGACGAGCAGGGCAGGCCCACCGGCACCAAGGAGAAGTTCGACGAGATCCTGGCGGCTGTGCGGAGCAAGTGCAAAGACATCATCATCCAGTTCTCTACCGGGGGCGGCGCGAATCTCACCATCGAAGAGCGGGTGCGCTGCCTGGATGCCCTGCCCGAATCCGCGTCACTCAACATGGGCACCCTGATGCGGCAGACAGGAGAGTTCGCGGGTCAACCGTTCTCCAACCTGACCAAGGACATCGAGGCTTGGGCGGCCAAGATGAAGGAACTCGATATCAAACCCGAGATGGAGTGCTACTCGCACAGTATGTACCGGGATGTCAACAACCTCATCAAGAAGGACCTGCTGAAGCGCCCGTACTACGTGAACATCGTCCTCGGCATGCAGTACCAGGGTGCGGTGGAGGCGACGCCGGAGATGCTCTACTCCATGATCGAGTTCCTACCCCCGGAGTGCTACTTCAACTGCTGCGCCACGGCGGCGGCACAACTCCCGGTGACCACGATGTCCATGATCATGGGGGGCGCCATCAGGGTCGGACTCGAAGACAACATCTACTACTCTCGAGGCGTGCCGGCGAAGAGCAACGCTCAGTTGGTCGAGCGCTCGGTGCGCATCGCCCGCGAGCTCAACATCGAACCTATGAGTCCCGACGAGACCCGGCAGCTCTTGGGCATAGTCAAGCGCTGACGCTCCGGTCTGCGAGGGATGGCCTGTAAAGATTCCGATAGGGAAAGGATGGCAGCAGCACCATGGATGACCTCTTCTCCTTGAAGGGCAAGAACATCATCGTCGTGGGCGGTGCCGGAGGCATCGGCCGGGGATTGGCGCGGGGGTTCGTGCAGTACGGCGCGCAGGTGGGCATCGCCGACATCAACCAGGCTGCGTTGGAGACCGCCTCGCAAGAAATTGAGGCGGCCACCGGCGGCAAGGTCAAGACCTACGTGGTCGACACCGGGGACGAGGGCAATGTCGAGGCGCTGGTGAAGAGCGCCGTAGGCGACTTCGGCCGTGTGCACGTGCTGGTCAACGCGCAGGGTTACAACACCAAAGCGCCGGCGACCGAATTCCCCATGGCCGAGTGGGACAAGCTCTTCAGCGTCAACGTCCGGGGCGTCATGATGTGCTGCAAGCACTTTGCGGCGCACATGGTAGAGCAGGGGGGCGGCAAGATCATCAATCTCTCGTCGATCAGAGGAGCGCGTGCCGCCCTCGGCGGCAACCTTGCCTACTGCGCCAGCAAAGGCGCCGTGAACATGATCACCAAGCAGCTGGCGGTCGAGCTGGCGTCGAAGAAGGTTCTCGTCAACGCCATCGCGCCCATCATCACCATCACGCCGATGACGGAAGAAAGGGTCAAGCGCGAGGCAGACCGGTACGAGAAGATGCTGGTCAATGTCCCCATGGGTCGCATGGGCAAGGTGGACGATCTTGTCGGACCGGCCATCTTCCTGGCCTCTGCGGCCTCCGATTTCATGACCGGGTCCATTCTGTATCCCGACGGCGGTACGATGGCCTTCGTGTGATCCCGCGGCGGGCGACGGCGGTGCACTCGAGTGGCTAGGTCGGCAGCGAAGGCGGAGGGCGGCAGGCCGGCGAACGGCGGTGATGGCGCGTTCTTGGTGAGGGCTCTGGCAAAAGGCCTCACCATACTGAGCCTGTTCGACGCCGAGAACCGCGAGTGGACACTGGACGAGATCGCTGAGAAGGCCGGTCTGCCGAGGATGACGGCGTATCGGATGATCCGGACCATGGAAGCGGCGCGGTACCTGGTCCGTGACCCCGTGACCAACCGTTATCACCTGGGCCCGGCGTTGCTGGCCACCATGTATCTCTCGGGGGGCTATGCGGAGCTGGCCGCCATCGTGCGCCCGTACTTGCTGGAGCTCGCTGAGAAGACCGGCGAAGCGGCGACCCTGGCGATAGAGTACGACGGCGTGGCCGTGAGTGTCGACATGATCGACACGCCCCGTCCTCTCAAGCGCGAAGTCGCCCTCGGTCGCATCATCGGTGACACCGCGAGCGCCAACGGCAAGATCTTCGCCGCCTTCAAGACCGAGGCCGAACGGGCCGAGATCCTAGCAAACCCGCATCCGCGGTTGACGCCTCACACCATCACCGACCCGCAGGCCCTGGCCGAAGAACTAAATCGGGTGGTCCGTGAGGACGTGGCCTTCGACATGGAAGAACGCAACGTCGGCACGTGCGCGGTGGCTGCTCCGGTGCGCGACCAAGTCGGCAGGGTCATCGCCGCGCTCTGCGTGATCGTGCCCACGGGGCGCTTCGGTCCGGCCGAGCAGGCGGCGTGCGCCGACGCGGTCAAGTCGTCCGCCGCGGCACTCTCCGCCTTCCTTGGATACTCGCGGCGGGGATGACCGCATCGGCACGGTGCCAGCGGGCCGCCACAGGGGCCCGCATCTGGGAGATCGGGCGCGGGGGCGTGGGCGGCCGCCGGGTGCCGGTCAGGTACGTGGTGCGACTATCGCAATCGACACAAAAAGGGGGCTGACTTGGCACTGAAGTACAAGGTGTTTCTCCACAGCTATCTCGGCTTCAACAGCAACTCTACGTTGTTCTATGGGGAACGCGACGCCATCCTGATCGACGCATCCCAGCTCCTGAGCGACGCCCACAAGATGGTGGCCCAGATCATCCCCATGAGGAAGAACCTTACCCACATCTACGTGTCGCACTTCCATCCCGATCATCACTTCGGTCTGGCCGTGCTCACGCACGCGTTCCCCGAGGCGAAGGTCGTCGCCCTCCCGACCGTCGTCAAGGATGTGGTCTTCACCTCCAGCGACAAGGTCGACATGTGGGCCATCGATCGTTTCGGTCCCGACATCCCCAAGAAAACGACCATTCCCATGCCCATGCATGAACCCCGGCTGGAATTAGAGGGTGAGGAGCTCCTGTTCTCCGACGGTTGGGAAGGTGACAGCGTCAACAATTCCGTGGTCTGGGTCCCGTCGATCAGGGTTGTCTGCGCGACCGATGTGGCCTTCCATGACTGCAATCTGTGGCCGATCGAGAGCAACGTCGAGCGCCGGGTGAGATGGAGGGCCGACATACGAAGGCTGTTGGACTTCGATCCCCGTATCGTCATCCCGGGACACCATGACGAGGCCAAGCTCAAGATCCTCGAAGAGGTGCAGGAGGACACCTCCCGGGCCTATACCGAGTGTGTGGACTGGTCGCTCAGATACCTGGATGTCTATGAAGACGCGTACACCAACGCCAAAAACGGCGCCGATCTCGTCGCTCGCATGAACAAATACTATGGGGATGTGAAGGCCGAGGACTTCGCCCTTCACTGGCAGGCCCGGCTCTTGTTCCCGCACAGTTGCCCGGACTGGTTCACCCCGTTGCCGGGCGAACCCGGTAAGATCTTTCTGAACCCAAACGGCGGGTTCGACGGCGACCCGCCCAAAGAGTAAGGGGCTGCGAGATGCAACTACAGGGTAAGGTCGCACTTGTCACGGGCGGAGGCACGGGTATCGGCGCGGGAGTCGTGAAGCGCTTCGTCGAAGAAGGCGCAAAGGTGGTGATCACCGGACGGAAACGCCGAGTATTGGACGAAGTGGCGGCGTCGTTGCCGGCGGGCGCCGTCAGCGTCTTCTCCGGGGACGTGACCGAGGAAGGCAACGCCGAGAAGATGGTCGACGCCGCCGTCTCTTTCGGGGGGCGCCTCGACATCCTGGTCAACAACGCGGCGATCGAGCATAACGCGCCGCTTGTCGACCTTGACGTCGCATCCTGGCGGGAGCAGTTGGAGGTCAACCTGACCGGCCCCTTCCTCATGATGAAGGCGGCGATCCCCACGATGATCGCGGGAGGCGGGGGCTCTATCATCAACGTGGCGTCGGTGGCTGCAGTGGTGGCACCGCCCGGGGCGCCGGCGTACTGCGCGACCAAGGCAGCCGTGCTGCATCTTACCAAGCAGGTGGCGCTCGACTACGGCAAGTACAATGTGCGCTGCAACGTGATCTGCCCCGGTCCCATCCGCACCTCCATGCTCGAGATGAACTTTAAGCCATTGGCTGAGGTCCTCAACACCGATCTCGACGGGGCCTTCGACAGGGTGCGCGAGAACGTGCCCTTACATCACATCGGCACCCCGGCTGACATCGCCGGCGTGTTCGTCTTCCTGGCGGGCGACGACTCCCGGTTCATGACGGGCGCGACCGTGATCGCCGATGGGGGCATGACCGTCATCGATGCGTTCGCCGCGGGGCTGGGCCATCTCGGAGCGAAGTGGGGGTAGAGCCATGTTGGTTAGCGACAGGATGTCGAAAAACCCCATCACCACTTGGCCGGGAGCGTCGGTACCCGATGCGCTCAAGGTGATGCAGGGGAGCAAAGTACGTCAACTGCCGGTGATGGACCGGGCTACGAACCGGATGGTGGGGATCGTCTCCCTGGTCGATCTGCTGAGGGTCTCTCCCTCTCCGGCTACCTCCCTCAGCGTGTGGGAGGTCGAGTATCTTCTCGAGAAGATCCTAGTCGAGCAGGTCATGACCACCGAGGTCATCACGGTGACCGAGGACACCGCCGTCGAGGAAGCCGGACGCATCATGGCCGACAACAAGATCAGCGGCCTTCCGGTAGTGCGCGATGGCGAGCTGGTCGGGATCATCACCGAATCACATCTCTTCAGCATCCTTCTGGACGTGTTCGGCGCTCGACGGCCGGGAGTGCGGGTCACGGTGAAGATGCCGCTGACCAAAGGAGGCCTCTCGAAGATCTCTACCGCCGTGGCCGGCATCGGCGGCCATTTCATGGCCTTCGCCGAGAGCATGGACCTGGGCATCTCGACGTTCAAAGTCTCGGATGTCGAGCGAGAGGCGCTTCTCAAGGCGGTCGAGCCGCTCGTGGACGAGATCGTCGACGTGCGGGACGCGTAGGTCACGCACGAAGCACCTGGGCGGGTGGATAGGGGAGCCCCGGTCGCCTCTGGCGACCGGGGCTCGTCGCTCGTTGCGGTGACGTAGGATGGCCGGGCCGCTCGGAAGTGGGTCTGGCCTCCTACTTGGTGAGGGCTATGTCTCCTAGATTGACGTCTTTCTCGGTGTTGATCGCCTCGAACGTCTTGGGGGCGAAACCGGCGGCGGAGATCACCAGCTTGTAGTCGCCGCCGTCGGCCAACCCGCGAAACCAGAAGTCGCCGAAGCCATCAGTGGTCGTCGTGAGGGTCGCTCCATCGGCCGCGGTGAGCGTACAGGTGGCGCCCTCGATGATCTCCTTGGCAGCCGGGTCGTACACCGTCCCGCCTATGAACTTCTTCGGTATGTTGAGGTAGTAGACGCGGGGCTTGGCG
>JAJFUK010000181.1 GCA_021372435.1 Actinomycetes bacterium | reverse complement strand
TACCTCAGCGAGGTGCTGGCCGCCAGCATCCGGAGCGATGCCGTTCCTTCGCTCGTCTGACCCGAAGCACCGACTGAACGGTTACGCAGGAAGCGCGAATAGCAGCGCTATTTGCGCGACCGAGGACGCCCTATCGCGCCGGCCGGTGTGTCTTGGCGGCCGTGGTTTCGTTTTTCAGCAGCCTCCTAGCCTACAAGGCTCGACGCGCGTAGTGACACGAAGTAACATGCAGAAGGATCCGCTCCGGGCCTGTCGGCGAAGTCGGGGCGGCTTCTGGAAAAATGGAGGAGGGGATGTGACGAACTCGACCACCGACCCGGTCATCCGCAGTTACCGGGAGCAGATCTCCGACAACGACCTCAAGATCCTGGAGGCGCTGAACAGGCGGGTAAAGCTGGTGAAGCGCCTGAAGGACTACAAAGAATCGCAGGGTTTGAGCTTCTATGATCCTGCGCAGGAGGACTGGGTCATCACGTACCTCTGCCGGGCCAACCCCGGCCCGCTGTCGAACGAGGGTCTCCGCGAGATATACCAACTCATCCTGCAATGGGCGAAACGTGAAGCGGCCAGGTTGGGAGAGACCAAGCCGGAGTGACGGGACTCTTGGTTCCCGGCCGACGGCGTGTGTCTTTACTGCGACCCTAGAAATCCCCAGGCGAGACGTCGTCTAGGAACTGCCTGAATTCTTTGACGATGTCCTCGACATCCTCGACCTCTTGGTCGAACTCGATGCCGTTGGCCTCCAGAAGTTCGCTGGAGGCGAAGATGGGAGCGTCCGTCCTCAGCGCGAGTGCTATCGCGTCTGAGGGCCGTGAATCGAGTTCTATCTCCTGTCCGCCTGTGTCGAGTTTCAGGACTGCGTAGAAGGTGTTGTCGCGCAACTCGGTGACAAGGACGCTGGAGACGGTCGCAGATAGTCGCTCGATGGTCGCCGCCAACAGATCGTGGGTCATGGGCCGGGGAAGGTCCGCGTTCTGCAGCTTCATGAGGATCGCAGCCGCCTCCGGATGGCCGATCCAGATCGGCAGGAACCGGTTCTTCCCTTCGACCTTGAGAAGCACGATGGGCTGCTTACTGGCCACATCGAAGCTGACGCCGTACACGGTGACTTTCTCGAAACCTTCCATGGTCTCCTCACTAGGATGTCCACCTCTAGGTTACCCCCAGGAGCCCACATCGTCACCAACCGTGCTCGTCTTCTACGGCGCGGCGGGGCCCTGCGCCGGGCCGGCCGCGTTTCTTGACATCAAGGGGAATGCCGGTAAACTACCCGCGCATGGGCCTATAGCTCAGTTGGTTAGAGCGCACCCCTGATAAGGGTGAGGTCAGTGGTTCGAATCCACTTAGGCCCACCATCCGGATGCTCCGGCCATCAGGTTCCAAATCGGCGCGCATGGGGGATTAGCTCAGTTGGGAGAGCGCCGCCTTTGCACGGCGGAGGTCGCCGGTTCGACCCCGGTATCCTCCACTATCCCACAGCACAGTGATGTCGGGAGAGACCGGACGTGATCTTCAGCCGGATACTGGCCGCGACGGATGGTACGGAAGCGGCCCTTAGGGGAGTGGAAGCGGCTGCTCAGCTCGCAGCGCGCGATAACGCTGAACTCCTCCTCATGACGGCCGTCTCGATGCCGCAGTACGTGGCGACGGCGGCCAAGATGGACCGCAAAGGAGTCGAGGCCTACGTGGAGCGCATGGCCCAGGAATGTCTGCGCCCGGCCGTCGATCTCCTGCGCCGCATGGGGGTCGGAGCTGAGGTCAAAGTAGTCGTGGGCCCCGCCGCCGAGTCCATAGTGGCCGAGGCCGAGTCCAGTGGCGCCGATCTGATCGTCATGGGCCACCGAAGCCGCTACGAACCCAAGGACCTCATCTTGGGGAGCGTGAGCTCCCGAGTCGCGCACAACGTCAAGGTGCCCATTCTGCTGGTACCGTAGGACCGCACCGGCTCCGCTCCACCCCCGGCCGCTCACCCTGCGTCTATGGTCGGACCATCTGACCTTGCAGCACGACGGGCGGGGCCCACGGACGCGCCAAAACATTCTCTCTCAGCAGACACATCCGCTGGCAGCGTATAGGGCTGTTTCACTTCACCGATTTAGCAACGACTATTGCAAAGGCGCTGCACTTCGCTTATACTGCAATAGACGCCTCATGCTAGGACAGCAGACAGCCAAGCCTCTGCGTGTCACCGAGCGGCAGAAAGCCCGGGCGAGGCTGGTTCTTCTGACTCTCGTCGGGATCGTGTGTTCGCCGTTGGCCGGGGCGCGCTCGGCGACCGTCTGGGTCTTCTACACGGTCTTCCTGGTGGTCTATGCGCTGTGGACCCTGCGACTGGTCCGGAACTTCGGGGAAGACCGGCGACTGGGGTATCTCCTGTGTCTCACCGACAGTGCTATCGTACTGCCGGTCCTCGTGTGGACTTCGTCTTCGCCTTTACAGGCCGTTCTTCTTGCGGGCTGTATCCTGGGAGTAGGTGTCACTTACCGGGCTGACCGGATCCGCACTTCCTTCGGTAACCGGGCCGGCAGTAGCGGGGGTGCTGACGCGGGCGGTCGCGGGTCGCCGCGCCACGGGTCGTCGGACGTGGATCCGGAGGAGTCGCTTCACAGAGCTCTGCGCGTGCGGCTGAGGGTCTTCGAGGCGACTCGGGCGCGTTTCGCCGTGGTAGTGCTGCGGGTGGTCCGCTTCGAGGAGATACGCACCTGCCATGGTGAGGAGGCCGCCGGTCATCTGCTCTTCGCGGTTGGTCGTAGAGGTCTGCGGCTGCTGGGACCTGACGCTCAGCACTTCTTTCTACCCGGTGGGAAGGTCGCCTTCGTGTTCGCGACCGGGCGCGACGGCGCCCGTCCGCTCGAGTACGGAGAGCGCGCATTGAGCGGCGACCCGTACGACGTGGAGAGCGTGGCCATGGCTTTGGCCCGCAAGGTCTGCGAGCACTTGGTCGACGGGCGCAGGGTGGAGTGCGTCGTCGGCTGGGCGTCCGCCCCGGCGGACGGGTTGAGCGTCGAGGACCTCATGTATACGGCAGAGAGCGGCGCCCAGAGCTCGGCGGCGTTCCGGCGGGTGGCCGGTTCGCGGGTCCCGGTGCCCGAGAAGACCCGGGCGAGCGCCGGATAGCGAGACGCCGGCGCCCGACCGAGGACGCTCTATCGCGCCGGCCGGTGCGTCTTCGCGGCCGTGGCTTCGTTTCTCAGGAGCCGCCTAGCGGCCGGGACTGTGGCGGCCGGATCGCGGGCGCCAAGCCGGCGGGCCGGCAGAGGGCAGCGGGGCCTGTGGTACAGTTCCGTGCATGAACGGTCGCAGTCGCGTGGATCCCCAGAGTCTGAAAACCAAGACCATCGGTGTGCTCATGGGCGGGCTTTCCGGCGAGCGGGAGGTTTCGTTCCGTTCGGGCGAGAACTGTCTGCGGGCACTGGTGTCGCGCGGCTACCGAGCCGTGCGCATCGACGCCGTGCGCGACGTCGCTCAGCGTCTTGACGAAGCCGGGGTCGAGGTCGCGTTCCTGGCGCTGCATGGACGCTACGGCGAAGACGGCAGCATCCAGGGACTGCTGGAGATGATGGGCATCCCCTACACGGGTTCGGGAGTGTTGGCCTCGGCGCTGGGTATGAACAAGATCGCGGCCAAGAAGGTAGTCAGGGGCACCGGTCTTCCGACACCAGACTACCGTGAGATCGGCCGGGAGGAGCCGGCCGCGGCGGCCGTCGCGGCGATCGAGGCCGAACTGGGTCTGCCGGTCATGCTGAAACCGGTGGAAGAAGGCTCGAGCTTAGGCGTGTCCAAGTGCAAGGACGCCGCCGCTCTTGTAGGGGGCCTCGAGCTGGGACGGAACCAGTATGGGACCATGTTCGCCGAGAGGTTCGTGGCGGGCCGGGAGATCACTGTGGGAGTGCTGGAACGTGAGGGCCGGCCGGAAGCGCTGCCCATCCTCGAGCTGGTGCCCAAGAACGAGTTCTACGACTACGAGGCCAAGTACACCGAGGGTATGACGGAGTTCGTCCTACCTGCCCGACTGGAGCCGGCGGCCTATTCGCAGGCAGAGCAGGTAGCCCTAAGCGCCTTTGCGGCTATCGGTTGCCGGGGCTATGCCCGGGTCGATCTCATGGTCGACGGGGCGGGGACGCCCTGGTTCATCGAACTGAACACCCTCCCGGGGATGACCGACACGTCGGATCTCCCCGCCCAAGCCCGCGCCGCCGGGATCTCGTATGAAGACCTCGTCGAAACGATCCTGCTCACCGCAGTCGCCTGATCCGTCGTCTGGGGCGGACGACGAGCGTGCCGTCGCCGGTGGCGTCCCGGCCGCCGTCGGTCTCGTCGATGCCCATACGCACGTCTTTCCTCCCGAGATGATCCTGCATCGGGAGGCCTATCTCGAGCGTGACGCCCGCTTTGGCTCTCTCTACCGGTCGCCGAAGGCGGCCATGGTGAGCGCCGACGACCTGGTCGGACGCATGGACGAGAACGGAGTGGACCTCTGCGTGATGGTCGGGTTCCCGTTCGCCGATCTGGGGTTGTGCCGGCTTGTCAACGATCACATAGTAGAGGCGGTGGGGAGGTTTCCGGGGAGGCTGGCGGGGCTGGCCTGCGTGGCTATTGAAGCTCCAGGAGCCGCCGCCGAGCTGGACCGGTGTCTTGATGCCGGTTTGCGGGGGTGCGGCGAGCTGGCGCCGGACCCCCACGAGATGCACCCGGGGAAGCAGAGGGGCCGCGGGGGCCTGGCTTCGATCGCCTGCTCTCTCCGCGAGCGCGGGCTCCCGCTGCTCGTCCATGCCAGCGAGCCTTTCGGTCATCAGTATCCGGGCAAGGGCCGGTTCACCCCCGAGGCCTGCTTTGCCCTGGCCCAGGCGCATCCCGGGCTGACCGTGATCTTCGCTCACCTGGGGGGAGGTCTCTTCTTGTACGAAGCGATGCCCGAGGTGCGAAGGACGCTGGCCGACGTCTTCTACGACACGGCGGCAGTGCCGTACCTGTACGACCCGGGCGTCTATGAGGCGTGTCTGGCGACGGCAGGGTCCCAGAAGCTCATCTTCGGCAGCGACTACCCGCTGTTGGCCCCGGGCAGATACAGGGAGGGGCTATCTCGTCTCGATCCCGACGCCAGGGCGGCAATGCAGAGCGGCAACGCACGGAGGGTGTTCAAGATATGAGCGCAGAACTAAGCCGGAACCCGGAGCTCAGACGCATCCTGGAGGACCTGCAGACCGGTGGGGCGACCCTGGACGAGACCTTGCAAAGACTGCGGCTCTTCCAGGTGGCCGAGATCGGCGGGTTCGCGCGCCTCGACACCAACCGCGATGTGCGCAGAGGGGTCCCCGAGGTCGTGTACGCGTCGCGCAAGAGCGTCGCCGACCTGGAAGCCATCGTACGCCGGTTTCTGGACGAACGGGGGTACGTCCTCATCACCCGGCTGGAGCCGGCCGGGGCGGACGCGTTGAGGTCCGTGCTGGGCGGAGCGACGGTGTCGTATCGACCGGACGCCCGCATCCTTGCCGCCTACACCCCTGCGTACCGGCCTCAGGAGGAGCGGGGCTGTGTAGGCCTGCTGACGGCGGGGACTTCCGACATACCCGTGGCGGAAGAAGCGGCCCTGGTGATTACGCATATGGGCTGCCGGGTGGAGCGGGGATACGATACCGGCGTGGCCGGCCTGCATCGTCTGGTCGAGCCTCTTACCCGGATGCTCGAGGCCGGAGCGGCCGTGCTGGTGGTCGTGGCCGGCATGGAGGGGGCGCTGCCCTCGGTGGTGGCGGGTCTGGTGGATGTCCCCGTCATCGGAGTGCCCACCTCGACCGGTTATGGTCTGGGCGGGGATGGTACGGCGGCCTTGTACGCTATGCTGCAGAGTTGCTCGCCCGGCCTCGTGACGGTCAACATCGATAACGGCGTGGGCGCCGGGGCCGCCGCCGCCCTCATCGCGCGCGGCGCAGCAACCGGGAAGTAGCGTCGCAGCCGCCCGGGTTATTCCTCATACTCGTCCGGCGCAGCCCGGCCGGAGTCTCTGCGCCTTGAAACGAGTAGTCAGGGCGTATACCCGGAGAAATCGGCGGGAGGGGTGGTGCGAAGACCGAACCGGTATTCGAGATGGTCGGCGATGCGCTCCGCGGCGTGGCCGTCCCCATAGGGGTTGACGGCGTTCGCCATCCTCTCGTAGGCGGACCGGTCGGTCAGCAGCAGCAGCAACTCCCGCGCGATTACGTCGCCGTCGGTGCCGACCAATCGCGCGGTCCCTGCCTCTATCCCCTCCGGCCGCTCCGTGGTGTCGCGCATCACGAGCACAGGTTTGCCGAGGGTGGGCGCCTCCTCCTGGATCCCGCCCGAGTCGGTGATGACCACATCGGCGGCCTTCATGAGGTGGACGAAGGACCGGTAAGGGAGGGGTTCCGTGAAGACCACCTGGCGGACGGTGTCCAGGGCTCCGCGAAAAACATCCCTGACCGCCGGGTTGAGGTGGATGGGGAACAGGAAGGTGATCTTGGGCGACTGCTCGCTTACCCGCTTGATCGCCTGGGCCACCCGTTCCATGGGCGTCCCCCAGCTCTCCCGACGATGGACGGTGACGAGGACCTTAGGCCCGGGCCGCTCGAGGGCGCGGGCGAGCTTGGTCTCCCAGGGGGGCGCCGGGGTGGAGGCCGTGGCCAGTAGGGCGTCGATGACGGTATTGCCGGTGACCACGATCCGCTCGGGGGACGCGCCTTCGGCGAGCAGAGCCTTGCGGGCGGCGGCGGTGGGCGCGTAGTAGATGTCGGCGAGACGATCGGCTAGGCGGCGGTTCATCTCTTCGGGGAAGGGGCTGTAGATGTTGTCCGTCCGCAGGCCCGCCTCCACGTGCGCCACCGGGACCATGCGGTAGTAGGCCGCAAGGGCGGCGGCGAAGGTGGTGGTGGTATCGCCGTGCACCATGACCAGATCCGGCTTTTCCGCTTCGAGGAGCGGGTCGATGCCGTCCAGCACGGCCGAAGTGATGTGACCCAGAGACTGGCGTTGGCGCATGATGTTGAGGTCGTGGTCGATCGGCAGCGAGAAACCCTCGACTACCTGGTCGAGCATCTCCCGGTGCTGCCCCGTGAGGCAGGTGACCACCCGGAACCTTTCGCGCCGGCGCAGTTCCAGCACGACCGGGGCCATCTTGATGGCCTCGGGGCGGGTGCCGAAGGTTATGAAGAGGGTGTGTGCCATACTCAGGTCTGGACTCTAGCCCAAGGCCCGGCGAACAGCAAGGGCGGCGGCGGACCCCGCAGTGGGCAGGTCCAGGGTATTCCGATAGAATTCGGGAGGTTCGGTCCACCGGCACAACTACTGTAAGGATGGTGGCGATGAGCCGCTTTCTCGATGAGCGCGGCCGCTTCTTCGGAAAGGTGAACGTGGTCGACCTGGTCGTACTGCTGGTGATCATCGCCGTGGTCGTGTTTGCTGTGGTGCGCACGGCCGGCGGCAGCTCCACGACCGTTCCGGTCAAGATCACATACACGGTGGAAGAGGTCCGCGGGGCGACGGTAGATGCGCTGGAGGCGGGGGGGACCGTGCGGGACGACGGCGGCACTGTGCTCGGGGAAGTGGTGCGGGTATCGGCCCGGCCGACCCTCGAGGAATACATGACCCCCGCCGGGGAGCTCAAAGCCTTCGAGTCGCCCGTCTTCAGCGATGTCGACATAGTCGTGGTGGGCGAAGGCCGGCTTTCGGCGTCGACGGTGCGGATCGGCAGCGTTCCCATGCGGGTCGGCAAGAAGGTCACCCTGGTCGGACCGGGCTTCGAGGTGCAGACGGTGATCATGGATGTGCTCTGGGGCGAGGAGGCGGCCGAGTAGCAGGCGCCGCCGTGAAGGAGGTCCGGCCATGAGGGAGGCGCATCTGTGAAGGTCACCGCCGGTTCGATCTCCTACCGCGCCGCCCGGCGCGGCGGAGTATGGATCGGGACGGTCGCCCGCTGTTCTCTGGTGGGCCGCTTCCTGCTGCGGGTCGCGCGGGTCCTGGGACCGGTGTTGGCCGCCAGCCTGACCTTCGGGATCCGGTACGTCGGTACGCGCAGACTACAGCGGGACGGTCACCCGCTGAGCGTGCTCGCCGTCTCTCGTCCCTACCTCTGGTTGCGCTCGACGCTGGGTGGTGGAGCGCTGGGGCGGGCCACGGACGCCGTGGCGGCCGCGGCCGGCCGCTCGCGGTTCGCCCGCGGAGCCTGGGTGTGGGTGGTCGGAGCGGGGATCGCCGGGCTGGGATGCGGCCGGGTGGCGCTCCTGCTGACTCAAGGGGCCGTCCTGCTGGACGGTACGGGTGCCGCCCCGGCCGCTCCGGTCCTCAGGATCATTATCTCTGCCATCGTCGTGCTCGTAGGTCTCCTAGTGTTCGTGGCCGGTCCGCGGCTGCTCCCGGCGGCACGGGTCAGTCTTGCCGGCCGCGGTCTGGCTCTCATCGCGGGGGGGACGCCCGGGACGGCCGCGGGCCCTCAGGAGCGGCCCGCAGGCGGGCCGGTGGTGGTCGCCGCGACGATCCTGGCCGCGGTGGCGGGAGCGGCTGCCGGACTGGCCTCGGGATCAGGAGCCTTTGTCGTGGTCGCCCTGGTGATCGCGGCCTGCCTGTTCGCCCTGGTGATCGTGCGGCCGGAGGCCATGCTGGTGGCGGTGGCCGCGTTCCCCTGGCTGGACTGGGCGGCCCGGCGGCTCCTGGGGAGTCTCGGACCGGTCTGGGACGATTCTCTGCTCATCTTCTCGATCGCGCTTCTGCTGTGGAGCGTCATCGTGCTCCGCCGGGGAGAGCTATGGACGGTCCCCGTCACCCTGCCCCTTCTTCTTGCCCTGGCCGCGGCGGTCGGGTCGATAGTGGTGAGGGAGGTCCCGGGCGACGTGGCCCTGTTCGCGGCGCGGGTGCTGTTCCAGCCCCTGCTCTTCTACTTCCTCGGCTTCCTCCTCCCGAAGAACAGGTGGTGGGTGCGGGGAGCGGTGGGCGTATTCATCGCGGCAAGCGTCGCCTTGGCGCTGCACGGACTGTATCAATACGCCACCCATGCCCCGATGCCGGCGAGCTGGGTAGACGTGCGCGAGACCGACATCGGCACGCGGGCGTATTCGATAGTGCAGAATCCGAACGGTTTAGGCGCGTTTCTTCTGATGGGCGCGCTGGTCTCGCTCAGCCTGGCTTTGGCTCGAGGGCTATCGCGGGCCCATCGCGTGTGGTCGGCGGTGGCCTGCCTCATACAACTTGCCGGGATCGCGGTGACCTTCAGCCGGGGAGCGTGGATCGGTCTCGCTGCCGGTGTGGTTGCTCTTGTCCTTCTGGCATACCGCCGGTACTTCGCCCCGTTGCTTGCGGCCGGAGTGGTGGCCTGGCTGGCTATGCCCCAGGCGTTCGTCAACCGTTTGACCTTCGCCTTCAGTTCGGCGTACATCACTAAGAGCTTGGCGGCCGGTAGGCTCTACGTGTGGAAGATGTCCCTGCAGCACATGGCGGCCCACCCGTGGTTCGGGGTAGGGTTGGGTACGTTCGGGGGGACGGCCGCGGTCACATACGGGTACGGACGGCTGTGGGTCGACAACTTCTATCTGCAACTCGGGGCTGAGGGTGGACTGCTCCTTTTGGCCTTCTTCCTATGGATTCTCCTGCGCGGCGCCAAAGGTTTGGTCAAGGGCTACGCGATGGGTGAGGGGCCGTACGTGCGGGCTCTCTGCGCCGGAGTCTTCGGCGCCTTTGTGGCGGTGGCGGTCGCCAACCTGACCGCCAGTGTCTGGGAGACACTCGTGGTCGGAGTAGGGTTCTGGTTCCTGAGCGGCCTCGCCACCTCGGCCGCGCTGCATGGGGCGACGGGAGCGGCGGGAACGGGTGAGGGCCGGCCGCTCGAGGGAGAGCGATGAGGGCGCTACGCGTGCTGCACGTCATCGGGGGCGGAGACACGGGCGGGGCGATGACCCACCTCCTGCCTTTGCTGTGCGGGCTCCAACGGGCCGGCTGCGATGCGCACCTGCTCTGTCTCGGTGAAGGGGGACTTGCGGAGAGAGCCGGTGGGCGGGGGCTGCCGGTCGCGGTGCTCCCCATGAGGAGCGCGCGGGATCCGCGGGTGGTCCCGTCCTTGCGACGGCTTCTCGCGGGCGGGCCGCCGGGCATGGCGGGCCTCGAAGGAGCGCCGCCAGTCGTCGACGCCTTGCAGGCAACGACCGCGCCGTCTTCACGTTGGGACGTCGTTCACACGCACGGCATGCGGGCCAACCTGCCGGTGCGAATGGTCCTCCGGACTCTGCGGGAACGTCCCTGCCTGTTCACGACCGTGCATTCCGACCTGCTGCTCGATTACCCGTCCTCCGGGTTGGCACGGGTCTACCAGGCGCTGGATCGGCTGACTCTGAGCGGAGTCGACCGGATCATCTGCGTCTCCGACGCGCTGAGGGTTCTGCTCGCCGGCCGGGGCTACCCGCAGGAGCGGCTTCTCACGGTGCGTTCAGGCCTGGAGATGACGGGTGACGGAGTCGGAGAGGGAGGGCCGCCGCCGACGGCGGGCGGCCCTCCGCGACCTCCGCGCATAGGGACCATCGCGCGGCTGGTAGCCGTCAAGGACCTCGACCTCATGTTGGAGGTGGCCGGCCTGCTGCGACGAACCCATCCGGAGGTGCAGCTGCTGATCGTGGGTGACGGGCCGGAAGCCGGGCGGTTGGCGACGCGGGCCGCCAACCTCGGTCTGGAGGACACAGTGCGCTTCATGGGGCGGTTGGATGGTGTGGGACCGGTGCTGGACGCTTTGGACGTCTATATGGTCACCTCGGCCTTCGAAGGCGGTGTGTCGATGGCCGTTCTTGAAGCCATGGCCTGCGGACTCCCGGTGGTGACCACGGCCGCTGGCGGGGTGGCCGAGGCGGTCGTCGACGGAGCGACCGGCTATGTCGTCGAGCGGTCGGAGGATCGGGGCGCGCTGGCTGCTGCGCTGGCCGAGCGCGCCGCCTCCTTGCTGGACGACCCGGCGTTGCGCGCACGCATGGGCGCCGCCGGCGCCCGGCGCGTGCGCGCCCGGTTCACCGCCGAACAGACGGCCGCGCAGACACTGAGGGCCTACGAACGCTGTCTCGCCGAGCGGGGCGGGCCCTCGTAGCCCCGGCGAGAGAGAGCTTGATGCTACGAGGCAAAGACATCTTATGCGTGTCGTCGCTCGACTGGAGCGCGATGTGGACCAGCAAGCAACAGATCATGCACCGTCTGGCGCGGACAAACCGGGTGCTGTATGTCGAGGAGCCGGTCACGATGCTGGCGCCCTTGAAGGTCCCGGCGCACTGGCGGCGCTGGACCGCGGTGGTCCCCAGCCTGAACCGGGTGGATGCCGGGCTGTGGACGCTGACTCCCCCGCCGCTGCTCCCGTTCGGGAATATGAGGCCGGGATTCAACGATGCGAACCAGGCCCTTTTAGCCCGGTATGTGCGGTGGGCGATGAACCGGTTGCAGTTCGACGAGAGATACATCGTCTGGACGTATCTGCCGGCGTCCCTGGCGTTACTCGGCCGTTTGGGAGCGACGGCGGGCCGCCCTGGCGGAGCCGTCCCGGCGGGTCTCGCCCGGTCCCTGGAGCGGCGCCCCTCTCTGGTCGTTTATCACTGTGTGGATGAGCACTCGGCGTTCCCCGGCTTCGTGTCACCGCAGGTCGTCAGACGCTACGACGACGAGCTCACGCAGCGGGCCGACCTGGTCATCACCACCTCGGAGAACCTCAGACTGGCGCGGGAGCCGCTGAACCCCCAAACCTACACCGTCCTGAACGCCGCGGACGTGGAGGTCTTCAACCGGGCCCTCGATCCGGACCTGCCTCTGCCTCAGGACCTCGCGCCGATCCCCGCTCCCCGGCTGGGCGTGGTGGGCATGCACGACTCGCGGCTCGATCTGGACGCCCTCGAGGCCCTTGCCCAGGCCGACCCATCCTGGCACATCGTACTCATCGGCCCGGTGAAGACCGGCCAGGTGGACGAGGCAAGGCTGCGCCGGTGGAGCAACGTCCACTTCATGGGCGAGAGGCCACGGGAGGATCTGCCGGCCTACCTCAAGGGCATGGCCGTCGCGCTGGTGCCCTACAAGGCCAACGAGCTCACCCGCAACATCTTCCCCCTCAAGCTCTTCGAGTACCTGGCCGCCGGACTGCCGGTGGTGGTGGGAGGTCTTCCCGAACTCCGGCGTTTCGCCGGCATCATCGGCGTGGCGGAGGGGCCGCGGGACTATCCTGGACTGGTACGCACCGCCATCGCCGAAGACGGGCCGCAGAGACGGGCGGCCCGGGTTTCCCTGGCCGCCGAGAACACCTGGGACCACCGGGTCGAGGAGATCTCGGGTCTGGTAGAAGAGGCGCTGGCCCGGTCGGAGAGAACGGGAGAGACATGAGAGGCGGGAGAGGCGGGATGGACTCATGAGGGTGCTGTTGCCCACCATGCGCGACCCCGGGCAGATCGGCGGCACCAGTACGCACATCGCCATGCTGACCCGTGGGCTGCAGGAACTGGGTCACGACGCCCAGGCTCTGTACCTGGGGGCGACCCTGCCGGCACCGGTGCGCAAAGCCGGTCTGATCTGGCCGGCGGGAGCGCTCAACCGAGTGCGCACCGGCTGGGGCATGGTGTATGGAGCAGAGGCACGGGCCCGGCTGCTCGCCTCCGTGACGGCGCGGGAGCTGGCCCGCGCTTCCAGGCCGGCGGGCGACGGCGCCGCCGGTTCTGCCGGGAGCGTGGGAAGCCCGCCCGGCGCCGCTCCCTGGGACGTGCTGAACGCTCAAGAGGTGTACTCGATCCCCCATCTGCGCGACGTAGCCGACGAGTTCGGACTGCCGCTGATACTCACGCTCCACGGATATCCTCTGTACGAGTCGATCTCTGAGGGCTACACCAGCGGTTCGCGGATGGGGCATCACTATCTCATGCGGGCCGAGATGCGGGCGCTTCGGCTGGCCGACGCTGTGGTCACCGTCGACAGCCGGTTGTACCGGCACGCGCTCGGGCTGGTGCCGGAGCGGTCGGACTCCATCTACACCCTCATGAACTTCATCGATACGGCCGCGTTCGCGCCGCCTGCCGACCCGGCCGAGGAGGAGCGTCTGCGGCTGAAGGCGCGCGCCGCTTGGGATGTGCCGGAGGGCAAGATCGTACTCTTCTGTCCTCGCCGTTTGGTCAAGAAGAACGGCGTGATCTACCCTTCGTTGGCGCTGGCCGCCATGAGTGAGAGCGACCGCGGGCGCTTCCTGCTGCTTCACGCCGGAGAGGGCGGGGAACGCGCCGAGATGGAACGCATCATCCGGGAGAACCATCTGGAAGAGCACGTCCGCCTTCTCGGCGGGCAGGGCTCGGAGGCCGTACGCGAACTGTACCGTTTGGCGGACATAGTGCTCGTTCCCTCGGTACACTCGGAGAACGTGGAGGAGGCGACTTCCCTGTCCGCGCTGGAGGCCATGGCCTCGGGCCGGCCGCTGATCGCCGGCAAGGTCGGCGGTCTGGCCGAGATGGTGGTCGACGGCGAGACCGGCCTGCTCGTGCCGGCGGACGCGGAGGCGCTGGCGGCGGCCGTACTGCGGCTGGCCGCCGATCCGGGACTGGGCGCCCGCATGGCGGCCGCCGCCCGGGAGTACGTGGTCGCCAACCACTCGCATGTGCGGGCCGCGGCCGCCTACGTGGAGGTGTACCGGCGGGCGGGTGCCGGTGCGGACGTGCTGCGCCCGGCGCCCGAGGTGGGTAGTCCGGCGATGGCGCCCGGTGGTTCTTGGGTCGCGGCGGGTGGCTCGGCCGTGGCGGCGGAGCGTTTGGCGGTCGCGGATGACGGCCGCCTGCGGGCAGGCCCGACGGGATGCGAGGGACGGCCGGGCGACGTGCCGGCCTCTGCACAGCCCGGAGCGGCTCCGCCTCCCGCGTGGCCGTCGGTCTCGATACTGGGCTTTCCGCTTGATGTGGTGACTTTGGAGCAGGCCGCCCGCTGGGTGGTCGCTAGGGCCGCGGACCGGGAGGCGCCCGCGGGACGCGCGGCGCTCGCCGTCTCCTTCAACCCTGAACTGGTGATGCGGGCTCAGAACGATCCGGCCGTAGCCGAGGTCCTTTGGGAGGCCGATCTTTGCTATCCGGACGGCGTCGGCGCGGCCTGGGCGGCCGGCCGGCAGGGGGCCCGGCAGACCCTCGTCACAACGGAGACCGCGGCGAAGAGCCCGGGTGGCCCAAGGCCGGCGCGCGTGGCCAGAGTCGCGCCGGAACGGGTGGCGGGCATCGAACTGGGCGAGCGTGTGCTGGAACTGGCCGCGGAAGAGGGGATCCCCGTGTATTTCCTCGGAGCGGCGGAAGGCGTGGCCGTCGAAGCCGCCCGCCGGTGGACGGAACGCCTGCCCGGGTTGAAGGTCGCGGGGACCCATCACGGCTACTTCACGACGACCGGGGAAGACACAGTGGTCCAGGCCGTGCGCGGGTCGAAGGCCCGTATCCTTCTGGTAGCCATGGGTGCGCCTCGCCAGGAGTTGTTTCTTCTCCGGCACCGCGATCGCCTGGGAGTAGCGGTGGGACTGGGGGTAGGCGGCAGCTTCGATGTCTGGGCCGGGAAGGTGAAACGCGCCCCCGCCTGGACGCAGCGGGCGAAGATCGAGTGGCTCTACCGGCTGGCGAGCGACCCCCGCCGTCTCCGGCGGCAATCGGCCCTTCCGCGGTTCGCCGCGCAGGTGGTGAGGTGGTCTCCTGAGGACTACGGTCCCCCGCGTCGAGGACGTACTCGAACCTACGAAGCGGCCTACAGCTCCATGGGCGGCCGGCAGGGCGGAGGCATGAACTCCGGCCGGAGGGGCGGCGGCGATTGAGGTACCTCATCAGCGGCTATTACGGCGAGAAGAACGCCGGCGACGAGGCCATCCTGGCAGGCATCCTGCAGGAGGTGTCGCGTCGCGACCCCGAGGCGCGCTACGTCGTCCTCTCGTTCGACCCCGACGACACCCGGCGTCGCCACGGCGGGGGCAGAGAACTGGAGGCCGTATCGACCGGTCTGCGCCCGCCCGGCCGTCTCCTCCAAGTCATGAGCACCGCGGACCTGCTGATCAGCGGGGGAGGCAGCTTCCTGCACGAGGCCGACTTCGAGCTTCACGGCAGGTCGTTTCTGTTCCGCGAGGGCAAACTGCGGCCGGTGCCCTATTTCATCTCCATCGTCCTCATGGCGCGGGCTCAGCGGCTGCCGGTCATGTGGTATGCGCAGGGGCTGGGGCCCCTCCACACGCGCTCCGCGCGGCGGTGGGTGGCTGGAGCCGCTTCGCTCTCTCAGGCGGTGACTTGGCGCGACCCCGAGTCCGCCCGTCTGGCCTACGAGATAGGCGTGCGGGCGCCCGTCCACCTGGTGGTGCCCGACCCGGCCTACGCGCTGGCGCCGGCCCCTCGTGACCAAGCCCAGGCGGAGTTGGCCCGTTCGGGCCTGGACCTGGGAACCCGGTACCTGGCCGTCTGTCCCCGGCCGTGGCTGGGGCGTACCGGCTATCTGGAGGCCCTCGGGGAGGCTTTGGAGAAGGCAGGTGATGCTCTTGACCTGGATATCCTGCTGATCCCCTTCCATGAGGTCCAAGACCCCCCGGTGTGCGAGACCCTCGCGGCGCGGCCCGGCCTGGCCGGCCGCGCCCACGTCCTACCCCCGGTGGTCTCCCCCGCCGTGCTCGCCGCGGTGCTGGGCGGGGCGGAGTTGGTCGTGGCGATGCGTCTGCACAGCGGCATACTGGCGGCCACCGCCGGGACGCCGGCCGTCGTGGTCGACTACGATCCGAAGACCAGGGCCTTCGCGGCGCAGACCGGCCAGAGTGCCTGGGCCGTCGACGTGAACACGTTGGAAGGTCCGGTCGACACCGCCGCCGCCTCGGCGGCCGAGGCGGCGGCGTCTGCCCCTCCGGCCTCCGGCGTCGCCGCTTTGGTCGAGGCCATCGTGGCCACGGCGAAGGACCTGCCGGCGCGACGCGCGGCGCTTGCGCGCGCGGTCGCGCCCCTCCGGGCCGAGGCCGGACGCACGGCGGCGTTGGCCGTGCAGTTGGCCGCGGGCGGTTCGCTCACAGCCCGGGCGGGTGGCCCCGGTGGCTTCTGAGGTCACGGGCATCCCGGGCTCCGGCTCGGGCGGCGCCGGCCTCCCCGCCGACGACGGCCTGTCGGACGGTGTCACTCCCGACCCCGGGATCTCGGCCTCGGTCCGGGTCGTCGTCGGCAGGGCCGCCCTGGTCATCGTGGGGGCTACGCTTGTGGGCCGGTCTCTGGGCCTGGTGCGCGACATCGTCGTCGCGTACTTCTTCGGGGCCCAGGCCCAGACCGACGCCTTCTTCCTCGGCTACAAGGTCCCCTACCTGTTGACGCTCATGGTGTCGGGCGCGCTCACGGCCACGTTCGTGCCCTTGTTCAGCTACCGGCTGGCGACGGGCCGGAAGAAAGAGGCCTGGGACCTTTCCGTCAATATCGGCAACATCATTGCTCTGATCCTCGTGGCCGTCAGCGTGCTGCTCGTGGCGATCGCCCCGTGGTTCATCCCGCTCATCGGACCCGGTCTGGACGATGAGACCACGGCGCAAGGCGTCTTCCTCTTCCGCATCCTCATGATCGGCTTCGTGTTCGAGGGACTCGCCGGTCTGGTGGTGGGCATGCTCAACTCGTTGCGCCGGTTCGCGCTGGCCGCCTTCGCTCCCGCGGTAGGCACGGTGGTCACGCTGGCCGTCACCGTCGCCTTCGCAGCCCGCCTGGGCATCACGGCGCTGGCGGTAGGCTCAGTGGCCGGTTGGGTGGCCGGGCTGGTGGTGCTCTTCCCCGGGCTGCGGGGCGAGGGGATCCGCTACCGCCCACGCATCGACCTGCGCGATCCGGGGGTACGCGAGGTAGGGGGCATGGTGTGGCCCATCCTCATCGGCTCGGCTGTCGGTAAGGTCAGCGTCTTCATCATCCAACTGCTGGGGTCGTACCTCGAAGAAGGCGCCATCTCCAGCCTCAACTACGCCGACAAGCTGTTCCAACTCCCTCTCGGTCTGTTCGTGGCGGGGATAACCGTCCCCATCTTTCCCCTCCTCTCCGAACAGGTGGCAACCAAGGCGCCCGAGCGGGTGAAGGCTACGCTCGACTTCGCCCTTCGCCTGATGGGGTTCCTGCTGGTGCCGGCCACGGTGGGGATCATCCTCCTGCGTTACCCGCTCATCGGGTTACTGCTCGAGCACGGGGAGTTCACGGCCGCCGACACCAAGCGGACCGCTTGGGCCCTTCTGTTCCTGTGCCTGGGGCTCTATGCCTATGCCGGCCGGGATACCGTCACCCGGGTCTTCTACGCCTATCACGACACGCGCACGCCGGTGAAGATCAGCGTTGTCACGGTTGCCCTCACCATCGGTCTCGCATATGCCTTCATGCAGTTCCTGGGAGTCGGGGGTCTGACCCTGGGGATGACCGTGGCTCTCGTGGTCAACTTCGTGGTGCTCATGTGGTTGCTGCGGCGCAAGATCGGGGTGATCGGCCTGAAGCGGACGGCCGGCTCCCTTTTGCGGGTGACGGGGGCTTCGGCGGTCATGGGGGCGGTGGTCTGGGCGGTCGATCGCGCCCTCTCTCTCGTCGTGACGAGTGGCCTGGGAGGCAACGCTCTAAGGGTGGCCGTGGGGATCGTGGTCGGCGCGGGCACCTTTTTCTTGGTGGCGAGACTTGTTAAAATGCGCGAACTTGCCGAAGCAGTCGATATGCTGCGAGCGGTGTTGAAGCGCTCCAAGCGGAAGGACAAAACCGCCTGACGGCGTAAGCAAGTAGGTACGATGGTCATGGCCGCGACAGGATCCAACCACAAGGAAAGACGCCTGGCGCAGCCGCCACGGGGCTTTCAAGGCGCACGGCGCCGGAGAGGGCTTCACTTCCCGATCTGGGTCGCGGCGGTTCTGCTGGTTGCTGCCCTCTCCTTGCTCATCTTCCCCCTGGCCCGCGGTGAAGCCGCGACGGCTCCGACCGGCGTCACTCCGACCGGCGTTACTCCCGGCGGCGTTACTGCAACCGGCGTCACTCCCGCCGGTGCTACTCCCCTCGTTGCGGCGGGCGCCGAGAGCGTGATAGTGCCGATCCTGTTCCCTCTGGAGGAACGGGTCTACTGGACCGATACCTTCGGTGCGGCCCGCTCCGGCGGCCGCACGCATGCGGGCAACGACTTGATGGCGCCGAAGATGACGCCCATCCTGGCCGTGGTCGACGGCAAGGTCGATTGGCTCAACTTGAGCGGCCAACGGTCCAGCTACAACAGTCTCCCCTACTACAACATCCTGCTGCGGGGCGACGACGGCAACGACTACTTCTACATTCACCTGAATAACGACACGCCGGGCACCGACGACGGGCAGGGCGGTGTCGAATATGCCTACGCCCCCGGTCTCACCAACGGGACCCACGTCGAGGCGGGCGACGTCATCGGATACGTGGGCGACAGCGGTAACGCCGAGGACTGCGACAGTCATCTGCACTTCGAGATCCACCTCGGCGGCTATGTCGGAGCGGGCACAGGGCAGACCCGGTCGCCCAGCGCGATCGATCCTTATGCGAGTCTCAAGGCGGCGCCCACGCTGGACGAATGGGACGCGGCCGGTAGGCCTCCCCTCGCCACGTGGGGCGCCTCGTCTGGGCCTGCTTCCACCGCGCCGACTTCGACCACCACTACGGTCAAACCGACCATCACCCTAGTGGAGGTCACCACGACGACCACTACGGCAAAGGTCACGACGACCACTACGGCAAAGGTCACTACGACCACTACGGCGCCGAGCCCGACCCCGTCGACTCCGGCCGTCACCCCGGGGAACGGCGGCACGAAGGTACCCGGCTACAGCGACGTCCTGACCACCGATTGGTTCTACGAGGACTTCGCCCAAGCGCGCACGGCCGGTGTGGTGACGGCCTCCGCCGACGGTCGGTTCCGGCCGTACTCCAAGGTGTCCCGGGCGTTGTTCGCGGTCTATCTGGTGCGGACCATGGCTCCCGAGGAGCTTCAGCGAGAACTGGTCGTTGCCGGCGCCGAACCCACCTTCGCGGACGTAGACACCGATCACTGGGCCTACAACGAGATTGAGACGGCGGCCCGGCTGGGGTTGGTCAACGGCACAGGCGACGGAACGGCCTTCTCTCCCGACGAGCTTGTGAGCCGGGCGCAGATGGCCACCATGATCTGCCGGGCGCTGGATCTCGACATCAACGATGATTGGGCGGGCCGGGCCGCCGCCGCCTACCAGTTGTATGAGGACGTACCTGAGGGTTACTGGGCACAGGGAGCCATCGCCATGGTCGATTACCTGGGTCTCATGTGTGGAGATGCCGACGGCTGCTTCCGTCCTCAGGAAAGCACTACGCGGGCCCAGGCCATCAGCGTGATGGCCCGGCTGCTGCGCATGCTCGAGGGAGGGTCGGAGTCATAGCGGGGCTGGTGAAGGAGATGTCCCGCCGGAACGGAGCCGGCCGGGCGGCGCGTGTGCGCGTTGCCGCGGTCATGCCGGCCGCCGCGGTCATGCTCGCCGTGGTGGTCTTCGGCCTCGCCCTCCTGGCCGGCGGCTCTTCGAGCGCACTGGCCCAGACCTCGAAGTTCCCCGATGTGAGCCGCTCGCTTCCGTCGTACGATGCCATAGGGTTCCTCAGTTCGGCGGGCGTCATCTCCGGCTACGAGGACGGCACGTTTGGTCCCGGAGACACGCTGAAACGGGGCCAGGCCACCAAGATGTTGGTACTGTGGAAGGGTGTGCCTCTCATCACGGGGGCGTCGTCGTTCCCCGATCTGGATGGCACCTACTGTTCGTACGTGGAGACGGCCTGCGACCAGGGGTGGATCACAGGCTTCCCCGATGGTCGTTTCAAGCCCTATTCGACCCTCACCCGCCAGCAGATGGCCATCATCATGGTGCGGGCCATGGGCTGGGAAGAGATGGCGTTGGCTCTGAGCGCCGCGCGGGTCGATGAGATCCTGTCGAAGTTCTCAGATAGAGCCGACATCGCCGAGGTGGCCCTCCCGTACGTGGCGATGGCCGTTTCGGGGGGATTGTTCGGGGGTTATGACGGCCGCTTCGCGCCCGGGGAGGGGATCACCCGGGGACAGTTCTGTCTGGTGGTCTACCGGGCTGAAGCGAGCATGAGGGCGGTCATCACGGGAGTACGAAGCTCCTCCGACTACGACAACAAGACCCGGGTGGTCTTCGATCTGTCGCGCGCCCCGGGCTCGGTGACCGCCACCGCGTCGCCCGACGGTTTTCTCTGTATCGACTACACGAGTGGGCTGGCCGACGGGAGCCTGAGCCGGACCATCGGGTCGACCGAGGTCGTGTCGGTCGGCGCAGCTCAGTGGAAGTACGACCCGCGTACGGTGCGCATCACCCTCGACCTGGGCCGCTACCGGACCTTCCGGGTGATGTCGCTGGAGCCGTCCGAAGGCTACGGCCACCGCATCGTGGTCGACGTCTTCCGCTGTCCCGAACGGCTGACGGGGGACGGACCGCCGCTGATCTGCATCGACCCGGGGCACGGCGGGAGTGATTCAGGCGCCGTGGGGGTCTCGGGCACCAAGGAGAAAGACGTCAATTTGGCCATCTCCCTATTGGTGGCCGCGAATCTGCGTCGGGCCGGTTTGCGCGTCATGATGACCCGGGAGACCGACGTGGCCGTCGATCTCCATGAGCGCGCCGCCATGGCCAACGCCGCCGGGGCCGGGATCTTCGTCAGCGTCCACAACAACGCCAGCGGAGACGGCGGAGACGGGCCCAACGGCACCGAGACCTTCTACCCGGGCACGCCCGAGACGTATTGCCCGGAGGGCCGGTTGCTGGCCGAGGCCATCCAGCGGAATCTCGTCGAAGCGCTGGGCTCCGCCGACCGCGGCGCGCGGACCCATTGGAACCGCTTGGTGGTGCTGAGCGAGACGGAGATGACCGCCGCGTTGGT
>JAJFUK010000178.1 GCA_021372435.1 Actinomycetes bacterium | reverse complement strand
TTGGGTGTCGGGACCGGGAGGCGTCTACACCCGGAAGAAGGCTGAGGAGACCAAGAAGGCGGAGGCCGGACAGAAGGCCCCGCCGGCGGCTCCAGAGGTGGATCCCGCCGGCTCGAAGTACGCGAGGTACGTAGTCCAGGGGACGCCGCCGGACATCAAGAGACCGGCCTTCATGCGCTCCCTCGATCCCACTCACACGCGGCCCATGGCATACGTCGACCAGACGGTGATCCCCGACGCCGAGTTCGGGTGCGACACCCGCTGGTACCTGCCGGGCGGCCCTGCCCACACGGGTCACCCGATCATGGACAGGCACACTATGCCCCACGGGACGTCCATCGCCTGCATCGCCTTGAACTACGACGACATCACCGACCTCTGCGCCGAGGTCGAGCTCTGGATCGGAGGCGAGAGGCACGTGATCGATAAAGCCTTCTGGGCGTACATACCGCCGGATGTATCCCAGGGACCGATGGTCATACGCAACCTCACCAAACAGGTGTTCTTCATGATGTCGTGGCCCCTGGGTGACGGGGTCGAGAAGTATCCCGGCGGAAGGTAAACGACGGGCCCGCGCGGACCGCGCGAGGAAGGGGCTATCGTGAGCGACGATGAGCTGCTGAAACGAGTCGGAGATCTGGAGCACCGGCTTGGGGTGTTGGAGGACGTCCACGCCATACGTCGTCTGCACCACCTCTACGGCTACTTCATCGACAAGTGCATGTACGACGAGGCCGTCGATTGCTACGACGAGGAGTGTGAGATCCACTTCTTCGGCGGCATCTTCAGAGGACGGGCCGGTGTTCGGCTTCCTGCTGGACCACCCACAGATGCAGGACGTGATCGACGTGTTCCCCGACCGGCAGACCGCCTTCGGGCGGTTCCGCTGCATGATGCAGGCCGGCACCCACTATGAAAGAAACCCCAATCCCACGTCGGTCGCCCAGCAGTGGTGGGAGGGGGCACTCTACGAGAATGCCTACGTAAAGCGCGAGACGGTCTGGAAGATCAAGGTGCTCAACTACCGGCCGGTATGGATCTGCACGTTCCAGGATGGATGGGCCTTCACTCCGCCCGGCTTCGTAGCTCTGCACACGACGACCTACCCCGAGGATCCCTACGGTCCCGACGAGCTGACCGATTACGTTCCGCTGCGATGGCCCGAGCATGAGGTGCTCCCGTTCCATTGCGTCCACCCGGTCACCGGCAGACCCATCGTCACCCCGCCTCCAGGAAGGGCGCCCCGCAAGGATCAGCGGATGGGATGAGAGGGCCGGCCCGTTCGGAACCGACGCTGGGCCCTCGGGGTGCGATGGCCGCGGGCTACAGAGACACGCGGTAGGCGCGAACAGCAGCGCTGCCGGCGCCCCCCCATGGAGCCGTAAGCGGACTCAGTCCGACACCATCATCCGCGCCCGCGTCTGTGTGCCCCGGCCGGCGCTCGTTCCACACGGTCCGGCGGCAGCGACGGCGCGGCTACGAGCGACAGGCGCCGGGCGGGCGACGCCTTCTTACGGCGTCGCCCGCCCGCTCGGCCCCGGCAGGGTACTGGACCGTTGTGGTCCAGTTTCCCCTTTACTACTTGTGTGAATACAGCACTGCGCCTTCCGCCAATCCTCTAGCGGTGTAGATCCAAGCGCCGCCTTCACCCCACACCGTCAGATACAGTTCGTCGGTACCCGGTCTGAAGGCGATGTTGGTCGTGCCCAGGTGAAGCCCCTTCTCCCGGCCGGGGATGATGATGTTGGCCAGCGGTATGCCGTTCTTGCTGAGCACTTCCACCCTGCCCTGGAAGATTAGGCACTGATAGATATTTCCCGCGGAATCGATGGCGTTGGAGTCACACCCGCCCGGCGCGCCGGTGAATCTATAGGGGATGGTCACCCCGGCGACCGGATTGTGAGAGATACCGTCTTCGAGTAACTCCACCCGGATGATCTGGTTCATGCAGGTCTCACTGATCCAGAGGACGTTCTGCGCGGTATCGAGCGCAACGCCGTTCGGCGAGGCGAGATTGACAAGGACCGGCCGGACTTCCTTGAAATCGCTCGAGTATCGGTAGACGCCTCCGGTCGCCTCCTCGATCGTTCCGGTCCAGTCGGTGACGTATAGATTGCCGTTCATGTCGAAGAACAGGTCGTTGCAGCTCGTGGGCCTGCCCTCGTACTTCGCATCGTAGTAGGTCAGGTTCGAACCGTCGGCGTTGATGCTCACCACCTGTCCGGTCAGGCAGGCGATGAATATCCGGCCGTCGCGGTGAATAGCAAGGCCGTCGGTGATCAGGTCGGGATTGGCGAACACGGTCGAAACCTGCTTGTCCGGCGTTACCTTGATCACCCTGCCTTCCCACATCGAGGTGAGGTACAGGTTGCCGTCGCGGTCAAAGGCCGGACCTTCGAGGAAGGTCTGCGCACTGTCGTCGATCTTTACCCAGGGTTCCGCCTCTATCGTGTACAGGCTCTTGAGAGAGGGCGGCAAGGGTACCGCACTGGTGTCGAGCTCCGGTCCCGGTACGGTGGTTGTGACTGTCAGGGTCGTGGTCGTCGGTTCGACGGTCGTCGTGGTCGGCGCGGTGGTTGTCGTGGTCGGCGCGGCAGTCGTCGTCGCCTCGCCCGGCCACGACGAAGCCTGGGTAGCCCATACACCCAAGAACACTGCGCCGGCTAGAACAAGAGCCACTACCACCGTGGGCAGCAGGCTCGGTAGCACCTTCTTCTGCATGAATCTCATGGCTCTTCTCCCCCTGTTGTCCTCATGAGTCCCGACATCCAAGTGTGCGAGGGTTATCTCCCGGCCGAGGATCTTCTTACATACAACACCTCCATGAGAGACGATGTGTGGTCTACAGAATCGTAAGGAGAACCGTAGCTGCGATGCGGGTGTCACGGGGTCGGTGTGGGCAACGGTCGGTGTGGACAACGGTCGGTGTGGGCGACGGTAGGAGGCTTTTTGCGCCGGCCGGCCTACAGCGACTTTGCACGCCAAGCACGCCGCTCTCCAATACTAAGTCTTCTCGACGCATCCACGCAATGGCCGCTGAGACCGCTTAACAGGCTGCTGAAAAACGACGCTGCGCCGTCAGGGCGCGATGGCTGCGGGCGAGAGAAGAACGCAGGAAGCGCGAATAGCAGCGCTATTGGCGCGACCGAGGACGCGCTATCGCGCCGTCCGGTGTCTCTTGGCGGCTGTGGCTTCGTTTTTCAGCAGCCTCTTAAGCCCGACGCCGTGCGCGCCCCTGCCTGCCGTCTGGGTCCCCTCTCGGTCGGCTGGGCAGCCAGGGGGGTGGCAGTCGTCCATCAGCAGCACCCGCTACGTCTATCTCGCCATCCAGGAAGAAGACGCGGCCGCGCTTGTCTTCGAGGACCTCCGGCTCCTGCCCGAGGGACCGGAGAAGACAAGAATCCGGTGGGACATGCTCGCCTACTGCCATGTGGACACCCAGGCTATGGTGGACCTGACCTGTTTTGGGAGGTGAAGCGCCTGGCTGCCTGACGGGGCGGGCGAGGAGACCGACACTCCCTCCCGACCAACACCACGTCTCCGGCGTGCTCACGGCGTCTCCCCGCGCACGCGGGGATCAGCGCGGGCTGCGCGGCGCACCGAGCCCACCGGACTGTCGCCGGCCGTTCGCCGCTTGGCCCCATCGGCCGGGTCCGACGCGCTGCTCGACGGCGCTCCACCCGACAACACCCTGGCCGGCCGCGTCCCTATTCGGCGGCGCCCTGCCCGGCGCGTCCCTACCCGGTGGCACCCTCCAGTCGCAGGAGTTCGGCCAATGCCCTCTCCGCCACCTCGAGCTGCTCGGGGGTCGGTTCGGTCGTCGTGAGTCGCCTCTGGATCGCACGGCCGGGAGCCAGCAGGAGTCGCGCCGGGGCCGAATCGGCGTTCTTGTTCGCCCAACGCAAGGCCTCGAGAGCGATGCCCAGGCTCGCCGCCCCGGCGGCCGCCGACGCGGCCGGCGACTTGCGGCCCGTCCGACCCCGGGCGAGCAGATTCGTGGCTATCGTGGCCAGGAGATACGGCCCTACCAGGTTCGACCCGCAACGGTCGTGCTCCTTGGCTGCAGCCGCCGTGTCGGCGGCCGCCGGCGCGGCCGTGTCGGCGGCCGTTCCGCCGGCCGGTGCTCCGGCACCCGGCCGTGCGCCCACCCCGGCGCCGCCGGCCTTCTCTGAAGCCCCGCGCGCCTGCGCACGCAGCGCCGCCTCCCGCGCGCCGATCACCTTGTGCTCGGCCCCGTGGTACCCGGTGATGGACGAGTCCTTCAACGACAGCACCGCAGGGATGAACGCGGCAAGGGCGGTCCCCACTTCCTCGGCCACCGCCGACTTGGACGTCACCGCCCGCACCGCCGACGTGGCGGCCATCGAACCGGCCAGAGCCGCGGCCACCCGTCCCCCCTCGAGGGGTAGTTCCGCGTTGGGCAGCTTGGCCTTCACCAAGGCAAGCACCAGCAGGCTCTCGCCGAACCGTCCCAGTCCGCGCACCAGAGGCACACCGGCGGCAACCAGGCCGGAGAGCGCCGTGCCCGATGCTCCGCGCGCTGCGGCGGTCCGGCCGGTCATCGCGCGTGAGGCCGCCGCCCGGTCGCGCGGGACATCCGCAGCCGGGCCGGATCCACAGCCCCGGCCGCTGACACCGCCCCGCGGCGCCGTGCCGCGCCCGCCTGCACACTCCTTGCCCCCGCCGGCAGGTCTTCCTACATCCCGCACACGACCCTCAGCACCGCTCCCAGGCAGCCGGACCTTCTGCCCCGAAGCCACACTGATCGTGCCATCAGCCTCGCGGATGGCCGCCGCCCAGTACCGCTCACCTACCAGCACCAGACCGTTCTTCAAGGCTATGCCGCCCATGTGCAGTTCTTCTTCCGCGCCCGCGCCTCTCACTTTCAGACCCCTCTCATCGTGTGATCTCGAGCATCGCCGGCCCCCCTCAGGGATCCTGCTCCACCGCCGCGGCCTCCGCCGCCAGAGCCCACGCGCCGTGCGGGCCCGCGAGCGCCGCCTCTTTCGCCGCTCTGCGCGCCGAAGCCCGGGTGGAACCGCCCTCCACGGCCGCGTTGAAGGCGGCCCGTGAGCGCCGGCCGGCTCCGATGACGTGGGGCACGTAGATCAGCAGGCTCACGGCGATGGCCGCGACACCCGCCACCAGGAACGCCTCGACCTCGCCCAGGGCCTCTCCGACCACCCCGCCCAGCAGCAGCCCGCCCGTGGCGCCCATCTGGCCGAATCCGGCCCGCACCGCTATCAGACGCCCGCGGTCACCTTCGGCCTTTATCTCCTGGAACATCGTGATGGAGGGCACGAACATGCCCACATTAGCGATGCCCCCGATACCCAACAGCGCGACCACGAGCCAGAAGTACGGGCTAAAGAATATTCCCACATACGCGGCCGCCATGACGACGAACGACCAGAACATGTATCCGTTCTTGTCGCCCCGCAGGGCCATCCGGCTGATGATGATCCCCCCGATGATCAGCCCACAGGCGATGCTCACCTCCAGCGCCGCCACCCCCGCTGCGCCCGCGTCGAACACCTCGAGGGCCAGACCGTAGGCGTTGGGGGAGCCCATCATGAAGGCCACCCCCGGGAACACGGCCAGCAGCAGGTTGGTGCGGAGGCCCGGGTGCCGCCACAGCCTGATGAACACGGCCGGCGACTCGGCGATGAGGGCGGCGACCTTCTGAGGCACCTCGGCCCGGGCGGCGATGCGCGGCAGGCCGAGGAGAAGCAGGGCGGAGGCCAGGTAGCTTCCCGCATCGACCATGAAGGCAGGTAGGTAACCCGCCGCCGTGACCACCACGCCCCCCATCAGATACCCGACCAGCTCGGCCGAGGTCTGCGACACACTGACGTATGAGTTGGCCTTGACCAGGGATTCCCGGTCCGCCAGTTCGCCGACGAGTTTGATCTGACCGGGGTTGAAGAAGGCAGAAGCGACCCCCATGAAGCACGACACCACGTAGATGAGCGATACGGATCGCTCCGCCAGGAACGGCAGGGCGAAGATCAACGCCGCCCGCGCGACATCCGCCAGCACCATCATCTTCTTGGCGCTGAAGCGGTCGAGAAAAGCTCCCCCGATCCAGCTGGTCACCACCAGGGGGAAGGTCGTGACCGCCATGACCCCACCCATGTGGAGCACCGACCCGGTGAGCCGGTAGACCATGAAGGCCAGGGCGACCGTCGACATCGACGTGCCGAAGCTGGACAGGCCCTGGGCCCCCAATATCCGCCAGAGAATGCTACGACGCATTGGCCCCTCGAGCCGCGACTGTAGGCGACGCTATGGTATCGGGTACGAGTTCGCCCAACGCGCCCCGAATCCTCGGACGGTCATTCCTCCCCGGCCCTCACCGGCGCGGTCCCCGCCTCGGCCGAGACTCCGCGGCCGGACGCCGGGGTCCCGTCGAGGGGCTCAGCCGGCAACTGCACCTCGCTCAGCTCGATGGGAAGGTCGTTCAGGTACCTGATGCGATGGACCTCGGTCTCGAAGTCCACGTCGGTGCCCCTCTGGTAGGCCTCATCGTGCTGCGCCAGCAATCTCAGGAACACATCGACCACCTTGGGGTCGAACTGGCTCTCCTTCTTGAACTCCAGCTCGGCCATGGCCACTTCAGTGCTGAGCGGCGGTCCGTAGGGACGCTCGCTCGTCATGGCCGAGTAGCTGTCGGCCACCGTGATGATGCGGCTTATCAGCGGGATGTCCTCCCCGGCCAATCCGGTGGGATAGCCGGCTCCGTCATACTGCTCGTGATGGTGGAGAACCACCGTAGCCAACTCTTCGAACTGATCGATGGTGCGCAGCACCTCATAGCCGTTCTCGCAGTGCCGTTCGATCATCACCCACTTCTCGGCGTCGAGGCGTTTCGGCGATTTGAGGACCTCGTCTGGGACACCTATCTTGCCCACGTCGTGGAGCACGCCCGCCAGATGGCAGAGGTTCTGATCACTCTCGCTCAAGCCCAGAGCCTTCGCGATGTCGCGAGACCACTGAGCCACGGAGGCGGAGTGACGGGCGGTGTAGTTGTCCTTGAGGTCGAGAGCGCGGACTTGACTGGCCACGGCCTGCAGAGCCAGACGCTCATTGCGCCGGGCGAGACGGGCGTTGTTCTCCGCCAGCGAGCGTTGGATCGCCCATTGGCGCAACGCCCACACCAGAGCCGCGACGGGCACGAGACAGAGCACGACAAGTAGGGTGGACTGAAGATCCGATGGCCCTTCGGTCTTGGGCAAGAAGAGCCGGTAGATAGAGATGAGTCCAACGCTGACAAGAAGAAAGAAAAGATCGAACTTGAGAATCGGCCTGATCCCAGTACGCCAGAAGCGCTTGGGGCCATAACCTGCATTCAGCCACATCATGGGTACGATTAGGACCCAGTTCAACGCTTGAAAGAGCACGCCAGCGCCGAGTCCAACACCAAGAACGGCTGGTGACGGCGCCTTCTCGAAACCACCCATGGAACTCAACGTAGCCCAATACACCAGGGCAGTGGCACCCGCAACGATTCCGAACGTCGCGCAGAAGCATACCGTTCGGTCCCACTGGCGGTGTCTCAACGTTGATAGCTGAGTGATGACGGCAAGGCTGAAACTGGCCAGAGGCCCAGCGATGGGAGCCGCGAGAAACAAAGCAAGAAAGACCGCTGACACTTCCAACCTGGAACTAAGTTGAATAGTGTACGCTTCAGCGAGTAACCCAAGTATGAGCAGCACAATGTAGCTGCCCCATGGGAACGGCCCTCGCGGGTGCAACGACGGCCAGTAAACCTGGGCATAGACAAGCGTGCAGCCCAACAGCACCGCCAATGCCGACAGCCCCCCCACATATAGCCGTGAAAGGCTCTGCCGACTCGGCAGCCACCGACTGGTGCAACCCGCGACCCGCTGCTCCTTTGCCTGGTCCACTTAGCGTATACAATCCCTTGGCGTCGGTGCACACCAACCGCCATGTCAGCCCTTCTGCCAAAAACTATCGGCCGACAACGCCTCGGACCTTAACGGCAGTCAAGCTAGAGAACTAGTAGAAACGCCATCCCATTGCTTTCTCCTCTCAAGCGCCCCTGATCGGTCGCACACCACACGTTGCCGCACACCACAAGTTGCCATTCTCTACAAGCGTAGCTTCCTTGCAGCATTGCCCCCCACGAGCGACCCAAAGTCCCATTCACTTCGACGCTCACAGGTTCGTGCTTTCAGTCCGCCATCCGAACTCATCGCTACGCTCTGCCAGTGCGACTGCTTGAGAATCAGATTAATGGTGAATCCATCAATTGTCAATACCTAGTTCAGATTCCTAAACGTCTGCCACACGCATGACATGATAGGTACTGGGTCATGTTCCACTGCTGTAGAGCCCCCCATGTTCTCGACATGCAACAAAAACGACATGCACTGCTCTCCCAGTAGAAGACTTTCGCACGTGTAGCCTAGTGTCCTGAGTTGCAAGTAAAGGCAAAAAGGTCTTTATGGCGAACTTCGCCTCCAAATGCGAGGATGGAGGAGCCATGGACGAATCGGCAGACCGACACCGGACGTATTGCTTTCCCCGCAGGAGCGGGAGACCCTCGAACGCTGGGCCCGCCGGCCCAAGAGCGCCCAGGCTCTCGCCCAGAGGTGCCGTATCGTGCTTGCCGCCGCCGACGGGCGTACCAACGGGGAGATCGCATCCGAGGTCTCCCTGGCCCGGGCCACCGTGGGCAAGTGGCGCAGGCGCTTTGCCGAGTTGCGCCTGGACGGTCTTATTGATGAGCCGCGGCCGGGAAGACCGCGAAGCATCACCGACGGGGATGTGGAACGGGTGATCACAAAGACTCTGGAAGAATCCCCCAAGGACGCCACCCACTGGTCCACCCGCTCCCTGGCCCGCGAGACGGGCATGAGCCAGACCGCGGTCTCGCGTATATGGCGGGCCTTCGGGCTCAAACCCCACCAGATCGAGAGCTTCAAGCTCTCCCCTGATCCCCAGGCGATCGATAAGGTGAGAGACATCGTGGGCCTCTATCGCAACCCGCCGGATGCGGCGGTGGTGTTCTGCGTGGCTGAGAAATCCCAGATCCAGGCCCTGGACCGCACCGCGCCCATCCTGCCCCTTCTTCCCGGGGTGCCCGCTCGGGCGACCCACGACTACCGCCGCTTCGGCACCACCAACCTCTATGCCGCGCTCAACCTGGCTTCCGGGCAGGTGATCGCCGACCTTACCCCCCATCACCGGACTCTTGAGTTCATCAAGTTTCTCAAGCTGATCGACCGGGAGGTGCCGAAAGAGCTGGAGGTGCATGTGGTGGTGGACAACTCCTCCACCCATAAGACGCCGGCCGTCAAGAACTGGCTTCTGGTCCATCCCCGCTTCGTCTTTCACTTCACCCCCACCTACAGCTCCTGGATGAACCTGGTCGAGCGCTGGTTCGGCGAGCTCACGACCAAGTGGATCAGGCGAGGCACCCATCGCTCCGTCAAGGAACTCATCGCCTCCATCCGCACCTGGATCGAGAGCTGGAACGAGAACCCCCGGCCTTACGTCCGGCATAAGACCGCTGATCAGATCCTGGAAGGGCCGGCTGACTGTTGTCAACGCATTAATGACTCAGGGCAGTAGCGAAGTGCGCAGGATGAGAAGGCGGCTACAAGTAGCTGCGTCCCAATCTGGAGTTGGAGTTGGAATTGCCCCGGTTCCGTGGACGGTTAGGGGCTTTCGGATCTAGATGATTGATTCCACGCCACTACCCGTAGTAGTCGACCAAGGCGCGGCTGGGACGACCCAGTTGGTAGTTGAGGCTGATACAGGCGGCCAGGCAGACAAAGCGCTGCAAGATCCGCTCTTTGAGGCCTTCGATAGTTC
>JAJFUK010000160.1 GCA_021372435.1 Actinomycetes bacterium | reverse complement strand
GATAGGCGTTACACGGTAGAGGAGATCGCTGATCACCGGTACCGGTCCTGGTTCGGTGACAAGTTCGATCTGGCCTGGTTCAAGAAGAACAGCCTGCTCACCTGGCCCAGGAAAGCCGAGGAGATCTACTGGGATCCACATGTGAAGGCTCGTATCCCAGTCTACTACGAACACTTCTTGGCCATGAGAGACGGGGTGGAGGCCGTCAAAGCGGAGACCGGGCTTTTCGCCGACCTGGACTCGAGCGACTATCAACCTATTCCCGACTGGAAACCGTGTCCTTCGTACACGGAGTCCCGGGAGGAATACGACCTATATGCCGTTTACTTTCGCGTTCCCTTCCACTCCTTCACCCTGACCGGCAATGACGCCTGGGTGGACGAGGTGTCGACTATCGATCCTTATACCAATGGCATCAACATCAACAGTGCCACGGCGCGAAGGAAGGATGTCAAAGAGGGAGACTGGATCGAGCTGCAGTCCGCCGCCAACGGAGAGACGGTACGAGGCCGTGCCCATCTGACGGAAGCTATTCATCCCGAAGTTGTTGCGGTATCCGGACACGGCGGGCACTGGGCCAAGGCATTGCCGCTGGCGAGTATGCCGGGCAAAGGCGTGGCGTTTGACCGGTTGCTGCCGATCGATTTCGACCACGTGGACACCCCGAGTTTCAACTTGGATCTGTGCGCGAAGGTCAAGGTCAGCAAAGTGGCAGGGCCCTAGATCGCGACCTACCATTCGGCGGTCTTGCGGAAAGGAGAAAAGGGTCACATGCGCTACGGAATGGTGATAGATCTGAAGCGGTGTATCAGCTGCTACGCGTGTCAGGTGGCGTGTAAATCGGAGAACGCCACCCCACCAGCGGTGCTGTATGCCTGGGCCTTTAGGGAGGAGCAGGGCGAGTATCCACACGCCCGCCAGGTATATCTGCCTATGCTGTGCAATCACTGCGATGAACCGAGTTGCGTGGATGTCTGCCCCACCGGAGCCACGCATAAGCGGGACGAAGACGGCATCGTGGTGATCGACGCGGACAAGTGTGTAGGCTGCCGGGCCTGTATGACCGCCTGCCCCTACCACGCCCGCTACTACCTGGACCACATTCGGGGTTACTACCCAGGAGAGGGCCTCACCCCCTATGAGCAAGTAGGGTACGAGCGGCACAATACGGGTACGGTGGAGAAATGCAACTTCTGCCTCGATCGTCTGGGGCAGGGAAAGGAGCCCGCCTGCGTGGCCAACTGTCCCACCGTGGCACGCACGTTCGGCGACCTAGACGACCCGCAGAGCGAAGTGAGCCTGCTGATTCACCGGGATGCCGGGTACCAGTTGCTGCCGGAGCTGGGTAACAACCCCTCCGTCTATTATCTGCCCGCCGAGAGGCTGCCGAAGGAGTTTCGATGAATCGCTCGACTCTCATCCTCTATTCCGATCTTGAGGCCGTATACCGGCCAGAGCGCGTCTGGGCCGAGGGCAGGGCGGTCGCTCTTGTGCTCGCGCACTTCCTGTCTGGAGCGGGAGCCGGTGCCTGGCTCCTGGGACTCTTGCTCGACCTGAGACTGGTTCTCGCCTTTGGACTGGCGGCCGTTATCTTGGGAGGGATCGTGCACCTTGCTTTTCTGGGCCATCCGGAGAGGGCCTGGAAGATGATGATGCGACCTCAGAGCTCCTGGATCAGCCGGGGCCTGTGGTCGATGGTCGTGTTCATTCCCACGGCCGCCCTCTACCTGGCCGGGGCCTACGGGGCCTGGAGCACCAGTTCGGCCTTTTCCATCGTCATGCTGGTGCTGTCGCTTCTGGGCATGGCCGGCATATTCCTCTACAAGGGCTTCGTATACGCGGTATCCCGGGCGGTGCCCCTTTGGCATTCGCCGCTGCTGCCTGTCACCTACATCGCCATCGGCCTCCGTGGCGGTGCCGCCCTGGCTCTCATCGGCTTGGCCTTTGTTGCCCCGGACACGGAGAGCCATGCTGGCCAGACCTGGTGGCTGGCGGCAACGGCAGCCATGATCTTCCTCTTCGTTCTGGAGCTGGCCATGGGCCGGAGTGAGTCCACCATCTCTCGCTCCCTTGCTACTCTCAGGCAGGGCTCACTTGCCTGGATCTTCTTCGTGGGCGTGGTGTTGCTCGGGATCATCATCCCGGCAGGATTAGTGATCGCGAGCTATGCGGCCTCGATCGGCGTCGCCGGTCTGATCGTGGCGGGGATCGCGTCACTGGTGGGAGATTTCGCCTACAAGTACTGCATGAACACGGCTGGGACCTACGTTCCTCTCCTGCAGGCCAGGGCTTACTAGCGTGGTGCGCTACTCGCGACACAGAGGCTCGGCAGGTTCTGGAGGTCCTGCTGGCAGCAGACGCAGGTGGTAACCGCAGCCGGCTCATAGGCGGGAATCCGTGCCCCAGAGTAAAGGGACGGGAAAAGGACGGCCCACTTGACGGCCCGATCGCCGTCAAGTGGGCCAAGCCCGGTACTGCAGGCGGGTATCCCTGCTACTTCTGGAGGAAGATCTCTCCGAGATAGAGGCTCTTGTAGGTCCTGACCTCGCGCTCCTCGGCTCTATAGCCCGGAGCCGAGACCGTGACCCGGTAGACCTTGTTGTCGGGCAGTCCCTCGAACTCGAAGTCGCCGAACGCGTCGGTCTCGGTGGTCTTCGTGCCCTCTTCGCCTGCGAGGGTGACTGTGGCGCCCTTGGCGCACTCGTCGGTGTCGCCGAGGATCACCGAGCCGGCCACGAAGTTCCTCGGCAGGCCGATGAACCTGACCTTCTCGCCGAGCTTGTATTCCGGGTGCATGGCTTCTGCCGACTTCATCGCCTTCGATACCGCGCTGTCGGGATCGTCAAGGTCTCCGAAGATGAGGGCGCCGGTCGGGCACGCTTCCACGCAGCGGGGCTCCTTCCAGCCCGCGTCGAGCAGATGGGCGCAGAAGGTGCACTTCTGAGCGACGTTCTCCTCTTCGTTCCAATAGATGACCCGGTAGGGGCAACGGGAGACGATGTCCTTGCTACCGGCGGCCTTCTCTGGATCGATGATCACGATGCCGTCGGCGCGCTTATAGACGGCGCCGTCGCTGCCGGTGGCGCAGGCAGGAGCTTCGCAGTGCATGCAGGGGACCGGTATGTAGTCCTGCTTGACCTTTGGGAACTGACCGCGCTCTTTGCCGACGATCTTCATCCAGAACTGGCCGGTCATCGGCTGGGGGGCGCTGTATCCGGGGTGGGCCTGTCGGCAGTACTCATCCTTGCACACGATGAAGCAGTTGTAGCAGCCGTCGCACTTGGTGACGTCGACGACCATTCCGTATCTAGGCATGTGTCATCCCTCCCACTTTGCCATCTCGACGAGACAGGAGTTAGGCGCCATGCCCGGCACGTTCTTCGACATCATCCGGCCGGGGCTGAGCAGGTTGACGCAGCCGCCCCTATCGGGGCTGTTGGGATTGCCGGCCTCCAAAGGATCGTAACGTGACGCTCCTTCGAACGAGTGCACGACGCCCGGTCTGACCCTCTCGGTGACGTACGCCGCGAGCAGGACCGCCGCCCGGTCGTTGTAGAGCTTGATCACATCGCCGTGCTTGATGCCTCGCGCCTCGGCGTCCTTGGGGTGGATGCGGCATATCTGGTAGTTGTAGCCGTTGATCCACATCCGGTGTTCGGGGATCTCGGAGAGCCAGGGCACCCGGGTGTCGTGATGGGTGTGGAACGAGAACCGGGGGTGGGGCGAGATGAGCTGCAGCGGGTACTTCTTGAAGAGCTCGGACTGGTGCCCTTCCCAGCTGGGGATGTACTTCGGCATAGGGGCACGCTCGTCGTCGTCGGGCGTGTGCTGCATGAGGCTTTGGGAGACGAACTCTATCTTACCGGTGACCGTAGCCAGCTCGTGGGCCTTGTCGGTGCCGCGCTTCGGGTTGCTCGTGTCGGGCGTGTCGCACGGCCGGCCTTCGGCGAACCAGCGGAGGGCGTAGGTCGGTTTGTAGTCCTCGATCTGCGGGACGATGAAGTAGCCCTTCTTCTTGAAGTCTTCGTAGTCCATGTACTTGGGCATGTCGGACCAGTCGTACATCTTCTTGATCCAGTCTTCCCAAGTGTTGCCCTCGGTGTACTCGTCCTTGTAGCCCAGGCGGTCGGCCAACTCGACGAAGATGTCGTAGTCAGGCCGGGAGTCGCCCACGGGTTCGACGCATTTCTGTTGATAGACGATGACGCGGTGGTTGGCGCTGCCCGAGGCGTGCAGGGAGTAGCCGCCCGACTGGGCCCACTCGGCGATGTCGCTGCGCTCGAGGTTGGTGCAGGCGGGCAGGATGACGTCGGCGAATCTGGTCTCGTTGCACCACCAGCAATCCTGGTTGACCACGAACTCCAGCTTCGGGCTCTGGTACATCCGCACCCATTTGGTGGTGTCGGTCATCGTCGAAAGGAAGGAGCCGCCGTAGCGGTAGAACATCTTCACTTCCGAGTGGCCGGGCAGCGGGTAGGTGAACTTGGTGAACTGCTGCTCGATCGAGTTGCCGCAGAAGCCCTCGCCCATCCACTCGATGTGACCGTCGAGGATGGCGTCCGGCACCGTGAGACGGTAGAGACGCTGCTTGACGGAGTTG
>JAJFUK010000159.1 GCA_021372435.1 Actinomycetes bacterium | reverse complement strand
GGAGAGGATGAACGCACGTGGACGACGAAGAGCGACTGGCCGATCCTGAAGAGACGCCCGTCGAGCAGGAGTTGGAGCGGACGCTTCGCCCGCGCTCCCTGGCCGCCTTCGTGGGCCAGCCTGTGTTGCGAGAGCAGTTGCAGATATTCATCGAGGCCGCGATCTCCCGCGGAGAGCCTCTGGACCACGTGCTGCTGGCCGGTCCGCCCGGGCTGGGCAAGACCACGCTCGCCAACATCATCGCCCAGGAGATGAGGGTGAACATCGTGATCACGTCGGGTCCCGCCCTCGAGCGCAAGGCCGACATGGCCGCGATCCTCACCGGTCTGCAGGAGGGAGACGTCCTCTTCATCGACGAGATCCACCGGCTCAACCGGTCCATCGAGGAGATCCTGTATCCGGCGATGGAGGACTTCAAGATAGACATCGTCATCGGTCAAGGTCCGAGCGCGCGGACCGTCCGCCTCCCCCTTGAGCGTTTCACCCTTATCGGGGCGACCACGCGCAGCGGGCTCATCACCACGCCTCTGCGAGACCGCTTCGGCTTCTCCCATCGCCTCGACTACTACTCGGCGGCCGACTTGGGGCGCATCGTGGCCCGGTCGGCGGACATCCTGGGGGTGGCCATCGATGAGGAGGGCACCCGCGAACTGGCCTTCCGCTCGCGCGGCACGCCCCGCATCGCCAACCGCCTGCTGCGGCGCGTACGCGACTATGCGCAGGTCCGTCACGAGGGCCGCATCACCGGGGCGATCGCCCTTGAAGCACTGCGGCTGTTCGAAGTGGACGACGAGGGTCTCGACCGGGTGGACCGAGAGATCCTCAATCTGATCCTGCACAAGTTCGATGGCGGGCCCGTGGGGCTATCGACGTTGGCAGTGGCCATCGGCGAAGAGGCCGACACGATCGAGGACGTCTACGAGCCGTTCCTCCTGCAGCGCGGCTTCCTGATGCGGACTCCGCGGGGACGGGTGCTCACGCGGCTCGGCTACGAGCACTGCGGCGTGGTGCCGCCGGCGGCTGCGCAGCCGGCGCCTTCCCAGACCCTGTTCGACTGAGCGGTATGGGAGTCGGGCGAGGGTGAAGCTTCTCCTTCATGTCTGTTGCGGGCCGTGCGCGAGCGCCACCATCCCCTGGTGGCAAGAGCGGCGTGCGGAAGTCGTGGGCTTCTCGTTCAATCCCAACGTCCATCCCCTGCTCGAATACCGGCGTCGGCTCACGGGAGCGAGGGAGGTGTGTGAAGTCGCGGGCGTGGAGCTGGTCGAGGATCAGAGCTACGATCCGGCGGCCTGGTTCGCGGCGGTGGCTGCCGGCGAGGGTCCTCGCTGCGCCCGCTGCATCGGCCAGAGGTTGGACCGCACGGCTCGGGAAGCGGCGGGCCGTGGCTGTGATGCCTTTTCGACGAGTCTGTCCATCAGTCCGTGGCAGGATCACGAGGCCATCCGCTCCCAGGGAGCGGGCGCGGGCGAGCGCCACGGAGTGGAGTTCATCTACGAGGATCTCCGCCCGCTCTACGCTGAATCGCGGCGCCTGAGCAGGCAGCTGGGGATCTACCGGCAAAAGTACTGTGGATGTCTTGTGTCGGAGTGGGAGCGGTATCGTGAATCTTGAGACCGTGGCCAAGATCGTGCTGGGGATCGGGGTGGGGTTCTTGGTCCTCGGAGGGATCCTGTACTTGGTAGCCAAGCTGGGTTGGACGCACCTGCCCGGCGACTTCGTCTTTCGGGGAAAGAACGTCACCGTGTACATCCCTTTCGGCCTGATGATCCTGGTGAGCGTCGTCGGTTCTCTGATCCTCTACCTGTTGTCGCGCCGGTGAGCGGGGCTGCGGCCTGCCAGGTGTTGCCGACGTGCGCCTAGACGAGCTCGACTTCGACCTCCCAGAGGAGTTGATAGCGCAGCGGCCCGCGGAGCCGCGGGACTCCTGCCGCCTGATGCACCTCAGA
>JAJFUK010000011.1 GCA_021372435.1 Actinomycetes bacterium | reverse complement strand
GTGAGGATCGGCGACCCATACCTGGGGCACAGGTTCCTCTCCGGCCCGGAGCGCTTCGAGACGCGCCTTCAGATCGGCGGACGATACTTCCAGCACCACTGGGAGGGCGAACTGGGCGCCCATCCCCGCCCGCATGGCCTTGGGGCTATACGGGTCGGCCGTTCCCGGCGAGCAGATGACCCCTGACAGCCCGAAGGCGAGCGCGCTGCGGACCACGGTCCCAACGTTGCCTGGGTCTCCGACGCCGTCGAGGAAGAACGTCACTCCGGTCGCCATCGGGACGTCCGCCAGATGCCAGACCGGCTCGCCGCAGACGAATATGACGTCGACCCCTCCTCCTAGAGAGCTGGCCTGCTCGAGCGTCTCCGCCTCACATACGCCTATGTCGACCGTGGCGGCCTCAGACTCACTGGGTGGCGTCGAGGCCGCTTTTTCGAGAAGAGTGCTGGGCAGTGCCCTTACGAGGTCCTTCCGCACCAAGACCTCCCGCACGTCGGCCCCGGCGTCCACCGCGGCGCGGAGCAGGTCCATCCCCTCGCACACCAACAGGCCCCGCTTCCGGCGATGCTTCTTCTTGCGAAGCTTGCGCGCGAGTCTGATGCTGTGGTTCTGCCGCCCGGCGATGTCGCGGATCACGATGCGTCCTTCTCCCACTCGCGGCCATCGCGGCCTGACAGCGCAGCGTCGTTGTCCGGCAGCCTGCTAGCCTGCTCCGAGGGCTTCCTTGGCCCGAGCGGCCATCTGGGCAAAGACCTCGGGCTCTCTCACTGCGAGATCGGCGAGGATCTTGCGATCGACTTCGATCTCCGCGGCTTTGAGACCATGGATGAACTGGTTGTAGCTCATCCCGTGTTCTCTGGCCCCTGCGTTGATGCGTGTGATCCACAGGCGGCGGAACTCGCGCTTACGGGCACGCCGGTCACGATATGCGTAGCTGCCCGACTTGATGAGCTGCTCTTTCGCACGCCTGTAGGAGGACTTCTTCAGACCCCAGTAGCCCTTCGCTTCGTCCAGCGTCTTCCGGCGCTTCTTCTGCGCGTTGATACTCCTCTTCACTCTGGGCATGACTCCGTCCTCCTAACGACCCAACAGACTACGGAGCCGGCCGGTATCGGCCGTGACGACCTCCGCGGCTTTGCGGAACTTGCGTTTGCGATTGGCCGATTTCTTGGTGAGCAGGTGACTACCGAAGGCGCGGCGCCTCATGAGTCTGCCGCCGGCGGTGAGCCTGACGCGCTTCTTCGTTCCCTTGTGAGTCTTGTTCTTCGCCATTCGTGTCCCTTTCATCTATGTGCGGCCAGGCACATAGCCCACCGAGGCCGGCCGAGGGAGCCGACGCCATCGAGCCCTTTCATGTGCCTCGACCGGATCAGTTCCGCTTGGGTGCCAGCATCATGATCATGTTCCTGCCGTCGAGGCTGGGCTCGGACTCTATTTCTCCGATCTCAGCCAGATCCTCGGCCATCCGGCGAAGCAGTCTCTCACCCAGGTGGGGATGGACCACCTCCCTGCCTCGAAACATGATGGTGAGCTTGACCTTGTCTCCCTTTCTCAAAAAGCGCTCGACATGACCCTTCTTCGTGACAAAATCATGGTCGTCGATCTTCGGCCGCAGCTTGATCTCTTTGATATTGATCGTCGTCTGCCGCTTCCGCGCTTCTTTCGCCTTCTGCTCTTGCTCGTACCTGTACTTGCCGTAATCCATCACCTTGCAGACAGGCGGGTTCGCCATCGGGGCCACCTCGACCAAGTCGAGGTTCAATCTATCAGCGTAGTTCAACGCATCCGGCACTCCCACGATCCCGACCTGCTCGCCGTCCGGCCCGATCAGCCGGACCGCATCTGCGCGGATCTTCTCGTTGATGCGAACGATGTCGGCTATGTCGCCCTGCACCTCCCTCGGTGCTACCGTTTAGAAACGTTCCTTACCAACGCAAAAAGCGGTGCCTCCACCGCTCCCCGATACACCCGCGCGGCCTGCGGCCGCGCCGCGTTCTCTATGGACTGACCTCGGCGCCGACAAGGCGCGAGGTGGGAAGGGCGGCTTCCTCTTTATGCAAAAAGGCAGTATAGCCTAATGCCGAGCCAGGCTCAAGCACCGGATCCGACGGCCGGCGCGACGGCCGGCGGCCGGCACTCGTCGGCCAGATAGGCCGCCGCCTCCGCCAAGCCGTACGACGTGGTCTTTCTGCCGCCCCGCCTCCTCAGGCTCACCGAGCGCTGCTCGACCTCCCGGTCGCCGACCACGAGCATGTAGGGCACCTTGGTGACCTCGCCGTCGCGTATCTTCTTCGACACCGATTCGGAGCGCAGGTCGACCTCCACCCGCACTCCCGCCCGGCCGAGGGCGGCCTCCACCTCCGCCGCGTACGTCGCGTGCCGGTCGGCCACCGGGACTACGACGGCCTGGACGGGTGCGAGCCAAGCAGGAAGCGCGCCCCCGTAGTGCTCCAGCAAGATGCCGAGGAAGCGCTCGATGCTCCCCAGGACGACCCGGTGGAGCATCACCGGACGGTGGCGTTGGTTGTCCTCTCCGACATAGTCCAGATCGAGCCGCTCAGGCATGGCGAAGTCCAGTTGGCAGGTGGCGCACTGCCAGCTCCGCCCCATCACGTCTTCGATGTGGAAGTCGATCTTCGGACCGTAGAAGGCCCCGTCCCCCGGGTTGAGCTCGTACGGCAGTCCCGCCCGCGCCAACGCCGCGGCGAGAGCGCTTTCCGCGGTCGCCCACATCTCATCGCTGCCGATGGACTTCGAGGGTCGCGTGGAGAGCTCCACGTGCACCCTGTCGAAGCCGAACGTCTTGTACATGCGGAGTATCAGGTCGATGACGCCGAGGACTTCATCCTCGACCTGTTCGGGAAGGCAGAAGATATGGGCGTCGTCTTGAGTGAAGCACCTCACCCGGAACAGCCCGTGCAGAACCCCGGACAGCTCGTGCCGGTGGACCTGGCCCAATTCGGCCATACGAAGCGGGAAGTCCCGATACGAGTGCTGCCCGGCTTTGTAGACGAGGGTCCCTCCGGGACAGTTCATGGGCTTCACCGCGAAGTCGACACCGTCGATGACCGTGAAGTACATGTTGTCTTTGTAGTTGTCCCAATGGCCGGACCGCTCCCAAAGGGTGCGTTCGAGGATCAGGGGAGTGCGGATCTCCTCGTATCCCGCCGCCAGATGTTCTTTGCGCCAGTACTCGAGGAGCGCATTGATCACCCGCATCCCTTTGGGATGGAAGAAGGGGAACCCGGGACCTTCATCGTGGAAGCTGAAGAGGTCGAGCTCGCGGCCCAGCCGGCGGTGATCGCGCTGTTTGGCCATCTCCAGGCGCTGGAGGTGCTCGTTCAGCTCCTTCTTCGTCGGAAAGGCTGTTCCGTAGATGCGGGTGAGCATAGTATTGCGGCTGTCGCCGCGCCAGTATGCCCCCGCCACCGACAACAGTCCCACCGCGCCGATGCGGCTTGTATCCGGAACGTGCGGCCCCCGGCACAGGTCGACGAATCCGCCCTGCTGGTAGACGCTGATCGTGGCGCCGGCAGGGAGATCGCGGATCAGTTCAAGCTTGTAGGGCTCGTCGGCAAAAAGCGCCAGTGCCTCTTCTCTGGTCACCTCGCGCCGCTCGAAGGGTAGCGCAGCCCCGAGCAAGCTCTGCACCTCCGCGCTCAGGCGCGAAAGGTCGTCCTCGCCCACGGGCTCCGGGAACTCGAAGTCGTAGTAGAAGCCGTCCTTGATGGCCGGACCTATGGCGACCTTCGTCCCCGGATAGAGACGGGTCGCGGCCTCGGCCAGCACGTGGGCGGCCGAGTGACGGATCACGTCCAGGCCTTCCCCGGTCGAGGCGGTGATTATCGCCACCTGATCACCCTCGGCGAGTGGAGTGGACAGGTCGACCACACGGTTGCCCACCTTCGCAGCCACCGCCGCCTTCGCCAGGCGCGGGCCGATCCTCTCGGCCACATCGGCCGCGGTCGCGCCATCGTGTACGCTGAGATCAGACCCATCCGGGAGAAGAACCTTCATGGACCCTCACAGAAAGGCGTTTTGGGCCGGAACACGACGAGTGGGCGCTGTAGGATTTGAACCTACGGCCTCTTCCGCGTCAAGGAAGCGCTCTCCCCCTGAGCTAAGCGCCCATCAGGGCAGTCATGATACAGGCGGCTCCGCCGGCCGGCAAGACCAGGACTTGGAGCACCTTTCTTCGTGAGGCGCCAAGGGCCACCAGGCTCGGGTCTCAACCTCGTGCGCGGTACCCCCGGTCAAGGAGAAGGCCGCGTCCGGAGACGCGGCCTTCTCGAGGTCGCTTGCGTGGGTCGTTGCCGGTCAGTCGGTCGCCGGCAGTACGCGCGGAGCCAACGATGTCCCACTGAACACTTTCAGCGGGGTCACTTTCAGGACGATCGCACCAGTATAGGTACCGGGCTTGAGCAGCTTCGGAACGCCGTCCACCGACAGGCTGACCTTATACCCGGCGGGCGCGCTGATGGCGCCGTTGCCTTCGAAGGTGAGCTTGGTCAGGTACGAGGTCTTGGTGACGATCCACTTAGAGTTGTTCTTCAGGGTCACTATGACGCCGTTGTTCACGGCCGGACCTGGGGTGTTGACGACCTCGCCCAGCTTGTAGTACTCGTCCGCGCCTATGGTGAACACGCCTGGATCGAGCATGTAGTGGTGAGCAATGGAGGCCGAGACGACACCAGTGATCGTGGCGTTGTCGAACGTCAGTACCAGGTTCTGACCGGGAGCGCCCCCGCCGCCGGGAGGCGGTCCCCCCGGCCCGCCGGGAGGCGGTCCCCCGGCGTCGCCGCCGGCAGGGGGCTCATCCGCGGCCGCGGCGAGAGACGCGGAGCCCCCTTTGGCTGAGTTGTAGAAGTCACCACCGAGGACGATGTTCGAGAAAGTGGCCTTGGCGTACCCGCTGTTGACGGCGGTCACGTCGAAGTCGGCCGCCTTCACCGGAGGCGTGGTCGGTTCGGTGTATATGTTGGTGTTCGTCATGTCGGCGAAGTTCGGACCCGGGTCGTCGTCGTCCATCAACTGCATGATGACGCCGTTGCCGGGTAGGAGTCTGGCTCCCTCAGAGCCGTCCACCGTGATGGTGATGGCCTGGCCTTTGTCGAGAAAAGTGGTCTTCTCGGTGTTGAACACCGTGCCTCCGCTGACATCAAGGGTGCCGCCCCCGTGCCACATCACCCCGAACTTGTCGGAGTTGACGACGGTGTTCCTGGGGGTGAGCGCAGCGAGTTCGCCTGTGGTCAGGCCAAGGTCGAGGTCCTCGTTGAGCTTCTTGACGGTCGAGCGGTCACTGTCGCCGTAGTAGAGGTGACTTCCCCTCGAGATGGTCGAATAGGTGGCGACATCGAAGGTGCAACCATAGAAGTACTCGGTCGCGTCTCCGATGCCGTACGAGCCGTAGCCGTCTTTGCCGGTAATGGCGATCGTGCTGTTGATGGCGGTCAGCGTGGGAGTGGTGCAGCCGTCGGTCGAAAGCACGCCCCAGCCTTCGGACCCGATGTATGAGTTGATATAGCTGGCCTTGGTGTTGGTGCCGAGCAGATTGGTCGCGCGGACATTGCCCGAAAGGCCCAACATCCAGGGCACCGACCTCATCTGGAACGTGTCGATCGTGGGGATATAGTCGGACGGCAGCACGCCGTTCTTGGTTTGGATGTGGGAATTCTTGACGACGACGTTGGCGCCGCCGTCGGCCACCACCCCGGCCCGGGCCACGCCCGTGTTCTCGATCGAGGCGCCGTCGACGACCACCGTCGCACCGCCGTTGACGGTCAGCGCCGCACCCGTGCCTATGAAGTCGCTACGCCCGTTGCCGGTCAAACGTATCTTCGGCCGGAGTATCGTGTAGCTTCCACCGCCCACGTAGATGCCGGTGAAGTTCTCGCCGGTCGAGGTGATCGCCACGTCCTTGGCCGAGGTGTCGCCTACCGACCCCGCCGTGACGGCCGCAGGTACCGACTTGGCCGGGTCATATCCACCGGCATCGACGTAGATCGCCTGGCGGAACGGGAACAGATGAGTCTGGCCACCCGGCCCGGCGGCGACATAGGGGACGAGGTTTTCCTCGGCGACGGTCAGAAGCGCGTCGAAGTACGTACCGGGGACGAACATCATGTCGAGGCCGGCCGTGGTGGCCAACACCTGTCCGGTCTCGATGCCGTCGATCGTCATGGTCACGCTGTACCCTTCGGGGGCCTTTATCGTCCCGCCGACCGCGATGGTGAGCGTGTTCACACGGGTGGTCTCGGGCACGACCCAGGTCTCGCCTGCGGCGACGTTCTTAACCAGGATGGTCGGAGTAGCCAGTGCCGCCGGAGCGAGAGCGACGAATAACGCGACCACGGCCACCATTGCCACTAGGATCGTGATGAAGCGATTCTTCCTACGCATACCTCCCTCTCCTTCCGATAGCTATCGGACCCACGGGACGGCACGCATTCCCAAGGCGAGCAGGCCGCAGACATACCATCCCGTCGCCTCGACGCTACAGGAAATCCCATCGAAAAGCAATGGGCTTTCCAGCTGCCCATTGCCGGTGCGGGCGGGTTCTAGTCCGCCTCACGGCCGCCCGCCGGCCGGGCACAGGCCGGCGGAGCGCGCTCCTTGCCGGTCAGCAGCTGCGTCTTCGCAGGCCGGCCAGATAAGCTTTGAACTCCTCCTCCGTCCGGTTCTGTTTGTGGGAAGCGCAATACTCGCAGGCGCAGCAGAGGTTCTCCGGCCAGTCGGTCCCGCCCCGGGCGAGGGGTGTCTTGTATTCCACCTGATAGCGCCCGTTCAATTCGGTACCGCAGTAGAAGCAGCGACCACGCTGCTCGTCGTAGAGCCTTAGGATGTCCTCGGGCCCGTGCCACCCTCCCGCTCCATGCCTCCGCACCCGCCGCTTTCGCAGGCGAGCAGCAAGTCCCAGGTGACCCGCTTCAGCGCGGGCGAACAGGCCTTGCCGGTGCGGCGCGGTCGCCATGCGACTACGGATACTTTCCAGGGTCCGATAAAGATCGGTGCCCTGGTACCGGCGGTGACCCCCGCGCAGGTCATCCAGATTCATCTTGCCATGAGGATACACGTCGGCGGCCTTCTTGTCGGCACCCGCGCACTCCATTTCCCGGACTCCACGTACCCGGTCGAGGGAACGGCCCGTACATTCATCGGGCGGAGCAGCCGTCGCTCATAGAGATACGAGGCCAAGACGCGCGCCCCTTCTTCACCCAGGCGACCGGCGCCCTAGGGACGCCGTTCCCGGGCCGCGCGCGACGACTGCCGGATCGGGGTGTCCAGGAGGAATCCCCTGTGCCGCCCAAAAGACGGATGATGCGGAGCTGGGGGGTCTCCCGAGGAGGCGACGACCGGAATTGAACCGGTGTAGCGGGTTTTGCAGACCCGTGCCTAGCCACTCGGCCACGTCGCCTTGAGAGGACAAGATGGAGCGGATGAAGGGATTCGAACCCTCGACCTTCTGCATGGCAAGCAGACGCTCTAGCCAACTGAGCTACATCCGCCCGGAACCTCGCGGCTGCTGGATTATAGACCAGCCCTCTCTTCTTCGTCCAGGGCACGGTTGACGAGTGCGTCGGCGACTCTGTTCTCGTCCCGGCCCACATGCCGGATCTTGAAGCTCCCGAAACCGCCCGCTTTTGCGCGGGCCTCGGCATGGAGCGGAGCCAGACCCTCGTTCTTGACCCTGTATTCACCGCTCATCTGTTTGACGAGCAGCTCGGAATCCGACAAGACCTCGACCTGTGTGGCCCCCAAGCGCGCGGCCGACTCCAGGCCGGCCAGGAGTGCCTGGTACTCCGCCGTGTTGTTGGTCCCCACTCCTATGGCGCGACTCACCGTCTCGAGGACATGTCCCTCTCCGTCTTCCACCACTACCCCGATCGCGCTCGGGCCCGGGTTGCCGCGGGAACCCCCGTCGACCCAGATCCGTAGCCCCCTGATGGCCACCTCCTCCGTGGAAGAAGCGCCCTCACGGCTGAGCGCCGTCCACGGCGGGCGCCACTGCTTCGAGATCGCTGTGTCTAAGCCTAAGCCGGCCGACTCCCCGGCCAGCTTCTCTGCCCACCGGCGAAAAGCCCACCATTCGAAGCTTCCGTGGGGCACGTCGATCAGCGAAAGGCCTTTCTCAGCCGCCTGTTCCGCCGCGTGATACCCGAGGTCACCGGAAATCAGCACCTCGCATCGCGCCGCGGCCGTCTCTACCAGGCTGCGCCCGCTTCCGGGCAGGACAGCCACCCGCCCGACGATACGCTCCCCGTCGCCACTCCACTTCACCGTGTCGAGTCCGAACACCCGCGCCGTCCTCTCCGCCAAGCCGCGCACCGAGGTCGGACGCTCAAGGCCCCCGACCCTGCCGAGACCCGCGCGCGGGGCCACATCGTCGACCGGAAAGACGTCGAACGCCGGCTCTTCGTACGGGTGCGCCCCCACGAAAGCCCGGATCGCGTCGACAAGCCGCCCGCGTGGTACCACCGTCTCCCACCGTACTTCGGGCGCTCGTTCGGGCCGGGACACTCGGCCCACCGCGGGATGACTGCCGGGAAGCGGCGTGAACCAGCCGGTACCCTCCGCGGCGAACGCGCATTCCCGGTAATCGCCGATGTTCCCCGCTCCCGCGGCAAAGACCGCCGCGGCGACCGTGTCCACCGCCTCAGGGGGGATGAACCCCGCCAGCTTGTACCAATGCGCCGGCGCCATCTCCAGCGGCGTCATCCCTTGCAGGCCCAGCCCTTCTCCCGCGATCTCCGCCAGCCCCCCGCGGGCTGCGTCGAGGTTCGTGTGGCACGCGATGAGCGTCAGTCCCTCCCGTATCAGACGCCGGACCAGCCTCTCCCGAGGGCACGATTCGGCAAGCGTGCGCACCGGTGTGAAAAGCAAGGGATGGTGGGTGAGGATCGCGTCACAACCGTCGGCAAGAGCCTCCTCCAGCACGGCGTCGGTCAATTCCAAACTGATGAGAAGCCTAGCTACCGACGCCTGCCGGTTGCCGACGAGAAGGCCGCAGTTGTCCCCCGGCTGGGCAAGCTCCAGCGGAGCCAGTCTCTCGATGATGCCAAGCAGGTCTGCTACTTGCAACGCTCGTCTCCTAAGCGGGTGTTCACACCGCTCCCGTAGCCCACAAGACGATGAGCACGATGATCACGATGACGAGGACGACAAGAAGGACCCACTCCCACATCGGAGTCCGCTTACTACCTGCCGTCGGCATGATGCGCTCCTTAAACGCGGGGTCCGGATCTTGTGCGCCGGTCCGGTCTGCTCCTCTTTCTATCTACACCGCACCCGCGCCAAGTCGCTTCGCCGTCAAGTGTATCGCCCGCGTCAACACTTAGGTAGAGAACAGGCGCGTCCCCCATGGCCCACGTGCCCGCCCGCCGCCCGACGCGACAGGGATAGGCTATATAATCAACGATCCGCAGAGCTCCTGGGCTCTGTCGGTCTCGTGACAGGAGTCGCGTGCACTTGAAGAAAAGGTCCTTCGTTGTCATGGGTGTTTCGGAGTTGGCGGCCGGCGTCGCTTGGGGCGCCTGGGTCGCTTTCTCCCAGGACGGTCTCCTCCGGTATCTCGGCCTCGTTCCGGCAGTGGTCCTTTTGGCCGGCGCGGTGCAGACTCTGCTGGCCATGCGGCTCGTCACCGACAGTGCCAAGTTGGCGGCAGAGCTACAACGGGTCAAGACTACAAAGCGGCTCGATACAGAAGCGGAGGCCATCAAAGAAAGACTCGCGCACTTCGAGACGCTGAAGCAGTGGGGCATCATCAGCGAACAGGAATTCGTCGAGAAGAGACGCACTCTCCTGGATCTTCCGGAACCGGCCCCGGCGGAACAGGCCGGGGACGCGTCGCAGCGGCAGGGGTCTCTCCCTAGGACCAAAGGAAAGGCGGACGATGCTCCTCCCGGCCCCCGCCGGGAGAACCGGCGGCCGCGGGCGGCCGTCACACCCCGGCGACCGCCAAAACCCTCGGCCCGTCACTGACGAGGCGGCCGCCTTAGAACTCGTTTCAAAATGAAGCCACGGCCGCGGAACTGGTGGCCGCCCTGGTCGGCACGACCGACAAGGCGACGGCATGAGGGTCGGGAGTACAAACGGAGGACAAAACGCCGTCTGCCCAACCGGCGCCGCCGCTCGGATATGCCGTTTAGCAGCGCCTTTGTCTCGGAAGGTGGGCCCAGCAGGACTCGAACCTGCGACCGGCCGATTATGAGTCGGCAGCTCTGACCAACTGAGCTATGGGCCCGGGGCGATGCTCATTCTACCGCACGGCCCCTCGCAGGTCCCCCAATCTTCTCCACGACGAATACGCCGTAAGCGGCCCGCAGGTTGGGCCAGAACCGCACCCGGCCCCGCTTGGCCAGGTAGAAGTGACCGACGATGCGGATCCCCTGCTCCCGCGTGAACACCTGGAAATCCTTGATGCTGAGCGAGTGGACGTTCGGAGTGTCGTACCACTGGTACGGAAGTGCCCCAGTGACCGGCGCGCGGCCCTTCAGCAAAAGCTGCAGGCGGGGTTTCCAGTGGGCGAAGTTGGGAAAGCTGGCGACCAAGAAGCGCCCCACCCGGAGCGATTCGGTGATCACCGCGACCGTCTCGTGCGCCTGCTGCAGCGTCTGGCTGAGGATCACGTAGTCGAAGCAGTCGTCGGGATAGTACGACAGTGCCTCATAGAAGTCGCCGTGGTGGATGGTAAGTCCCTTCTCGACCGCCTCGTAGACACGCTCCTCCACTATCTCGATGCCCGTGCCTCGGACCCCTTTCCGGTCCACCAGCATCTTGAGGAGCGTCCCTTCGCCACAGCCCAGGTCGAGCACGCGCGCCCCCTCAGGGACCGTGTTGACGATGAATTCGTAATCGGGCCGGAGTTCCGCCTCGAACTGCTCGGCACACCTAGCCAAACCGCAGCCCTCCCTTTCTGGCCGTCGTCTCCAAGAAATGCCAGACCATGCGGTTGAGGTCCTTGTTCTCGAGCAGGAACGCGTCGTGCCCATACGAGGACCTCATCTCGAGGTACGAGCAGTCGATGCCGCTGCCCTTGAGAGCCCGCACTATCTCCTTCGACTGGTAGGGCGGGTAGAGCCAGTCGCTGCTGAAGGCGATCACCAAGAAGCGCATGTCGGACGGCAGATTGCGGAACGTCTCTTCGAGGAGTCCATGGCCGCCCGAGAGATCGAAGTAATCGAGAGCCTTGGTGACATAGAGGTATGTATTGGCGTCGAACCTGCGTGTGAAGATCTCTCCCTGGTGGCGCAGATAGCTTTCTACCTCGAAGTCCATGGTGAAGTCGTAGCCGAGGGCCGTCTTATCGCGGAGCCGGCGTCCGAACTTCTCGCGCATGGATTCATCGGAGAGATAGGTGATGTGCCCGATCATCCGGGCTACCGCCAGGCCGCTGTCGGGAGCGGCCCTGCCGTAGTAGTCGCCGTTGTTCCAGTTGGCATCGCTCATGATCGCCAGCCGGCCCACCTCGTTGAAGGCTATCTGCATCGGCGAGTGTTTGGTGGTGGCCGCGATGGGGATGCACGAAGCCACCGCCTCCGGGTACGCGACCGCCCACTGCAACGCCTGCATACCTCCCATGGAACCGCCGCTCACAGAGAGAAGCCGCTCGATGCCTAGGTGGTCCATGAGCAGCTTCTGGGCCCGCACCATGTCGCCTACGGTGACCACCGGGAAGTCGAGACCGTACTCCCTTCCGGTGGCCGGATTGATGCTGATCGGTCCGCTACTGCCCTTGCAGCCCCCGATGACGTTCGAGCAGACGACGAAATACCTGTCGGTGTCGAAGCCCTTGCCGGGACCGATCATGGTCTCCCACCAGCCCGGCCTGCTCTCCCCCGGATAGTAGCCGGCGGCGTGAGCGTCGCCCGACAACGCGTGGAGGATCAGGATCGCGTTGGTACGCTCCTCATTGAGCCGGCCATAGGTCTCATATGCGATGGTCACCGGCGCCAGCTGTTCTCCTGAATCCAGCGGCATGGACTCGAAACGCACCGACTGGAGAACCACCTCCCCCACGGTGGCTCCGAGAGTCTTCTCACTGATCAGATAGTCGCTCAACTCGATCCTCGATGCATCTCAGACCCCGCCGATCCGGCCCGGCAGGTTCACTATCCTCGGTAGTGGTTGGTGATGGGGAGCCGCCTGTCTTTGCCGAAGCCTTTGGGGCTGATGCGGACCCCCGGGGCCCCTTGCCGTCGCTTGTACTCGTTGCCGTCGATCATGGTCACGACCCGACGCACAACCTCCCTATCGATCCCAAGAGCCGCGATCTCGTCCACACTCGCGTCGCGCACGACGTATCCCTCGATGATCCGGTCGAGGACCTCGTAGGGGGGAAGAGCGTCCTGGTCGGTCTGGTTGGGCGCGAGTTCGGCCGACGGAGCCCGTTTTAAGGTGGAGGCGGGAATGGGCCCCTCTCCGGGACCCAGACTGTTGCGATACTCGGCCAGCCGGTAGACCAACGTCTTGGGCACATCTTTGAGAACCGCGAAACCACCAGCCATGTCGCCGTACAGCGTCGTGTAACCCACCGCGGTCTCACTCTTGTTGCCGGTCGTGAGAACGAGCCACCCGAACCGGTTCGACAGGGCCATGAGCAGGTTGCCACGGATGCGCGCCTGGAGATTCTGCTCGGTGGCCCCGGGCGCCGTCGGCTCCAGGTAGGAAGCAAGGGCTTCCAGGTACGACGTGAAGATCTCGTCTATGGGGATCTCGTAGTAGTGGACGCCCAGACGTCCGGCGGTCTCGCGCGCGTCGATCTTAGTCGCTTCGCTGGAGTAACGTGACGGCATCGACACCGCGTTGACCTTGTCGACGCCCAAAGCGTCTGCAGCGATTCCGGCCGTGAGGGCTGAGTCGATACCCCCGCTGATACCCATGACCACCTGCTTAAACCCGTTCTTGAGCGTGTAGTCCCTCACCCCCAGGCAGAGGGCCGAGTACACCTCGGCCTCGACGCTCAGCAGCGGCCGTAGGCTGGGAGGTGGCGAGGCCGCCCGCTGGGCGGGCCTCCGTGAGATGACCGTGGCCGCGCGGGCCGTCGCGCGGACGCCGACGATCTCGACCGGCCACGAACCCCCCGCCGTCGCCGACCGGCACGCTCGACCCGGGCCGGGCCGGTCCACATCGACCACCAGCAACTCTTCCTCAAATTGAGCCGCGCGCGCCTTCAATTCTCCCCAAGGGTCGAAGACCAGGCTGTGCCCGTCGAAGACGAGCTCATCCTGTCCTCCCACGCCGTTCGCGTAGCACACCCAAGCCTCGGCCTCGCGCGCCCTTTGGGCAAGCATCTTCTCCCGTTCTCTACCCTTGCCCTGGTGGTACGGTGACATGGAGAGATTCAGGATGACCCCTGCCCCTCCCGCGCGCGCGGCCGTCACGGCCGGACTGTTCTCTTCCCAGATGTCCTCACATATGGTGATGCCGACTCTCTCGCCGTCCAGATCCAGCACCGTCACCCGGTCACCCGGGACGAAATACCTCTTCTCATCGAACACGGCATAGTTCGGCAGCAGGATCTTCCGGTACCAGCCCGATACAGCGCCCGCAGCCAGGATCGCGGCCGCGTTGTAGACGGCTCCCTCCTCACGAAGCGGGACCCCCACCAAAGCGACTGTGTCGCGGCAGACCGCCGCGACTTTCGAGAGAGCTTCCCGGCAGTCGGCAAGGAAGTAGTCTCTGAGGACCAGATCCTCCGGCGGGTACCCTGAGATGACCAGCTCCGGCAATACCACGAGGTCGGCACCTGCCTCGGCTGCCTCTAGGACCCGAGCGATGACCAGCGCAGCGTTGCCTTCCAGGTCTCCGACAGTGGGGTTGATCTGAGCAAGGGCGATCCTCATCCTGCTTTCTCCAGGGCGTCGAGCAGCTCCTGCGTCTTCTCCCGCAGGAGATCCTTGTCGGCGCGGGTCTCCACGTTCACCCGGACCACCGGCTCGGTGTTCGACATCCGCACATTGAAGCGCCATCTGGCGAACTCCATACTGAGTCCATCGATCTCATCGACGCCTAAGGCGGCGGACCGGTAACGATCCTTGACCGCTGCCAGGGCCCGGAGAGGGTCCCCGAGGGTCAGGTTGATCTCGCCGCTCACCGGGTACTTGGCGATCCTCTCGCTCACCATGGCCGAAAGCGGCCGTCCTTGCTCGCACACGGCCTCCGCCACCTGCAGCCAGGGGATCATGCCGCTATCGCAGTATGAGAACTCCTTGAAGTAGTGGTGGGCCGACATCTCCCCGCCGTACGCGGCGTCGACGGCTCTCATCTTCTCCTTGATGAAGGCGTGCCCGCTCTTTGAGACGACCGGAGTGCCACCGGCTTCCCGGACGATCTCCTCGGTGTTCCAGACAAGCCGGGGATCGTGGATGATCGCCGCTCCCGGGTGCCGCTTGAGGGCTCGTCCGGCCAGCAGGCCGACGAGATAGTATCCCTCGACGAAGCCCCCCGTCTCGTCGAAGAAGAAGCAGCGGTCGAAGTCACCATCCCAAGCGATCCCGAGATCCGCCTTCTCCGCGACCACGGCCTCAGCGGTAACCACCCGGTTCTCGGGAAGCATCGGATTCGGCACCCCCGCGGGGAATGAACCGTCCGGCACGTGGTTGAGCTTGACGAACTGAAAAGGCAGCGACTTCTCGAGCATGTCGAGGACCGGCCCGGCCCCCCCATAGCCCGCGTTGGCGACTATCTTGAGGGGGCGGAGCTTCGAAACGTCGATGTAGGTCAGGAGGTGCTCCACGTATTTCGGACGCGTGTCGGCCTTGCTGACTGTGCCGCGCGGGACCGACTCGTCCCGCGCCGGCGGCGCCCAATGAACGTACCCGTCTCTCCTAAGTTCTTCCATGACGGTCTCCTCCATCTGCAAGAGACCGGTGTCGGCACTGATGGGACGCCCTTGCTCACGGGTGAACTTCATCCCGTTATAGTCCCGGGGATTGTGACTGGCCGTCACCATGATCCCCCCGTCCAGGCCGAGCGAGAACGTAGCGAAGTAGACCTCCTCAGTGCCGACCAGGCCGATATCGACCACATCCACCCCCGACTCGGTGAGACCCTCGCAGAGGGCCGCGACCAGCTCAGGGCTTGTCGATCTCACGTCGTGGCCGACCGCTACTTTTCTCGGGTGGATAAGGGCGGCGTAGGCGCGACCGATGAACCTGGCCAGAGGAGGATTGAGCTCTTGGGGGACGCGGCCCCGCACATCGTATGCCTTGAAGCAACCCACATATGTGCCGCTGCGCATGATCCAAACCCCCTCCGCTTTCTTCGACGCCCGTTTGCATGGGATAGGTGTATTGCCTATACTACGCGAGGTCTACGCTCCTCGGTAGCTCAATGGTAGAGCACCTGACTGTTAATCAGGGTGTTGCAGGTTCGAGTCCTGCCCGAGGAGCCATTCCATCCGGGGCGCTCAGCCGACGGCCCGCCGCCCTAAAAACCCGGCCCCGCGGTGCCGCCGCCTTCAGCCTTAGTGACTCTGGGCCCTCCCGGTGCGGCATACTCAGGCCGCGGGGCTAAGGACCCGGCATATGCCGCTCCCGAAAGGGAGCCGGACCTCAGCCAACTCGCAGCCGCACTCAACACACAGCAGCCCGCTCTGGTCGCCACGCCGCCGGGCCATCGGGGCGGCATCGTGCAACTTCGCGCCACAACACGGACACGGATCGCCCCGACGCACGGCGAGAAGGTACGCTGCGAGCGTCTGGGTTTTATTACCACCACACGCCGCGTCCACTAAAGCCTCCTCAGCACCCCTGTGACTTTTCCAACGATCCGGGGATTCTCCGTGATGATCGGTTCCAGCGCATCGTTCTCCGGCTGAAGCCGGACCCGGCCGGCCTCCCTGAAGAACCGCTTGAGGGTCGCCTCATCTTCGAGCAACGCAACGACGATGTCGCCATCATCCGCGGTCTCTTGTTGCCTCACTACCACGATGTCACCGTCCAAGATGCCGGCCTTTATCATCGAGGTTCCCGTGACTCGCAAAGCAAAACATCGGCCTTCGCCCGCCAGGAACTTCGGGATCTCGAGCGAGTCCTCGACGTTCTCATCGGCCAGGAGCGGCACTCCCGCGGCGACCCTTCCCACCAACGGAACCGCTGCGTGGGCGGACCCCGCAGGGTCGCCGCTCTGCCGCCGGCTCGGACGCACGACCTCGAGGGCGCGCCGCTTGGCAGGGCCCCGCCTGATATACCCCATGGCTTCCAGCGCGGTGAGATGGCTTTGCACTGAAGCCGGCGAGCAAAGTCCGACCGCTGCGCCTATCTCGCGGACGGTCGGCGGATATCCTTGTTCTCTGACTGCGTTCTCGATGACCTGCAAGATGCGCTTTTGTCGCTCGTGCGGCTCCATGGCCTGCTCCCGGTGAACATTCGTTCGCTCGCCTACACTATAGAACAATTGTTCGCTGTTGACAAGCACTGTTCGCTTTCGACGAGCGGCACGCGCAGATTCATCATGTTGACTCCCTCAATGCGGGGCCCTATACTCACCGCTGCCCGCCTTCACCTGTCCGAGTGGCGGAATAGGCAGACGCGCTAGGTTGAGGGCCTAGTGAGTGCATAACTCATGGGGGTTCAAGTCCCCCCTCGGACACTCCCGTTTGCCATCCTCGTTCTCGGGGGTAGGATAGAATCCCAGCTAACAACTCGTTTCAAAATGAAGCTCCGCCGCAAGGGACGAGCCGGGCGACTGCGAGAGAAGGACGCAGGGAGCGTGAATAGCAGCGCTATTTGCGCGACCGAGGACCCGCTATCGCGCCGTCCGGCACGCACTGGGCGGCGGCGGCTTCATTTTGAAACGAGTTCTAAGAAGCGCCCGGTAGGCACCGGCGTTTACCCGATGAAGCGGAGGACCGAATGGCCAGGACCCCTCGAGAACTGACGCCCACCGAGACCTACCGGGCGTGCGACACCGCGGCCTTCAAGTTCACCACCACGGTCGAGCTCCCCGAGCTGACGGAGATCATCGGCCAGGCGCGGGCGGTCTCTTCCGTCGCCTTCGGCATGGGGATGGACAACGACGGCTACAACATCTTCGCCGCCGGTCCCACGGGCACCGGCAAGGCCAGCACGGTGTATGAATTCCTGTCCCGACAAGCCGCATTGCGGCCGGTCCCCGACGACTGGATCTACGTCTACAACTTCGTCCAACCCCACCGGCCCAATGCCATCCGTTTGCCTGCCGGCAAGGCTAAGGAATTCCGCAAAGACATGGAGAAGCTGGTCGAGGATCTCCAAGCGGCCATCACCCATGCTTTCGAGAGCGAAGAGTACGAGAAGCAGAAGCGGGCCATAGCCCAGCAGATCAGCGCACTGCAAGAGGCCAAACTCTCGGCTCTCGGGCAGAAGGCGGAGGCCCAGAACTTCACTATGGTACACACCCCGGCCGGGCTTGCCTTCGCTCCCAAGACCCCCGACGGCGAGACTATGTCGCGCGAGATCTACGAGTCGCTCCCGCCGGAGGAGCAACAACGCATCGATCAGGGTCTCGAGGCACTCAACGAGGAATTGCAGCAGGTCATGCGGCTCGTGCGCCAGGACGAGCGAAGCGGACGCGAAGCTGTGCGTGAACTCGACCGGGAGGTGACCACGTTCGCCGCCAAACACCTGGTCGATGAGATGTGTGAGCGCTGGTGCGCGGTGCCCGAGATGGTGGAGTATCTCAACGCCGTGCTGGCCGACGTGTTGGAGAACGCCGACGACTTCAAGAAATCCGAAGACGAAACGCCGGTGATGTTCATGGGTATCCCGGTCTCGGCCAGACAGAGGGGCGAGGGCGCTTTTCGCAAGTACAAGATCAACGTCCTGGTCGACAACTCGGCTGAGAGCGGCGCCCCCGTCATCACGGAAAGCAACCCCGTCATGCAGAACCTGGTCGGCCGGGTGGAGCATCAGGCCCAGTTCGGAGCCCTGGTCACGGACTTCAACATGATCAAGCCCGGTGCGTTGCACAAAGCCAACGGGGGTTTTCTCGTCCTGGAGGCCCGGGAGCTGCTGACCAAGCCCTATTCGTGGGACGCGCTGAAACGGACGCTCAAGACGGGCGAGATACGCGTGGAGGACATCGCGCAGCAGATGGGCTTCGCGACCACCGCGACCCTCGATCCCGAACCGATCCCCTTTAAAGCCAAGATCGTGCTGATCGGGGAACCGTTCATCTACTACCTCTTGTACACGCAAGACCCGGACTTCCAGGAGCTCTTCAAGGTCAAAGCCGATTTCGACACGGTGGTCGATCGCACTCCCGAGACTGAACAGCTCTATGCCCGCTTCATGGGGCACATCTGCCGGCGGCGCGACTTGGCTCCGTTCTCGGCCGAGGCAGTGGCCAGGGTGATCGAGCATTGTTCGCGCCTGGTCGAAGACCAGCGCAAGATGACCACGCGCTTCGTCGACGTGGTCGATCTTTTGACCGAGTCCTCGTATTGGGCGCAGCACGACCACAAAGCGCGCGGCAGAGCCACGGTGCGGAGGGCCGACGTGCAGAAGGCCATAGAGCAGCGGATCTATCGCTCCAACCAGGTCGAGGAGCGGGTCCGCGAGGCGATCGCCGACTACATCCTAATGGTCGACACACGCGGAGCGGTGGTCGGCCAGGTGAACGGGCTCTCGGTCTCCTCTATAGGCGACTATGCCTTCGGCAGGCCGAGCCGCATAACCGCGACCCACCGGCTGGGTGACGGGGAAGTGGTCGACATCGAGCGCGAGGTCGAGATGGGCGGTCCCATCCACTCCAAAGGCGTGCTCATCCTCGCGGGTTATCTGGGGGCCCGTTATGCTTCGGACCGGCCGCTATCGCTGAGCGCGCGCCTCGTGTTCGAGCAGTCGTATTCCGGAGTGGAGGGGGACAGTGCCTCGTCGGCCGAGCTATACGCCCTGTTGTCGTCACTGGCGGACGTCCCGATACAGCAACGGTTCGCCGTTACCGGGTCGGTGAACCAGCGGGGCCAGATCCAGGCCATCGGCGGCGTCAATGAGAAGGTCGAGGGCTACTTCGCCGTCTGCCGGGCCTCGGGACTGACCGGCGACCAGGGGGTCCTCATCCCCGCGGCAAACGTGCGCAACCTGATGCTCAGCGACAAGGTCCGTGCGGCGATGGCTAAGGGTCGTTTCCACATCTTCCCCGTCTCCACTGTGGACCAGGGGATCAGCCTGCTGACCGGGATCTCCGCGGGAACGCTCGGCGCCAAGGGGACCTACCCCAAGGGCACGATCAATGCCCGGGTGGTCGACCGGCTGAACTTCCTCGCGGAGAAGGCCCGCGAGGCATCGCGTAAAGGAGACGGGCAAGAGTCAGGCAGGAGCACGCCGGCCGACAGGCGCCTCGATTGAAGGACGGGGCGGCGCCTCGCCTGCGAGGCGCCGCCCCTACGCCATCCGTTCTTCCGGCGGGCCGGTCAGTCCAGTCTCATCAGCCTCACCGCCGGCGCGCCTGGCTCTCCGCGGCCCAGCAGACGGGTGACCGGCGCCCCAGGGTCGAATCCCGGTAGGAACACTATCCCTGCGGGTACCTGGGACGTCAGGTGCACCGCCGCATCCACGGCGAGGCCGTCGCGCCCGGCGATCCGGATCTTGTCCCCTTCGGCTACGCCGAGCGCTTTTGCATCAGCAGGGTTGACCTGGAGTCGAGCCTCAGCGACCAGACTGGTCACGCCCCGTGAACGCCGGGTGCGCTCGCCCGTACCGTGGTGCTCACGAACGGAACCGGTCAGAAGCACGAAGGGGAACTCGGCGTCGGTGACCGTCGGCCAAACGCGTTCCTCGACCGCGAGCATGGCGGCGCGCCCATCGCCGAATCCGTTCGCGTAAAGGATCGTCATCCCCGGGCAATCAGCCGCAAGGCAGGGCCACTGCACTCCCGCGTCGTCGATGTTCTCATAGCGCACGCCCTTGTACGTAGGCGCGACCTCGGAGATCTCCTGCATGATGTCGGATGGCGCAGCATACGCCCAGCCGGCTCCGAGCGCGTTGGCCAGCGACTGGACGATCTTCCAATCAGGCAGGCTCTTCCCCAGAGCGGGCACTGCGGGACGGACGCGCTGGACGAAGCGCTCGCTGTTGGTGAAGGTACCCTCGTCTTCACCGGCCACGGCGGCCGGGAACACCACATCGGCATACTGAGCGGTGTCGGTCAAGAAGCTGTCCTGCACCACAAGGAAGCCCACCTTGTCCAAAGCCCCCCGGACCCGCTCTTCATCGGCCAAGGCGAGCGCCGGGTCGGCGCCCACCACGTAGACGGCATTCAGGTCCCCCATCTCTATGGCGGAGACCATCTGGTCGACGGTCAGCCCGTCTTCGATCTCCAGCGCAGTCCCCCACGCGGCTTCCATGCGGGCCACTTCGGCGGCATCGGCGATCGACACGTCTCCGGGCAACCTGTCGGGACGGACGCCCATGTCGGCCAAGCCCTGGGAGTTGGCGCCCGACCGCAGCGGATAGAGACCGGTACCGGGGCGGCGGATATTGCCGGTCAACAGCACCAGGTCGACCAACGCCGCCACGGTTGCCGGCCCTCCGGTTCCTTCGGTCGCTCCTCGGCCGTAGATGACGGCCGCGGCACCGGCCCGGCCGAAGGCCTGGGCCGCGCCGCGCAGCAGGTCGGCCTCCACTCCGCAGAGTCCTGCCTCCGCCCCCACATCGATATCCGCCAAGGAAGCCTCGACTTCCGAGAATCCCGTGGTGCACTCTTGGACAAAACCGGCGTCCTGCAGCCCCATGTCGAGGATGTGCCGCATCATGGCCCGCAACGCGGCCAGGTCGGTCCCCGGCTTCACCGCCAGGTGGTATTCGGCCTTGGCGGCCAGTTCGGTCGCCCGCGGATCGAGCACGATGACCGTTTTGCCGGTGCGAATGGCTTTGATCACCGCCAGGGCGAACACCGGGTCGGATTCCGTCAGGTTGGCTCCCGCCACGAGGATCACATCCGCCGCATCCAGGTCTGCGCGGGAATTGGTGACGGCAGCGCACCCGAGGACCTCGGTCAGCACCTGCTCGGTAGCGGCCTGCTCGCTGTGGTCGACGGCATCCACGTTGTTCGACGAGAGAACGGTGCGCATGAGCTTCTGGACCAAGTACGCGGTCTCATTGGTGGCGTGCGTGCCGCAGATCGCGCCGATCGCGTGGCCACCTTTCTCCCCGCGGATCACGGCCAGCCTCTCCTTTACCGTGCTCAGGGCCTGCTCCCACGGGACTACTTCAAACTCACCGGCGGCGTTTCTTATCAACGGTGCGGTCAACCTATCGGGCGCATCGGCATAACCCATGCCGAAGCGGCCTTTCACGCACAGGTTTCCCTGGTTGAGACCCTTCTCCAGCTGAGACGCTACCCGGACCACCCTGCCCCTGTAGCTGTGGAGCACCAGCCGGCACCCGTCGCCACAGTAGGAACAAGTAGTCACGGTCTTCTCGGTCTGCCACTCCCGGGCCCCCAGGGGCGTCCGTTGGCCCACGATGGCGCCCACGGGGCAGGTGCTCACACACTGGCCGCAGGACACACAGCCCACATCCTGCAGGGGAAGACGATAGGGGGTGTCGACCTCGCTGTCGTACCCGCGGTTAAGGTAGCCCCAGCAACCGATAGACATGACCTCCCGGCAGATGCGCACACAGCGACCACACAAGATGCATCTGGCGCCGAAATGCGCGATGTTGGGATGGGCGCCCGGCTCGCCCGCGACTGGACCGCGCCAGCCCCAGGGGACCATGTCCACCAAGTACTCATATGCGTAGTCCTGCAGCCGGCAATCCCCCGCCGCTTCGCACACGGGGCAATCCAGGGGATGGTTGGTGAGGAGCAGCTCCAGTACGAACTTGCGGATCTTGACGATCTTCCCACTGTGAGTCTGGACCTTCATGCCTTCGCGCACCGCAGTGCCGCATGAAGCCATCGGGCCACGCGCTCCTTCCACCTCCACCAAGCACATCCGGCAGGCCCCGTAGGGCTCAAGACGGGGATCGTGGCAGAGGGTCGGTATCTCGATGCCGGCGGACTGAGCGGCCTCAAGGATGGTCTGACCCGCCCGCGCCTGGATCTGCCGGTCGTTGATGGTGAGGTTCACCATTTGCACCTCGGTGGTTTCGGCGGCGGACATCAGGACCTCCTCACAGCGTCGAAGCGGCACTTCTCATAGCAGGCGCCGCATTTGATGCACAGTTCTTTGTCGATCACATGCACTTCTTTTCGCTCCCCGGTGATGGCCCCCGTCGGGCATACCCGCGCGCAGGCGCGACAACCGGTGCACTTCTCGGGGTCGATAGAGTACGTGACCAGGGCGGTGCAGATGCCTGCCCGGCATCTCTTCTCGACCACATGCTCCTCGAACTCGTCCCGGAAGTACCTGAGCGCGGTGAACACCGGGTTCGGAGCCGTGCCCCCGAGTGCGCAGAGCGAACTCACCTTCACCTGCTCGGCCATCTCCTCCAGAAAGGCAAGATCGGCGAGCGTCCCTTTGCCGTCGCAGATCTTTGTGAGCAGGTCGAGCATCCGCTTGGTGCCGATGCGGCAGGGCGGGCACTTGCCGCAGCTCTCTGCCTGGGTGAAGCTCAGGAAGTAGCGCGCCGTGTCGACGATGCAGTTGTCCTCGTCGATCACGATCATCCCCCCGGAACCGACGATGGCGCCGGTCTTATTGATCGTCTCATAATCGACCGGCAGGTCGAGAAGCGCTTCCGGAAGACAGCCACCCGAGGGACCGCCCATCTGCACGGCTTTGAACTTCTTGCCGTTCTTGACGCCGCCCCCGATGCCGAAGATGACCTCCCGCAGCGGCATCCCCATAGGGACCTCGGCCAGGCCGGTGCGATTGACCTTGCCGGCGAGGGCGAAGACCTTGGTGCCTTTCGACCTCTCGTATCCCCGGGCCGCGAACGCCTCGGCCCCGTTCGTGATGATCCAAGGCACTACTGCAAGGGTCTCGACGTTGTTGATGTTGGTGGGGCGCTTCCACAGTCCCGATTCCGCCGGGAAGGGGGGCCGCAGGCGAGGCATCCCCCGGTCGCCTTCGATGGACTGCATCAGCGCCGTCTCTTCGCCGCACACGAAGGCGCCCGCTCCTTCTTTCAGCCTGATATGGAAGGAAAAATCGGATCCCATGATGTTGTCGCCGATGAGACCCCGTTCCTCGGCCGCCTTGAGGCCGATCTTGATGCGGCGTAACGCCAGCGGGTACTCCGCCCTCACATACATGTAACCGGTCGAAGCTCCGATCGCATAGGCCCCTATCGCCATGCCCTCGAACACGGCGTGAGGTTCGCCCTCCAGCGCCGAGCAGTCCATGAATGCGCCGGGATCGCCTTCATCGCCGTTGCAGATGAAGTACTTGACACCGTCGGGCGAGCTGTAGCCCGCGGCGAACTCCCATTTCTGCCCGGTGGGGAAGCCGGCCCCACCACGGCCCCTCAGCCCGGACCGCTTTATCTCGTCGATCACCTGTTGTGGGGTCATCTCGGAGAGGACCTTGTACAGCGCCTGATAGCCTCCCGCTTCGAGATAGTCGTCGATGTCCTCCGGGTCGATGATCCCGACGTGCCGCAGGGTCAGCTTCTCCTGGGCATCATAGAACGAGTTGTAGGGAGTCGGCCCTTCGTCGGTAAGGACGAGCCACTTCTCG